>CAZQMD010000481.1:0-2900 GCA_964594185.1 uncultured Afipia sp. | reverse complement strand
GTTCTGGCCGTTTGCGGTCTATGACATCTATGGCTAGTCGCTGTGGGGCTACGATTACGACGTTGCGTTCTGGGACTACGGTTATCCGGATATCTATGCGGGCCTCTTCGCGCCTTACGGGTACGACGATCTCATGGGCTACTCCGGCTACCTGCCGGGCCATGCCGCAAGGAGCGCGGGCGGACGAAGCAGCCGGGATTCATATGCATCGGCGAACTCGAACGATCGGGCCAGCATGACGCAGATGTGCGGCGACGACAGCCGCGACATCGCAGGCCTACCGATCGAAGCAATCCAGAAAGCCCTGCAACCCGACGATGCGCAGCGCGCGGCGCTGGACGATCTCGCCAACGCCTCAACGAAGGCGGCGCAGAACATCAAGGCGGCGTGTCCCACGGATATCGCGCTGACAGCGCCGCGCCGTCTCGCGGTGATGCAGCAGCGGGTTGAAGCGATGGCGAGCGCGGTACAGACCGTGCAGCCGCCGCTCGACAAGTTTTACGGGCTTCTCAGTGACGAGCAGAAGGCGAAGTTCAACGCGCTCGCGCAGAAGCAAAGGCCCGCACGATCCGGCCAGACCGCGAATGCGGCGCAGCCGAATTGCGATGTTTCTCAGCCGGGCGTCACCGATTGGCCGGGAGCGGCGATCGATCAGGCGGTGAACCCGACGGACAGCCAGCGCAAGGAACTGGAAGCTCTGCAGAGTGCTGCAGCCAAGGCATCCGACATGCTGAAGTCATCCTGTCAGTCCGCGGATGCGAACACGCCGCCTGCGCGACTCGCGGCGGTCGGCAAGCGACTGGGGACGATGCTGGAGGCGGTGAAGACCGTTCGTGCGCCGCTCGACAGCTTCTATGGATTGCTGACCGATGAGCAGAAGGCGAGCTTCGATGCCATCGGTCCGAAGCGGATGAGCAGTGTGGACCGGACGACCACGGCGCAGAATGATGACGATGCACCGCGCGCACGCGGCCACCGTCATCATCACTACGGCAATGTCGACTATATGATCCGCCGGATGATGTCGTACGTGCGCTGAAGGCGCGCGAACAGCAACGGCTAGTTCGATTTTGTCCAGGTCGAGGACTTGCAGATCATGCCGCCCATGGCGCAGCCCGCCGTCGTCAGCGTGCCGCCTGAGAGCGACATCTTGCCGGAATAGGTCTTGCCGTCTTCCGGATTGAACGCCGAGCCCTTCCACGCATCTGTGCCGTCTGGCTTCATGTCGTAGAAGATGCGCTGGCCGACCTTAGCTGGCGTCTCGACACCCGGCTTGAGCCAGACCAGCGAGCCGCAATACGCGCCGCTGCCGCATGGGCCGATCTTGACCTTGGACGCGCCGGTGTCGCGCAGCCACGTTCCGCTGGGGTCACCCGCCAATGCAGGCGAGGTGACGATTGCGAGAGCCGCAACTGCGGCGGCGATCTTAGAAATCATTGTGTTTCCCCTCAATCTGCGTCCGCCTCTTTGTGCGGACTTAAGGCAAATTGAACAGGGGGACTTGAGGAGAGTCAATCGCGCGGCGCGACGAGTGTTATTCGACAGGCGTGCGGAAACCTTTGAGCGTCTTCGACGGATAGTCGAAGAACTTTCCAGTCTCGGTCCACGACGGCAGGCACATCGGCACAATGAATTCCGCAGCCTGCTCGGGCGTGTCGAGAGTCATCGGGTCTTCGCCCGGCATCACGGTGGCGCGCATGCGGGTGCGGATAGGGCCGGGGCTGAACAGGTTGACGCGGATCGGTGTGTTGACGGTCTCGTTCGCCCACACGCGCACCAGCGCGTCGAGTGCCGCTTTCGACGCCGCGTAGGGACCCATATAGGCGGTCGCCTTGCTGGCGATGCCGGAGGTGATGAACACCGCGCGTCCGGCATCGGACTTCTGCAGCAGCGGCTCCATGCAGCGGATCAACTGGAAGTTCGCGGTGGTGTTGACGGCGAGCAGGTTGTCCCAGAATTTCGGATCGGTGTGGCCGAGCGGCGAGGATGTTCCTGCGACGCCCGCATTGCCGATCAGGATATCGAGCTTGCCATGACGCTCGTTGAGCGCGGCACCGAGGCGGGCGATGCCGTCGAGGTCGGTCACGTCCAGCGGCACCAGTGTCGCGGTCCCGCCGTCGGCGCGGATGGCGTCATCCAGCTCCTCAAGAGCGCCTTGCGTTCGTGCCACGGCGATGACATGCGCGCCGGCCCGCGCCAGAGCACGCGCCGTGGCATAGCCGATGCCGCGCGATGCGCCGGTGATGAGAGCGATACGGGTGGCGAGAGGTTTGGTCATGCGTGAAACATCCAGGGCCAGGCGGCCATCAGCGCCTTTCGGCAGGGTTTTATAGACATGGATAGCCGGGGCAAGCCCGCAGAAGCCCATTGGTCTCTTTGCCGGAGTGTCTCGAAATGGGGGCCGGGTCCATGCTAAACGCCCGGTATGAGCGCGAAATCCACTTCCGGCCGTTGGCGGGCGATGTCGGCTGCCGACCTTCCCGCTGTCAACGCGTTGGCCGAGCGCATCCATCCGTCGTTTCCGGAGGATGCGGCTGTGTTCACTGAGCGGCTGCGGCTTTATCCCGACGGATGCCGGGTCTTTGAACGCGGCGACGTTATTGAGGCCTATGTGGTCAGCCACCCATGGCTGCGAACCGAACCGCCGGCGCTGAACTCTCTTCTCGGCGAACTGCCCCCTAAAGCGACGACCTATTACATCCACGATCTGGCGCTGGCGCGCGAGGCGCGAGGCTCCGGCGCGGCGGCCGATATCGTCGCGTCGCTCGCGGCGCACGCATTGGCCAGCGGGTTCTCCAGCATGTCGCTGATCGCGGTCAATGGCTCGTCGGGGTTCTGGCAGCGTCAGGGGTTCGAGTCCGCGCGGACTCCGCAGCTTGATGCGAAGCTGAAGAGTTATG
>CAZQMD010000480.1:0-2934 GCA_964594185.1 uncultured Afipia sp. | reverse complement strand
GGCTCGCCACTTGATCTTGTCCACCTGATCCAGACCGCCTGCAAACTACCCCGTTACCCGGGAGGTGATCGCCTTCGGCGCGGCGGCGTTATCCAGCGCATAGTCGCCGTAGTGCCGCCGCAGCAAGTGATGCAAACGTTCCTCATGGTCGCTCCAGTCCAGCGCACGCAGGAAGCCGTCATCGTCAATCACCAGCAAGGCGGTCCCGATCGGCGTCTCCAGCCTGTCGAACTGAAATCGCTGTGTCTGCTTTTCGGCCATCACGGGCTCCCTGAATTCCTGTTTCGCCCATGATGGCCGGGGAAGCCGGTGAAGTCTTTCCGTTTTCCGACAACATCAAGGCCTCGGCAATCGCCGTGCTTGCTGCTAGGGTTCCGGCTCTTTTTGGGGGAATTGCAATGAGCCTGATTGCCAATGGTCTGACCGCGCTGGTGGCGGCGCTGCATATCTATTTTCTGGTGCTGGAGATGTTTCTCTGGACCAAGCCGAAGGGTCTCGCGACCTTCGGCAACACGATCGAAAAGGCACAGGCCTCGGCGGTCCTTGCTGCGAATCAAGGCCTCTACAATGGCTTCCTTGCCGCCGGTCTGATCTGGGGTCTGCTTCATCCCAATCCGGCCTTTGGCTTCCAGATCAAGGTGTTCTTCCTGCTCTGCGTGATCGCCGCCGGACTCTATGGCGGCTATTCGGTCAGCAAGAAAATCATCATCGTACAGGCGCTTCCCGCTATCGTTGCGCTCATTCTGCTTTGCCTCACGCGCTAGTCCGGAATCTCACCAAACGTCGCGCCGACCTGCATCGGCGCGGTACGGACCAGCCGCGAATCCTCGACCGCGGCCTGACGATGCTTGACCGCTTCCCGGTACACCGGGTCGCGGATCATCTCCACGAATGCAGCAACGCTCGGATATTCGGCGATGAAGCAGTGGTCCCACCGCTCGGATGATGGACCGATCAGCATCAGTTCGAACTTGCCCTGCCAGACGATCCGGCCGCCAAGCCGGGTGAACACCGGCCCGCTTTCGCGCCCGTAACTCGCATAGGCTTCCGCACCCGTCGCCTTGCGCCCGTCCGGATAGCGCGCCTGCGCATGCAAGCGCACCAGATTGAGCATGTGGATCGGACCCGGACGGCTGTTCTCGCGAAATGCCGCGAAGATTTCCTTGGTCGGATCGATATGGCCGGTCATTGGCTTCTCCCTCAACGTTGCAGGACGCTAGGTCATTCTTGACATCAGTGTCAAGAATGACCTAGCGTCCTTTCATGGTCGGAGCACGCCAGTTTGATGAAGACGAGATGCTGGCCGATGCGCTGGATGTTTTCTGGCGCAAGGGTCTTGCCGGCACATCGATGATTGATCTCGCGCAGGCGACCGGAATCCAGCGCGGCAGTCTCTACAACGCCTATGGCGACAAGGAGCAGCTGTTCCTGCTGGCGTTCGATCGCTACGCGAAACGTTTCCTCGATGCCGTGCAACGCTCGCTCGCCGCTTCCGACGCGCGGACGGCACTGGACGCCTTCTTCGAGACCGCCATCGCCAACATGACCGGCGGATCGCCCGCGCGCGGCTGTCTCACCACGAAAACCGCAATCGACCTCGATATCGCTGGACCAGCCGTCGAGGCACGCGTCAAACGGCTGATCGGAGATCTGACGTCCCTGCTTGCCACGGCGCTCTCGCGCCCCGATGCAAAGGCGGTCCTGGCAATCCAGCCTGACGCCGCGGCCGACCTGATCGTGACGTTCACGCGCGGATTGGCCGTCATGGAACGAATCCATCACAACCGGAAAGAACTGAAGCGGACGGCGGCCCACTTTGTTCAGGCTCTGTTTCAACCGAAGCCATTTGTCCGAGGCTCAAAACGCAACATCTAAACGCGCATTAACCTTTGCGTAACGTGCCTTTAAACCGCCATCGCTAGCCTGCACGCCTGTATCACCGGCATATCGGTACGGGTTTGAATGGCGTTGGGACGTAAAAAGCAGAGTGGCCGCAAGGAGCCGAAGTTCGACGGCGCCGCGTCGCTCGATGGCGTCCGCCTCAATCCGCGCGACCGGATCGGTGGCCGGAATGACGACGACTCCCCGTCAAAGCGCCGCGCCGCCAAAAGCCGCCCCGTCGATGACGACGAGGAGGACGACATGCCGCGCGAGCGCCCGCGCAAAACCCGGGCCTCCGAGCGCAAGGACAGTAAATCAAAGGCACGAAGCCGTTCACGGTCCGGCCTTGGCCGTCTCATTTATTGGGGCGCTGTGCTTGGCCTGTGGGCGATCATTGCCGTCGCCGGTGTCGTTGTCTGGGTCGGCGCGCATCTGCCCGCGATCCAGTCGCTGGAAATTCCCAAGCGCCCGCCGACCATCCAGATCACCGGCATGGACGGCAGCGTCATCGCCACGCGCGGCGAAATGCCCGGCGCCAATGTGTCGCTGAAGGATCTACCGCCTTATCTGCCGAAGGCGTTTATCGCCATCGAAGACCGCCGCTTCTATTCGCACTTTGGAATAGACCCCACCGGCATCCTGCGCGCCGCCGTCACCAACCTGATGCATCGCGGCGTCTCGCAGGGCGGCTCGACGCTGAGCCAGCAGCTCGCCAAGAACCTGTTCCTGACCCAGGAACGCACCATGCAGCGCAAGCTGCAGGAGGTCGAACTCGCGCTCTGGCTGGAGCGAAAATATTCGAAGAACGAAATTCTCGAGCTTTATCTCAACCGCGTCTATTTCGGCTCCGGCGCCTACGGCGTCGAGGCCGCAGCGCAGAAGTATTTCGGCAAGTCCGCAAAGAATGTCTCGCTGTCCGAAGCCGCGATGCTGGCGGGCCTCGTCAAGTCGCCGTCACGGCTCGCGCCGAACCGCAATCCGGAAGGTGCGGAGAAGCGCGCGCAGGTCGTGCTCAGCGCAATGGCCGACACCAGTTTCATCACCGAGGCGCAG
>CAZQMD010000479.1:0-2934 GCA_964594185.1 uncultured Afipia sp. | reverse complement strand
TGGCGTCCTATGCACGTCCGACCGGACAGGTCGCGCGCATCGCGCGCATGATTGCCGCGACCGTGAATGTCGAAGTCGTTTCCACCGCGACCGAGACCGAGGCGCTGCTGCTCGAAGCCAATCTGATCAAGCAACTTCGTCCGCGCTTCAATGTGCAACTGCGCGACGACAAGTCGTTTCCCTATATCCTGATCACCGGCGACCACTGGGCGCCGCAGATTCTCAAGCATCGCGGCGCGCAGACCCGGCCGGGCCGCTACTTCGGGCCGTTCGCATCGGTCGGCGCGGTCAACCGCACCATCACCGCGCTCCAGCGCGCGTTCCTCGTGCGCTCGTGCAGCGACTCGTTCTTCGAAAGCCGCACGCGCCCCTGTCTGCTGTATCAAATCAAGCGTTGCTCCGGTCCGTGCACCGGCGAGATCGATTTTCCGGGCTATACCGAACTGGTGCGCGAGGCGAATGAGTTTCTCTCCGGCCGTTCGCGGCTGGTGAAGCAGGAACTTGCAGGCGAGATGGAAAAGGCGTCGCACGAACTCGAGTTCGAGCGTGCGGCGCTCTATCGCGACCGGCTTGCCGCGCTCTCCGCGATCCAGTCGCAGCAGGGCATCAATCCACGCACCGTCGAGGAAGCCGACGTGTTCGCGATCCATCAGGAAGGCGGCTATTCCTGCGTCGAGGTGTTCTTCTTCCGCACCGGACAGAACTGGGGCAATCGCGCCTACTTCCCGCGCGCCGACAAGACCATGCCGGCGGAAGAAGTGCTGGGCTCGTTCCTCGCGCAGTTCTACGACGACAAGCCGCCGCCGAAGCTGATCCTGCTGTCGCATCGCGTCGAGGATCAGCAGCTGTTGTCCGATGCGCTGTGTGTGAAGGCCGGTCACAAGGTCGAGGTTTCGACGCCGCAGCGCGGCGAGAAGAAGGATCTGGTGACCCACGCGCTGACCAACGCGCGTGAGGCGCTGGGCCGCAAGCTCGCCGACACCGCGACGCAGACGCGCCTGCTGCAGGGACTATCGACGACGCTCGGCCTGCCGCGTGTGCCCAAGCGCATCGAGGTTTATGACAACAGCCATATCATGGGCACCAACGCCGTCGGCGCGATGATCGTCGCGGGACCGGAAGGCTTCCTGAAGAATCAATACCGCAAGTTCAACATCAAGTCGGAAGGGCTCACCCCGGGTGACGACTACGGCATGATGCGCGAAGTGCTCGAGCGCCGCTTCAAGCGGCTGATCGGCAGTGCCGCCGACGGCAAGAAGCCGGACAAGGAAAACGACGATGCCGTGCCGCAATGGCCCGATCTTGTCATCATCGACGGCGGTCAGGGCCAGCTCAACGCGGCGCGGGAGATTTTCACCGGCCTGAACCTGACGGACGTGTCGCTGATTGCGGTGGCCAAGGGGCCGGACCGCGATGCCGGACGCGAAACCCTGTTCATGCCGGATCGGCCTTCGATCAAGCTCGAGCCGCGCGATCCGGTGCTGTATTTCATTCAGCGCCTGCGCGACGAGGCACACCGGTTCGTGATCGGATCGCACCGCAAGCTGCGCAAGAAGGACATCCGCGAGGCGGGCCTGCAGGAAATCCCCGGCATCGGGCCATCACGCAAGCGTGCGCTGCTGCATCATTTCGGGACCCTGAAGGAGATCGAGCGGGCGTCGGTCGCCGATCTCGGCAAGGTTCCGGGCGTCAGCGCTGAAAGTGCGCGTAAAATCTTCGATTTCTTCCATCCCGGCAGCGGCTGATCGTTCCACTGTCATCTTCGCTTTGAGGCCCTCAAATGCACAACCTGGGCTGTTGACGCGGACACTTTCGCAGTATTGGTAATGGCATGACCAGTGTCGCCGCCCCGAAGCCAGCAAAGCGCTCGCTGTCTTTGCCCAATATTCTGACGTACTCCCGGATCGCCGCCATCCCGGTGGTGATCGGCTGCATGTATGCGCAGTCCATCATGGGTGCGCCGCTGTGGCTGCGCTGGGTGGCGCTGTTCGTGTTCATTGCCGCGGGCATTACCGATTTTCTCGACGGCTACTATGCGCGGATCTGGGATCAGTCGTCGTCGCTCGGCAAAATGCTGGACCCGATTGCCGACAAGCTTCTGGTGGCATCGTGCCTGCTCATGCTGGCGGCCGATGAAACCATTCGCGGCTGGTCGCTGTGGGCGGCCATCGTGATCCTCTGCCGCGAGATTCTGGTGTCGGGCCTGCGCGAATATCTCGCTGCCATCCGCATCAGCGTACCGGTGTCACAATTGGCGAAATGGAAGACCACGGTGCAGCTCGTCGCCATCGGCTTCCTGATCGCGGGCGAAGCAGGCGAAATGATCCTGCCGCCGACCATCCTGATCGGCATCGTGTTGCTGTGGATTTCGGCGATCCTGACCATCTACACCGGATGGGATTACCTGCGCGCAGGAATCCATCATCTGACCGAGGAAGACCGGTGAAGGTTCTCTATTTCGCCTGGGTGCGCGAACGGATCGGCAAAGCGGAAGAAACGCTCGATCCGCCGGCAGATGTGCGCACCATCGCGGACCTGATGCAGTGGCTGGTGGCGCGCGGCGAGGAATACGCCAACGCTTTCGCATCGCCGAAAACCATCCGCGCCGCGATCGACCATACCCATGTGAAGTCAGACACGGCGATTGCGGGTGCGCGCGAGATTGCGTTCTTCCCGCCGATGACCGGCGGGTAGCGCATGATCCGGAAAAGTGGGCACCGGTTTTCCGACAAGATCATGCGCAAATCTGAGAAGCTTCCATGGCGACGCCCGTAACCATTCGCATCCAGTCCGCCGATTTCGACATCGCAGCTGAGATCGCGGCGCTGACCAAAAGCAACACCGACATCGGCGCGGTGGTGAGCTTCTCCGGCATCTGCCGCGGCGGCGAAGGCGAGACCGCCATCGCGGCAATGACGCTGGAACATTATCCCG
>CAZQMD010000478.1:0-2941 GCA_964594185.1 uncultured Afipia sp. | reverse complement strand
TGGCGCTGATCGGATTTGGATTGATCGGTGTTGTGGCTTATCGACGGCGGACGCCGCGACCAGCGGAGGCCTGATCGTGCGTCGGTTTCGAATGATTGACAGCGTAGCTCTTTCAGCGTTCTCGGCTGTGTAGCGCTTTCGAAAGATATTGCAGCGGAGTCCTGGAGCGGATCGGGATTTACTATTCCCGGCATTTCACAGCCATCGTCTTGCAACATTGCGAAATACACGGCAACTATATGCCCGTTGATAGAGGGACGGTGTGTGTTTCGACGGCTCCATGCTCTTCAGTACAACATCAAGCGCGTGACAGTTGTTTACGCCGACTTTGGAGCGGCCGAGCTGTTTCGCCGCATTCTGAGGCGCGCCGGGATTCGTGATCGGGAGTTGTCAGCTTGGCGTAAGGAAAAGCAGCGCTCCGACGCCGAATTCGATGCCAGATACGGCACCGATACAGGTGGCGTTCAAAGTCTCGCGGATGTCACGGAGATTGTCGGTGACAATGCCAGGCATGGATTGGCGCACATCGCTTCGGATCCCGATCAGTTTTCCGACATGCTGGGCAGGTTGGCCCTTCATGTCGCCGACTATACCTTCGTCGATCTTGGCTGTGGGAAGGGGCGAGCTCTCTTGCTGGCAGGGGAGGTGCCCTTCAGATCGATCATGGGCGTCGAGTTTGTTCCTGCTTTTGCTGATGCCGCTCGGAAGAACCTGGCGATCGCGGCAGCCAAGGGCCTGAGATCGGATATCGAGGTTGTCACTGGCGATGCCACGCAGTTCGACTTTCCGTCCGGTCCTCTGCTCGTTTATTTGTTCAATCCTTTCGATTCGAGCATCATTCGACTCGTAGCGCATAACGTTATGGAGTCATGGCGGGCCGACCCGCGGCCTGTCTTCGTTGTCTATTCGAACCCAATTCACAAGGACGAGTTTCTCGCGCTCGGCTGGTCGGTCTCTGTCAGCGGACCCGGTTGGACCGCCTTTACCCCCATTTCATAATCGAACTTCTTTTTTCTGCCTGACACGGTTGTTGATTGTGACTCACGCGAAATCGTTCATGTCGAGAATTCGAAACATGGCGGGCTTTGCCATGGCTCTCGTTCGGCATGCAAACCTCGTTGTACCCATTCTTCTCCAGGGTCGGTCCAGTGCGGTCGGACGTTACTTTCGCAGCCGGCCCGAGCTTCTGGAACTGCTATACGGCCGTTTCATCGCGCAGAACTGGAGTTCTTCAACCAGGTTGCTGTCGGCGGTTAATCACGTTGAGACAGTGGCATCTCTTGGTCCACCCGTCGATTTTCCTGCTGATCAACTCGTGGAACTATTCAGTCTGCCCTCGCTCGGCGACTATCGGCTCAGTCTGGATCAACCACGGTGGCTATTCCGCGAAGGACAATTGGCGCTGAGCCTATGGGAGGGGGTGGATCGCCTGTTCTGCATCACTTTTTCTCTCGTCAGCGATGGTGCGGACAGAATCGCATTCGTGGGTGGGCTGCAGGGGCGGCGTCAGGTCGAGGAAGAGGAGGACATTCTTGAACGCTACAGGCGCTTCACAAAATGCGCGCATGGCTCCAGGCCCAGAGATTTCGTCATCGAAGTCTTCCGGATGTTGTGTCGAGGCGTCGGGATAACCCGGATCTTGGCCGTGAGTGATGCAAATCATCCCCTCAAGGGAAAAAACGAGGGCTTCACCCTCCGGTATGACGAAGCCTGGCTGGACCGGGGCGGCACGGATACGGGTGCAGGATTCTATGAACTTGCGCTCGAGCGACCCGACAAGTCGATGGAGGACGTACCGGCCAAGAAGCGAAGTCAGTACCGCAAGCGGATCGCAATGTTCGACGAGATCGAAGCGCAGTTGAACCTCGTGGTATCCGGGCATGCGCCATCCGTACAAAGGACGGCGGCGCCGGAGCTGCATCCGCCCGTCGAGGCGGGCGGGTTGGAGCCTCTGCTCCTGACGTTGGCCTTTGGTCTCGCGATCGCCGTCATGGCAGAGACCGGGCGACTTGGAGGGACCTGGACCGGCTTTGGGATCGGATTGGCGTTTGTCATGGCCGTATACTGGTTGCTGAAAGGAAAGCTGCCGGAGCAGGCGCGCTCGAGAGTATCCGGCGTCCTGCGTCTTCGGCGGCAACCTGCGTGGCTAAGAGCCGTATGGGCTGCAACGATCCTTGCGATCGCCATTGCCGTCGACGTCAAATGGGGGGGCGATTATGCGCTCGGACGGGCATTCAAACTCTATTTCGTGCCGATCTTCCTGAGCTCGCTCTGTTTTGGGACCAGGATTACACTTGGCGTCACGATCTGCGCTGTGGGAACTCTCAACTATCTGCACCTGCCGCCCATCTATAGTCTGAGCGTGTCGAGTTGGACGGAAGTCAAGGATATGCTCAACTTCCTGGCTTCGGCGTTGGTCGTGCTGTTGATTCCGCGGCTATTGCTCGTGTCCATCGACTTGGCGGCGGATCCCGGGCGGAGGCAGCCATCTACAGACTGATCTCCCTTGACTGCACCTGTTGAGGCAGGTCCGCAGCGCTACGGACGCATCCAGATCAACGGAACTCCTGGGATCAAGTCGGCACAGTTACAATCTGGCTCTCTGACAATCGATTGAGGATTGTCTGCCATCAGGATCGAGTCTCGTCGAACCGCAAATGGTCTTGACGATATGCGAGTTGATGACCGCGTTGCGTGCGGCCGACATTGGATGTCCGATATCGCCACGCTCGAGGCGAGCGCCAGATCGCTGCTGCGCGCCTCCAGGCTCACGCCGAACTTTGGAATGCGCCGCTCACGCCATTGAACTTCGAAATGCTAAGCTGGCGAGTGAACCATCGCTCGCCGCCCGAAGAGTGGCAACGAGTGAACCTGACGATCGGCCATGGCGGGGAGCATCTCGTCAATTTCGCAATCGAGATCCGCGATCACGTCCTCGATC
>CAZQMD010000477.1:0-2953 GCA_964594185.1 uncultured Afipia sp. | reverse complement strand
GGGCCATATCGAAGGCTTGCTGGTCGCGATCTGCGGCGACGTGCTGCATTCGCGGGTCGCCCGCTCCAACATCATCCTGCTCAACACGATGGGCGCGCGTGTCCGCGTGGTCGCGCCCTCCACCTTGCTGCCGCCCGGCATCGAGCGCATGGGCGTCGAAGTTGCGCGCGACATGCGCGAAGGCCTCGAAGGCGCGGACATTGTGATGATGCTGCGGCTGCAGCGCGAGCGTATGAACGGCTCGTTCGTGCCGTCGAGTTCCGAATACTTCCACTATTACGGCCTCGACCAGAAGAAGCTCGACTATGCCAAGCCCGATGCACTCGTGATGCATCCAGGCCCCATGAACAGAGGCGTCGAGATCGACTCCATCGTGGCGGACGGCGCGCAGTCGCTGATCCGCGAACAGGTCGAAATGGGTGTGGCGGTTCGCATGGCAGTGCTCGAAGCACTCGCCCGCAACCTGCCCAACGCGTGAAACATATGCGTACAGATCGCCGCCCCATCCTGCTCGCCAACGCCCGGCTGATCGATCCCGCACGGGATCTGGACGGCCCCGGCGATGTGCTCATTGCCGACGGCATGATCCGCGATGCCCGCCGCGGCATCGGCGCCGCCGGCGTGCCCGAAGGCACAGACATTATTAATTGCGCCGGCAAGGTCGTGGCTCCTGGCCTCGTCGACATGCGCGCCTTTGTCGGCGAACCCGGTGCGGGCCATCGCGAGACGTTTGCTTCCGCCAGTCTTGCGGCGGCGGCGGGCGGCATCACCACAATCGTCTGCCAACCCGACACCAAGCCCGTCATCGATAACTCGGCGACCGTGGATTTCATCCTGCGCCGCGCCCGCGACACCGCCATCGTCAACATTCATCCCATGGCCGCTCTGACCAAGGGCATGAAGGGCGACGAAATGACAGAGATTGGCCTGCTCAAGGCGGCAGGCGCGGTTGCGTTCACCGACGGTGACAAGAGCGTGATGAATGCGCTGGTGATGCGCCGCGCGCTGACCTACGCCCGCGATTTCGATGCGCTGATCGTCCATCATACCGAAGACCCTCACCTTGTCGGCGAAGGCGTCATGAATGAGGGCGAGTTCGCCTCGCGCATCGGGCTGATGGGAATCCCCAATGCAGCGGAAGCGGTGGTGCTGGAGCGCGACATGCGCCTCGTTGCACTCACCGGCGGCCGTTATCACGCGGCCTCCCTCACCTGCATCGACTCGCTGGATATTCTGAAACGGGCGAAGGATGCGGGCCTGAACGTCAGCGCATCGTCCTCGATCAATCATCTCACGCTGAACGAAAACGACATCGGCCCCTACCGCACATTCCTCAAGGTTTCGCCGCCACTGCGCACCGAGCGCGATCGCGCTGCGCTGGTCGCGGGCCTCAGTTCGGGCCTGATCGACGTCATCATGTCGGATCACAATCCGCAGGACGTCGAGGTGAAGCGCCTGCCGTTCGCCGAAGCCGCCCCCGGCGCCATCGGCCTGGAGACCATGCTCTCGGCAGGTCTCCGTCTGGTTCATTCGGGCGAAGTCGAACTCAAGACGCTGATCCGCGCAATGTCCACCCGCCCCGCCGAACTGCTCGGTCTGCCCGGCGGTTCGCTGCGCCCCGGCTCACCGGCCGATGTGATCGTGATCGATCTCGATACGCCATGGGTTCTCGATCCGGCCGACCTGAAATCGCAGTGCAAGAATACGCCGTTCGATGAAGCGCGGTTCAGTGGCCGTGTCGCACGGACCATCGTTGACGGACGCACCGTCTACGAGCATGTGTGAACGCGTCTTCGAGACGTATCACAGAAATATAAGTGAGGCACCATGAGCGGTTTTCTGACGGCCTTTGCTCTCAGCTTCGTGCTGGCCTTCCTGTTCGGCTATCTGTGCGGCTCGATCCCGTTCGGACTGATCCTGACCAAACTCGCGGGCACGCAGGATCTGCGCTCCATCGGCTCAGGCAACATTGGCGCGACCAACGTTCTGCGCACCGGCAATAAAGGTCTCGCCGCCGCGACCCTGCTCGGCGACATGCTCAAAGGCACGATTGCCGTCATCGTCGCCGGACATTTCGGCGGCCCAAATGCCGCGATTGCCGCTGGCGTCGGCGCCTTCGTCGGCCATCTTTTTCCGGTATGGCTGAAGTTTAAGGGCGGCAAAGGTGTCGCGACTTATATCGGCGTGCTGCTCGGACTGTTCTGGCCCGCGGCACTGGCCTTCTGCGCGATCTGGATCGCAGTCGCGCTGATCTTCCGCTACTCGTCACTCGCCGCGCTCGTCGCAAGCGCTCTCGTACCGGTGATGTTGTTCTGGTCGCAGCACACAGCGCTTGCCGCCGTGTTCGCGCTCATGACCGTCGCACTCTGGATCATGCATCGCGCCAATATCCAGCGGTTGATGAATGGAACCGAAGGCAAGATCGGCAGCAAGGGCTGATCCGCATCTGTCTTTCACGATGTTAAGGTTCCATCGTGCGTCCCGGTAAGGTTGAGCAGTTAGGTTAAACCCGAGAATGCTTTGATCTCTCGCGCATGCCCGTTCAATGAAGGGGGATGAGCGAGGACTATGAAATCGATGGCGACGGCAACCGCGTTCTGATCGGGCTTACGATTGCTGAGACCAGGGAATTCCTGAAGCTGGAAGAAGCGATTCAGGGCTGGCACGCCCCCATCTCGTCAAAGGAATGGAAGACGCCCGACGAACTTCGCTGGCTCGCGCTCTATCATAAGCATGAAGCGCGAAAGCTGCTGTTTCTGGCCGCCAAGGGGACCGTTCACTGACGGCGCACACGCCTGCAGGCCATTGTCCTTCGTCCTGTCTTGCGTAACACTCCCTCCACGGGGGCCGCGTGGACATCAGGACTTCAGCCACCACCAGACTGAGCGACGCGCAGCGGATCGACTGGCTGCGGCTGATCCGTTCCGACAATGTCGGACCACGCACCTTCCGC
>CAZQMD010000476.1:0-2983 GCA_964594185.1 uncultured Afipia sp. | reverse complement strand
GCGCCTTTAGGCTCAAGAACATTGCAGTGAGGGGGCGTGGTCATGTCGCATTTCAGGTCCGTCCGGCCGGGTGCCGGTTTTTCATTCCGATTGTCGCTTGCTGACTGGTCTCATCGTTTCGCTGTCGCAATGCTCGGCCTTGTGCTGACCGGCATGGCCGTGAACCCCGCTTCGGCGCAGGACCGCCGTCAGAACGCGCCCGGCGAGTTCGATTTCTATGTGCTGTCGCTGTCGTGGTCGCCGTCGTTCTGCGAGGCCGCGAGCGAACGCGGCAATTCCAGCCGCGGCATCCAGCCCCAATGCGCGGGCCGTCCGTTTTCTTTCGTCGTGGACGGGCTGTGGCCGCAATCCGATCGCGGCTTCCCGAATTATTGCCAGCGGCCGTCGCCGCGGCTCGATCGCAATGTCATGGCTTCGATGCTCGATCTGATGCCGGCGCCGGGTCTGATCTACAATGAATGGGACAAGCACGGCACCTGTTCGGGCATGGGCGCGCGTGCCTATTTCGAAACCATCCGCAAGGCGCGCGCGGCGGTGAAAATTCCGGCCGACTATCTCGAACTGACGAGCGCGAAGACCGTTGCGCCGCTGGAGATCGAGGACGCTTTCATCAAGGCCAATCCCGGTCTCTCCAGTTCGGCCATTGCGGTGACCTGCGACAGCAAGCGGCTCAGCGAAGTGCGCATCTGCATGAGCAAGGATCTGCAGTTCCGCGCCTGCGATGAGATCGATCGCCGCGCCTGCCGCCGCGACAGGGTGGTGATGCCGCCGGTGCGCGGGGGCTAGTGTCGAAGGGTCCATGTTCTTGTCGTCCCCGCGAAGGCGGGGACCCATAACCACCGTCTTCTCGTTTTGAAAAGATAAGCGGCGATCTGCGCAAACTCACAGCGCAGGAAGTATGGGTCCCGGCCTTCGCCGGGACGACTCGTGGAATGCATTTCTTTTAAAGGCGCGATGTCGTAACAGTCGCGCCATGAACTACCGCCACGCCTTTCACGCCGGAAACTTCGCCGATGTCATCAAGCACATCGCGCTGGCGCGCATCCTCACCTACCTGCACGAGAAACCTGCCGCGTTTCGGGTGATCGATACCCATGCAGGCGCCGGTCTCTACGATCTCACCAGCAATGAGGCCGAGCGCGGCGGCGAATGGCGCACCGGCATCGCGCGTTTAATGCAGGCGCGGTTGTCCGAGCAGGTCATGGCGCTGGTCGCGCCCTATCTCGACATCGTGCGCGCGTTCAATCCGCAGCGCGACCTCACCGCCTATCCGGGATCGCCGCTGGTCGCGCGTGCGCTGCTGCGGCCGCAGGATCGTCTGGTCGCCTGTGAGCTGGAGCCGAATGCACGGCGGCACCTGATCGATGCGCTCTACAATGACAAGCAGGCGCGGGTGGTCGATCTCGATGGCTGGACGGCGCTGCCTGCCTTCGTGCCGCCGAACGAGCGGCGCGGACTTGTGCTGATCGATCCGCCGTTCGAGAGCCGCGATGAATTCTCTCGCCTTGCGGAAGGTTTCAGTGCGGCGCATGCCAAGTGGCCGACCGGCATCTACATGCTTTGGTATCCCGCGAAAGACCGACGTGCCACGGACTCCCTGGCGGATCATGTGTCGCGCGTGGCGAACGCAGGCAGCCACGATGCGCGATGTTTGCGTATCGAATTCAGTGTTGCGCCGCAGACAGCGGACTCAGGCTTGATGTCCGCAGGTCTGTTGATCGCCAATCCGCCATGGACTTTGGCCGCTGAAATGAAGGCGATCCTGCACGAGTTGGAGAAGCCGCTGGGACTTGGCGGCGCTGGCCGCTTCCGGGTCGAAGCCCTTCGCGCTTGATGCACCGCACGCGTTTTGTGTCGCTGCATAAACTTCGGGCGAACTGCGAAAGCACCCAAATGCGGCATGGTCAATTCGACGGGAACCGTATTATGCTGCCCGTGTGAAGGTCGGCTTTTACGTCCCGCGCCCGCGAATGGCCGCGGCGGAATGACGAGAGGCCCCTCGAGTGTATCCGTGTGTCGGATACACTCTCCAAGGCCCGCCGCTTTCCGGCATGAATGCCGGACCTGGCTGACGCGCGTTGCGCGCCAGAGGTGCATTGCGGGGAGGGGTTCCCGATGGCCATGACGGGTGTAGTCAAGTTCTTCAATGCCGAGCGCGGTTACGGTTTCATCAAGCCGGACGATGGTGGACGCGATGT
The DNA here is from genome assembly GCA_964594185.1 of uncultured Afipia sp. Classification (GTDB taxonomy): domain Bacteria; phylum Pseudomonadota; class Alphaproteobacteria; order Rhizobiales; family Xanthobacteraceae; genus Afipia. The sequence goes on along the minus strand of CAZQMD010000476.1, from coordinate 785 downwards.
CTTCGTGCACATCACCGCGGTCGAGCGCGCGGGATTGAAGGATCTGATCGAAGGACAACGTATCTCGTTCGAAGTCGAACCGGACAAGAAGGGCAAAGGCCCGAAAGCGGTCGATCTCGTCATAACGCCTTAGCAAGTTTCGGGATCATCAGCCCGCAAACGAAAATCCCGGGCGCAAGGCCCGGGATCGCTGACGTGCGATGATAGTGCGCCGATCAGAAGCGGTAATTCACGCCGAGACGAACGGTGCTGAACTGATAGCCGTTCGACAGGCCGGTGAGCATGTAGTTGCGCTCGCTGAGATCGACATAGAGATATTCGACCTTGGCCGACCAGTTCTGGTTGATCGCGAATTCCGCGCCGGCGCCGATGGTCCAGCCAGCCGAGGTGCTGCTTTCGGAGAAGCCGCCGGGCCGTTCGACCTTGAGTGCGCCGAAGGCGAGACCGCCCGTGCCGTAGAGCAGCACATTGTTGAACGCGTAACCGATGCGGCCGCGCACGGTGCCGAACCAGGGGTTCGAGAATTTCCACGCCGCGAAGGTGTCGTCCGCCGCATTGAGCTGAAGATCGCCTTCGATACCGGCGACCCACGCGCCGTTCTGCCAGTTGTAGCCGATCTGAAGACCGCCGAGCACACCCGATGGCTTTGCGCCGCTGTTGGAGACGTCGCCCCAGCCGTAACCGAGATTGCCGCCGATATAGGGGCCGATCCAGCTGTTGGCGAGCGGCTGATTGACCGTATAGGGCTGCTGATAGGGGCGGCGGCCATAGATGTCGGCGGCTTG
>CAZQMD010000475.1:0-2986 GCA_964594185.1 uncultured Afipia sp. | reverse complement strand
GTCTCCATAGAAGCTTGGAGGTTCGTGTTTGACCTCTTCCATAGAGGCGAAGTCGACCATGCGATGGTTGCCAAGTCCGTCGCACAATCAATGCGGCGCCGGTTGGCGGAGTTCGAAACTCTTTTGGGCCAGGCCGGCGCCCGAATACCGGGCTACTTCGAGCCGCAGCGTCCCGTGGGGTTTCTAATCCACGAATTCGACCGGATCGAACGGGAGGAGCAGGCCGCGCGAGATCGATGGAGAACCTTCCGCTACGCGCAGGCCGGCGCCGAGCGAGATGATGATGACGATGACGACGAGGAATAAATAATCGAGCATGACTCTATGATTATGAAAAAATAAACCACATTGCGGCAAAGAGCATACCAAGCGAAATAGCCCCGACTATACATGCATCGTAAAAATTATCTTCTGATTTCTTAGCGGGATTAGCAACCATCCGCCTGTACTCGTCATCAGATATAAATCGATATAGGACTTTTCTCCACTCATCTCTAAGATCACGTTGAAGTAAAATATACTGATGACCACTGAGGCCGACAAAACACACGTATATCGCGATCACAAGTCCAAAGAATACCACTCCCATGTGCGAAATATTTGACGTTTGCTTCGTCAGTATGACGCCCATGCCTAGGAAAATCGATCCTGCTACCGCTAACGCCAGCTGCCGGGTAACATCCGACAGCTTCGCCGTCTCGTCGGAAAGGGACTTTCGTAGATCAGAAAGCGCCTTCATCGTGTCCTTACTGAGCCCTTCCAAGCCAAGCTGGAAGGCCAGTCGCGCACCCTCTAACGCATCGGCGCAGTTCTGAAACCCTTCTGCGCAACTTACATTGTTGCTAGCAGACCGCGTCATCTCATTGATGAATAGCCCAAGCCGAGTCTCCGCTTCGCGGGCGTTACCGTAAACCCACTGGGCCGCCTGCTGGAGCGATGAGAAGCCACGCGGGCCGATTTCACCATAGGTTTTACCGTCTGGGGCGCCCAACTGCAGGCGCACAATGCCACGCAAAACCAGGCGGCCATCCGGCATTATTTCGCTTATCAACGACCTCACTATGTGAACAGTCGCGAGTTCAGCCCAGCACTCGAAGAGCGGGTCGCCTTCCACAACTTCCTTCGAGCTTAGTATCCACCTTCCGATATCGGCTGGAGCAATCCGCTCCTGGGCGGTCTCTTTGACCAGATCGCGAGGCGATCGAAGTGCATCGCGAACAACCGGCGGGCGAGCCACCTGACCCCAGCCACCGACCTGAAAGCCGTAGGTTTCAAACCCGCGGTTACAGCGGGCGTGCTCAACAATCGACGGAAGATCGGCCCTCAGCAAAGCCTGCCGAAAGCCTGCTAGGGTGAGCAAGCGAAGCCGGCCGTCGTCGACCGCTGGCTTTTGAAGCACCATGCGGAACGGTTGAAAGGCAGCTTGGAGCTGGCCGCGGGGCGTGGGACTTCCGGCACGATCCTCGATCGCAATCGGCCAAGTATCGCCAATCAACACGCAAATCTGTTCAGCGACGTCCGCTGCTAAGCCGGCGACGCTGATCTCGTTCGCTTCGACGACTACGGCTGACTTCGTTTCACTCAGCCGGTCGAGCAGCTCCGCCAAGAGAATTTCGAACTGGAGTGGCATCGATCCTGCGCTCAGTTGTGATCGTGATCCTCTCGCCACCATCAGCATTGCGCTCACGGATGACGTTTGTGCCTAGGAGATCGGCAGGATATTCGACCACGACGCCCTCAAATGTCTGTAGCCTGGTTCGGTGAGCCTTTCGCAGGATATTTCGATCGGGACGGAAAGCCAGACCCGAAATACGATTTTGCCGGGCTGCTCGTCCGACTTTGCGCCGAATCTCGTCGACAATAGCAACGTCTTCTGGGTTGCCCGCTGCGCTGAGAGCCACCTCAACGAGGGCTTCGTCGTCGACGGTCGGTCGATTTCGAAGTGCCTCCTTCGCATGCGCTAGAGCGCGCGCGACATCTCGATCCGGCAAATAGGGCTCGAGGTCTTGCAATGAGCTGCGCAGAGTTTCGGCAGCGGCTTGGCTGAGTTCCGCTTCGCTTCGATCGCGTTCGACGCCGAGAAATTTCGCGAAATAAACGGCCAGATCGGGCGCTCGGCCGAGCAAATCCCTCGCCGAGACCTGGATATCGGCTACCCCGTCAATCACTCTCACAAGGCATGATTTTTGAAGCGCACGCTTGTCTGCAATGAAGGCCTCGACAATGCGTCGAAGCTTGTGATCTGGATCGTCGTCAGCCCTCGCCAGCGCCTCCCGATAATCGTATTTGACCATGCTGTAGATGACGGAGTTCGGCACATCGCACGCGAGCTCGAACATGAAGAGCGCGCCGGGCTTCATGCCTTTCTCATGGTCTTGGTTGAATAAATGAGCCAGCCGCTGGGCCCCTGCCTCGAATGTTATAACCGAGGTCGCCATTTGCTCGAACAGCGGTTTACTTAGCGAATCCGCCTGAAACGAAAATAGCGCGGCAGCATTAGTGTCTTTGATCCGTTCAAGAAAGAACGGCGCCTCTTCTACCTCTTCAAATTCTGGTTCTGCCTGGAAGCGACCTTCGCTAACGGCATGCAGAATCATTCGGCGAATGCTGAGGCTCGCCAGTTCCTCGTCTGTGATGAAAGCCAATGCTGATTCTCCCCCCGATTGGAGAGAAGGAAATCATCGCAATCGCAAGTTGTCGAATCGGACGCTGTGATAGGTTGTGGGAAGCCTGCCGACAGGTTTGAATCAATGAAGCCGTCGCCTGTCCGCCTTCGCGGTCCGTCGTGCAGCGCGGTTCTGACGGGCCGCTGCCGCCGCTGGTTCTAGGCGGTCAGCGGCCTCGGTAATCAGCGCTAGAAGCCGATCCTTCGAAGCCAGCAGGAAGGCGGGCCGATCCGAGCTCGGCACGCCCTGCGCCTCGAGCTGCGCGACGATGTCGCCCGACCTCACCGAGGCGCTGCGCAACCAGATCAAGGCGCGCGGCG
>CAZQMD010000474.1:0-3020 GCA_964594185.1 uncultured Afipia sp. | reverse complement strand
AGCGCGGCAAACATAGCCTCGATCATCAACTATCAGGTCGGCAGCACGGTCGCTTCCGTATCCGGCGGTAACCTTGTGTTCACGTCGGGCACGACAGGCGCAGCCTCGAGCATCGCAACCAGCGCGGTCACAACTGCAGGCGCTGCGACCAACACCACCGGTGTCGCAGCCAACAGCGGCGCCGGCGCGGCAAGCAGCGGCGGCCTCAACGGCACCACGCTGACCATCACCTCGACCGGTGGCGGTACGCCGACCAACATCACCTTCGGCACCGGTGTCGGCCAGGTTTCGACCATCAACCAGTTGAACGCAGCATTGCTGGCGAACAATCTTCAGGCCAGCATCGCGACGAATGGCGCGATCACCATCACCACGGCGAATGACGCTGCGTCCTCGACCATCGGCACGCTGGGCGGCACCTCGACCAATCCGGGCGGCGTGTTTGCGGGATTGAGCATCGCGGCTCCGATCCTCGATCCGACCTCGCAGGCGACGCGTGCGAATCTGGTGTCGCAGTACAACAACATCATCAACCAGATCAAAACGACGTCGCAGGACGCTTCCTTCAACGGTGTGAACCTGCTCAATGGCGATCAGCTCAAGCTGATCTTCAACGAAACCGGCAAGTCGACGCTGAACATTACCGGCATCAATCTCGATCCTGCCGGTCTCGGCCTCGGTGCGCTGACCTCCGGCACCGACTTCGTCGACAACGTCGCGACCAACAAGGTGCTCGACTCGCTCAACTATGCGAGCAGCTTCCTGCGCTCGCAGGCCTCGACGCTGGGTTCGAACCTCTCGATCGTGCAAATCCGTCAAGACTTCTCGAAGAACCTGATCAACGTGCTGCAGACCGGATCGACGAACCTGACCATCGCCGACACCAACGAGGAAGCGGCCAACAGCCAGGCGCTGTCGACCCGCCAGTCGATCGCGGTCTCCGCGCTGGCGCTGGCCAACCAGTCGCAGCAGAGCGTGCTCCAGCTGCTCCGGACTTAAGAAAAAGCTAAGGCTTAGAACAGGAAGGCGGCGAGGGGGCATCCTCGCCGCTTTTTTGTGCCGTAAACTACCGCTAAGGCTTGGAGTAATCGGCGCAGACAAGGGAGACAGAATGTGCCCCTCAGAGTCGAACTCAAACCGTTCGAGCGAATCGTTATCGGCAAGAGTGTCATCACCAATTCGGAAACGCGTGCGTCGTTTCTGATCGACGGTGAGACACCGATCCTGCGCGAGAAGGATATTCTGACAGCGGACACCGCGAACACGCCGGTGAGGCGGATGTATCTCTGCGTTCAGCAGATGTATCTTGAAGATGACATCCCGAAATATCAGGATCTCTATCTCAGCTTCGTGAAGGACCTGCTTGAAGCGGTGCCGAGTTTCCGCAGCCACATAGAAGACGCAAGTAATCTTATTTTAAGCGGTTATCTTTACAAAGCTCTAAGAGAAATCAGGAAACTGATAGGTCGCGAAGACGAACTCTTGTCGAGGTAATGGATGTCCAACGCTGCTGCCCAGGCTTACGCGCGTACTGCTCAAACGACGGCATCTCCACGAGAGATCGAGGCGCAGGCCTTGTTGAAAGCGGCGAACAAGCTGCAGAACGTGATGTCGAACTGGCCTCATACCGATGTCGATTTTCAGGAAGCGCTGCTTTTTAACCGCAAGCTATGGACGATCTTCCTGAGCGCTGCGACGAGCGATGAGAACCCGCAGTCGGTTGCCGTACGTCAGAACATCGCGAACATCGGTACTTTCGTCCTCACCCAGACGGCGGAACTGCAGCTTCATCCGCAGCCTGAGAAGCTCAAGCCGCTGATCGATATCAACTGCAATCTTGCTGCGGGATTGTCGGGCCGCGAGTAAACTTGGAGCAGGACGATGTCTGACATCTACAGCATCCTGCAGTCAGGTTATGTGTCCGCTGGTTCTAATGTGAATTATTCGAAGGGGCCGTATGTCGCCGTCGATGCCGCCAGCTATGAAGGCAACTGGACCGGCAAGTACGCCAACAACGACTCGTTCAATATCCAGGTATCCAACGTCGTCGGCTTCCGCGCCAAGGTCCGGTACCAGAGCGGCAGCACGATGAAGTATCAGGAGGTCCTGATCCGCGACAATTCCTTCCGGATCGGCGACTCGAAGTTCACCCTGACCAAGCAGGGCACGGCGCAGGTCAAGACCGTGATGACCAACCCGGCCACCGGCGCGCAGTCGATGGAAACGGCCTACGCCAAGCAGGGCTGACCACTCAGCTGTTGCCTGCCTTCGAAGATTTCAGATTCTCAGATCGGTATTGCGGCGCATGTTGTCCTCGCGGGCGATGTCCATCGCCCGCAAGTATGCGCGTGCGCGCAGCCGCGCCTCGTCGGGATACTGGCGCACCACAAGGCTGGTTCTGCTGTCCACGGTCCGATAGACGATCTCGGCCGCGGCGCGATCGATGATCACCTGCTTCGAGAGCCGGTCGGTTTCTGCCTGGGGATTGTTTCGCGCCTGCATCGAGGCGTCCGGCGCAGTGACGGCCTTGTCAGCGGGGAGTTGCGTCTGGACAGCCGTCTTCGCTGCGTCGGACGCAGGTTCGGCATATGTCGCAACAACCGATGCCCCCACCGGTCTGATGTTGAAATCCGCACTCATGGCAGCCTCTGGCTTCCCCTTGAGTCAAACCCCAACCCTCCAGTTCCGATACTGACGGAACTCTCTGAAACCGATCCTTATGTTGCTGTGGTGATTTGAATCAAAATGGATGCGTTTCGCGTTGCGATGACGCGGCACGAATGTCGCCGCGAGCATATCTCTCGCAGCGACAATACGAAATCAGCGATGTCTAAAAATAATCGCTAAAGCGAACGGCTAACCGACAGCGGCGTGGTGTGACGCGGCCCCGGCATCGCGCGCTGGCCGGCCGCAGTGTAGCCATTCGGCAGGCTCTTGCGTTGCATCTCGCTGTTGACCCCGCGAATGATGCCTTCGGAGGCTGCGTGGGCCGTCGCCAGCACCGTCAGGTTGACTTGCCG
>CAZQMD010000473.1:0-3034 GCA_964594185.1 uncultured Afipia sp. | reverse complement strand
GCACGGTGCGACCGAGCGCGCGACGGCGGGCGGCGACGGCGCGATAAGCCTCGCCTTTCGGATCGATGACAATGGCCGGCCCACACCAACCCTTGCTGTCTGGCACGGCGAGATTGGGGATCAACAGTCCCGATGTCTTGCCCGTGCGCGGCGGCGCGACGGTAATGAGGCTGCTTTCGGTCGAGACGCGGATCGGCCGACGGGTCTCGGGATCGAGGCCGAGCTCAAGGCCGATCCGCATGCGCGCCCGCTCTTTGCGGCTCGCCCACCGGGCATTGCCGTAGGTGCCGCGCGGGTCGCGCCGCGGTCCGTAGTTCGGCACAAAGCAAGCGACGAAGGCCAGCAGCGGGCCCGCCACGATCCAGGCGAAAGCAGTCCGGCCATAGGGGCCCAGGGCCTTGGTCTGGCCGAATGCCATGTCGCGGTAGGCGAGCAGCGAATCCCACCCCCAGCTGTCACGCATGGCCGTAAACCAGACGGACGGAGGCTGGATCGTGTTCGGCCATAACGAGGCGTCAAGGCCATGCACCATGAATTCCGCGACGGGAAAGCCGAACAGGAAGGCCAGGATGGTGAGCGGCACGAAGATCTTCCAGAACATCTGATTTACTCCTTGGGAATTGCAAGCCGGGCGTAGGCTTCTGCCAACATGACGGCTTCGCCATGCCCCTCTGCGGCCGACCAGAACCGCAGCAGCACATCTCCGCTGGCATTCCGGCCCATGACGAGGACCGCGGTGCCGGTCGGCACGCGATGAACCTCGGTATGGCCGTCCGGAAACGTCCAGATGAGGTCGAGCGGTCGGTCGAAATGAACCTTTGCGTAACCCGTGTTGTGGACTGCGAAGGCGCCGATCACCATGACGGGGATCGAGATCAAGGTCACCGCCGCCAGGCCGCGCCAACGGTAGCGCGCGTGCCGAAGGCCGGACCGCAAGGTCGCCCCGATCGCGCGGGGAAACCGGATGCGTCGCCGCGGCAACACGTCCGCGAGCGCGTGCTCCAAAATCTCACGATCGGAGGGAAGCAGCGCCGGATCCTTCAAGCCCGCCAGCCGCGCGGCAGGATCCGGCAATGCCCGAAGCTCAGCGAGCTTGGCTGCGCTCGCCTGACGCACCTCGCGTTTCGACACGTCGGCGTCAGCCTTCGCGTCGATGAATCGCTTGCGCAAAGTTTCCAGGCGCTTGCTCATGACGCGAGCCACGTCGCAGCGGGCCGAACCGCTTCCATCACCGCGAGGCGGAACGCCTTGAGGTCGCTCACCATGCGCCGTGCCTCGTTGAAGCCGTACTCCTTCTGGAAGTCGGACGTCTTCAACTGCGGGATGGCATAGAGCCCGGTGGCCTGGAGAAAGCCGAGCGTGCGCGGTTCGAACCCGAACTTCGGCAGCACCGTGACTTGCGCGCCGTCGGGGACCCGCTTCAGCATCGCGGGATCGACATCGCCCCGCAGCTTGTTCTCGACCACGAAGCGCGCCTTGGCCCAACGCTTCGAGGCCGCCAACAGCTTGGCGCCATCGGTCAACGCGGCGGCATCGGCCGTCACCACCACGACCAGCGCCATCTCGATCGCGGTGTCGGCGATACCCGTGACGAACTCATCGTCGAACGAAGCAAGCAGCGAGGAGGCGGTATTGGCGCCGACGTCGATGATGGTCGGCAGCTCCGCGCCGACCATGGCGTTGATCGGCCCATCGAACTCGGCACGGGCGGCCTGGCCGCCGGTACGGTCGATGGACGCCCGGTCGGCACGCACCGGGAAATGCGAGACCCGCTTCGGTCCCTTGGTCTTGCCGTGGTCGTATTCCAGGATGCGCGGCGTGGACTCCAGCTCGATGATGGGTGCGTCGGGCACCGCTTCCGCGACCCCACGGGTGAGCGTGGACTTACCGACACCGCCGGTCTCTTGGGCAACGAGCAAAAGGCGTGACATGGAGGACTCCTCTGAAGCACTGACTGGCGAACGCAATTAGGTTTGCGGTGCCAATCGGGTGAACAGAGGGTCTAGCGCGGAAAGCGAGGGGGGCAGGCGAATGCAAATGCCCTCGCCGTGCGATTAAGGCTTGCGAAGGAGGTGGGCGTGCTTTGCAAGTTCGCCGCGCCGGATTTCGTCTTCGCTGATCATCTCCGGCAAGTTGTTGGCGGCGGCCGGTCGGTTCATCTCAGGGCTGAGCGAGACCCTCTTGCCGGTTGGGACATCCCGAAGGCGTCTGGACGCGATGGGGGTTCGATTGCGCGCACCCGCCTTGCTTTTCAGCTTTTCTGCGCGCGTTCTGATGTTGTGCATCAACGCCGTCAGCCGCCGTCCCGTAAGTGGCTGGCCCTTGCCTTGCGTGACGCCCTGAGCTGCCAAACCGCTGGCGATTTCCGTCCAGGTCGCGCCGTGCTCAAGGTGCAAGCGCTCGATCTCTTCGAAATTGGCCCGGATGACCTCGGTGGCGCCCGTCTTGATTTTGCCTATGGGCGAGCGTGCGCGATGAGCCTTGAGCTGTTTCACATGAGCACGCAGGCCCTTCAGGTCGATATCCATGATGCAGCTACGTAGGGTGCGAAAGTTAACGGCGCCACCCAGGGGACACGCGGGGCCACACGTAAGCCAGGGTAGCGCCAACTTTCCACGAACCGGATCGTACAAAGTTGAATGATCGCGCTTCAAGCTCGCCGTCGGCGGGCCACGAAATGCTGGCCGGAGAGGCGCCGCCTACGCTTATCTGAAATTAGTCATCTCAAGGGGGAGAAGCGAGTCGCATTGTGGTCCGTCCTAAAGAACCGGGTCGGAACACCAGCTCCACACGGCAGACGATGGCCACCGTCGTACAAACCTGCTGCCCTGTCTTCGCTTGCTCGACGAGGCAGCCTTTTGATCTGGCTTACCCACCCGGAGATGGGCCACGCAGGACCACCGAGGTCCGCAGTAAGATCACTAAGGACTACACGAAGGCCACAGAGAGTACCACATAGAAGACCACTCAGTTTTTGGGCACACCTGTGCATCTAAGGTATTATAATACTTCAATCAGCGGCCAACGGCCGGAC
>CAZQMD010000472.1:0-3043 GCA_964594185.1 uncultured Afipia sp. | reverse complement strand
TAATCAGCCGTCCATCCGCCATCGATCATCATGGACGATCCGGTCATCAGGGCCGATGCATCGCTGGCGAGGAAGACAATGGCGCCCATCAGATCCTCGACCGTACCGAGCCGGCCGAGCTTGATCTTCGACAGCACGCTCTCCTTGAACGCCGCATTTTCGAAGAACGGTCTGGTCATCGGCGTCTCGATGAAGGTCGGGCACAGCGTGTTGACCCGGATGCCCTGCGCGGCGAGATCGAGCGCCATCGCTTTGGAGAAGCCTTCCATGGCCCACTTCGAGGCGCAGTAAAGCGAGCGGTTGGCGCCGCCGACATGACCCATCTGCGACGACATGTTGATGATCGAGCCGCGAACGCCGCCTGCAATCATCCGGCGCGCGATGGACTGAGCCGCGAAGTAGGCCGCCCGCACGTTCAGATTCATGACAATGTCGAAATCCTCCACCGGCACATCCGTGAACGGATTGGGCCGATTGGTTCCGGCATTGTTGACGAAGACATGAAAGGGCTCGCGCGCATCGATCGCCGCGCGGAAGGCCGCCACATCCGTCACATCCAGTGCGAGTGTATCCGCCGAGTAATCCTTTTCGCGCAGCGCCGCTGCGGCCTCATCGATCTCGCTCGCGGTGCGTGCGCACAGCGTGACATGCGCACCCGCCTCCGTCAGTGCGGTCGCGGCGGCAAGGCCGATGCCCCGGCCCGCTCCCGTCACCAAAGCGCGCCGCCCCTCCAGCCGGAAGGACGGCGTTTCTGGCAGCGAAAGGCCGCTCATTCGGCGGCGCTCGCATAAGGCACATTGCGGCCGCCGTAACGGCGCACACGCACATTGGCCTGCTCGGCATGGCCAACGAAACCTTCCAGCATGCACAGGCGCGAACAGTATTCGCCGATCATGGCGGAGGCTTCGTCGGTCAGGACACGCTGATAGGTCACGGTCTTGAGGAACTTGCCGACCCACAATCCGCCGGTGTAACGCGCCGCCTTGTTGGTCGGCAGGGTATGGTTGGTGCCGATCACCTTGTCGCCGTAGGCCACGTTGGTGCGCGGCCCAAGGAACAGCGCGCCATAGTTGGTCATGTTGTTCAGGAAATAATCCGGATCGCGGGTCATCACCTGCACATGCTCGGACGCAATGCGATCCGCCTCCTTGACCATCTCCTCTTCGGACTCGCAGAGGATCACTTCGCCGTAATCTTCCCAGGCCTTTGCCGCGACGGCGCCGGTGGGGAGAATCTTCAGGAGGCGCTCGATCTCCGCAACGGTGTCACGCGCAAGCTTCTCGGAATTGGTGAGAAGGATCGCGGGCGAGTTCGCCCCATGCTCGGCCTGCCCCAACAGGTCGGTCGCGCACATCTCGCCATCCACGGTGTCATCGGCGATCACCAGCGTTTCGGTGGGACCTGCGAACAGATCGATGCCGACGCGCCCGTAAAGCTGCCGCTTGGCTTCCGCCACGAACGCATTGCCCGGCCCGACCAGCATATCCACCGGCGCGATCGATGCCGTTCCGATCGCCATCGCACCGACGGCCTGAATGCCGCCGAGGCAATAGATGACGTCCGCACCCGCAAGATGCTGCGCAGCGACAATCGCCGGGGCCGGCTTGCCCTGAAACGGCGGCGCGCAGGTGATGATCCGCGAAACGCCAGCGACCTTCGCGGTGATCACCGACATATGCGCGGACGCCAGCAGCGGATACTTGCCGCCGGGCACATAGCAGCCGACCGAATTGACCGGGATGTTCTTGTGCCCGAGCACGACGCCCGGCAGGGTTTCGACCTCGACATCTTTCATCGCATCGCGCTGATGCTGGGCGAAATTACGCACCTGCTCCTGCGCAAACTTGATGTCGTCGATGTTCCGCCTGGACAGTTGACCGACGCAGTCCTTGATCTCGGCGTCGGTCAGCCGATAGTCCTTGCGGTCCCACTGATCGAACTTCACCGACAGTTCGCGAACCGCGTCGTCGCCGCGCTTCTCGATATCCGCCAGAATGGCTTCGACCGCAGAACGAACCTTTGAATCGTCTTCAGCACGCTGGGCCGCATCGCGGCTGCGCTTGAGATACTTTGCCATGACCTGCCTCCGCGATTACTTGATGGCCTGGGGATTGATCGGAGATCCCGCTGCGCCCGGCAGATGCATCGGCGGGGCGGCGAAGAAGAACTCATAGACCTTGTCCTGCGCGCAATCTTCCGCGAGTTCCTTCAGATAGAAGATCTCGCCCATGGAGATGCCGATCGCCGGGATCACCACCCAGTGCCAGGGCTGATTGGCCTCATTGGTCTCGTTCGGACGGACCTCGCAGCCCCATGTGTCGGTGCAGATGGCCGCGATATCCTTCTCGCGAATCCAGTAACAGGTCTCGAACGCCATGCCGGGCGCATCGCCGCCGGCATACCCGGCCCAGTCCTTCTTCTTCAGGCAGCGCTCCTGATGACCGGTGCGGACGATCACAAAATCGCCCTTGCGGATATCAACGCCCTGATGCCTGGCGCAGGCGTCGAGATCCGCATTGGTGATCGCATAGCCGTCATCGAGCGACTCGACGCCCTTGAACCGGGCGACATCGAGCAGCACGCCGCGGCCTGCCATCTTGTCACGCGTGTGCTCGATGCCGAGCTTCTTCGCGCCGCGCGCATCGACCAGCTTGGCATCGAAGCCATTGTACATCTTGTCATCGAGAAAGATGTGGCAAAGCGCATCCCACTGCGTCGATGCCTGACACGGCATGTTGATCGCATCATCCGCATAGCGCAGATAAGGCGACGGATCGTCCTGATTACCCGCGGCGGCATCGGTGCCCGTCGCCAGCATGGTGTGGATCGGATTCCAGCGGCCGCCGAACAGACCGGACTGAATAGGCTCCTTCAGCGACAGGCCGAGCGAGAAGACCCTGCCCTTCCTGATCAGCTTGCCGGCATTGATGACGTCTTCGGGGCTGATATTGTTCAGCGTCCCGATCTGATCCTCAGCACCCCAGCGCCCCCAGTTCGAGAGCTTCTTCGCAGCTTCGTAAATAGCAGCTCTGTCGACTTTCAT
>CAZQMD010000471.1:0-3046 GCA_964594185.1 uncultured Afipia sp. | reverse complement strand
GCGCCTCCCGCCAGTCCCGACGGCTGGCCGTTCGGCAGGTCGACCTGGCTCGGGTCGCCGGTGATGATCATGCGGCTGTTTTCGCCCAGACGCGTCAGAAACATCTTCATCTGCATCGACGTGGTGTTCTGCGCCTCGTCGAGAATAATCGCGGCGTTGGTCAGCGTGCGGCCGCGCATGAAGGCCAGCGGCGCGATTTCGATTTCGCCGCTTTGCAGGCCGCGCTCGACAATGCGCGAGTCCATCAGGTCATAAAGCGCGTCGTAGATCGGCCGCAGATAAGGGTCGACCTTTTCACGCATGTCCCCCGGCAGGAAGCCGAGTCGCTCGCCCGCCTCAACGGCAGGGCGCGACAGGATGATGCGATCGACTTCCTTGCGCTCAAACAGCTGACACGCCTGCGCCACCGCAAGCCATGTCTTGCCGGTGCCCGCCGGGCCGATGCCGAACACCAGTTCGTGGCGCTTGAGCGCGCGGATATAGGAATCCTGCGCGGCGGTGCGCGCGCGCACCGGCCGCTTGCGCAGATTGATTTCCTCGAACTGCGACTTTGCGGCTTTGGGATCGAATTCGAACAGGGAACCCTGCGCGATGACAGCGCGGATCGCGCCTTCGACATCGCCCTGCGCGATATCCTGACTGCGCACGGCCTGCTCGTAGAGCATTTCAAGCACACGCCGCGCAGCGTCGCAGCCGTCGCGCGATCCGGCGATGGTGATGTGATTGCCGCGCGAGTCGGCAACGACGCCGAGGCGCCGCTCGATCAGTGCGAGATTTTGACCGTAGGGACCGACCAGTGCGGAGGCAGCGCCATTGTCATCGAAGGCGACGACGATCTGGGCTTCGTGCGGGGTCTGAACGTCGTGCTTGCGGCTGGGGGCGAGTGTCGGCGAATCCGATGCGCTTTTTGGCAAGGGTTCAGGCTCCGGTGGCCATGGTGGTGGATGGGAAAGTTTTGGCAGGCTGAGAATGTGTCGAAGACTGCATCGGCGCAGCGTCAGCTAACGTGCCGATCAGGCTGTAGCGCTCAAGGCTGTCGATCGCGACAGGCAGCACCTGCCCGATGATGTCGGGCGATGCCATGACGTGAGCCGGCTGAAGATAAGCGGTGCGACCGACGATCTGACCCGGATTGCGCGCGGCACGTTCGAACAGCACATCGACCGTCTTGCCGATGGCGGCCGCATTGAAGGCGGCCTGCTGGCTGTCGATCAACTCCTGGAGCCGCGCCAATCGCTCGTCCATTATTTGGGTCGTCGCCGTCTCCTGCATGTCCGCGGCCGGTGTGCCCGGCCGGGGCGAATACTTGAACGAATAGGCGCCAGCGTAGCTGATTTGGCGGACCAGCGCGAGTGTTGCAGAAAAATCTTCCTCGGTTTCACCCGGAAAACCGACGATAAAATCCGATGAAAATGCAATGTCTTCGCGCACCTTGCGGAACCTCTCGACGGTGCGGGCATAATCGGCGGCGGTATGCTTGCGGTTCATCGCCTCAAGAATGCGGTCGGAGCCCGACTGCACCGGCAGATGAACGAACGGCATCACGGCGGGAATGTCGCGATGCGCGTCGATGAGCGCATCGTCGACATCGCGCGGATGGCTGGTCGAATAACGCAGGCGAAGAATGCCCGGAATATCGGCAAGGCGATGAAGCAACTGGCCGAGCGACCACGGCTTGCCGTTGTCGCCATCGCCATGAAATGCGTTGACGTTCTGCCCGATCAGCGTGATCTCGCGCACGCCGTTGTCGGCGAGGCGTTTCACGTCGTCGACAATGCGCGCGACGGGGCGCGACACTTCCATGCCGCGGGTGTAAGGCACCACGCAGAAGGTGCAGAACTTGTCGCAGCCTTCCTGCACGGTGACGAAAGATGAAATGCCGCGCGCGCGGATCACAGCTGGCTTTGGATCGGGCAGCGCTGCGAATTTATCTTCAACGGGAAATTCGGTTTCGATGGCGCGGCCGTCGATCTTCGCTTTCGCCAGCAGTTGCGGCAGATGGTGATAGCTCTGCGGGCCGACCACGATATCGACGGCGCGTTCGCGTCGAATGATCTCGCTGCCTTCGGCCTGGGCAACGCAACCCGCCACCGCTATCCGCATCTCGCGGCCGTTGCGCGCGGCTTCATCCTTGGCGACGCGCAGGCGTCCGAGTTCGGAGTAGACTTTCTCGGACGCCTTCTCGCGAATGTGGCAGGTGTTCAGGATGACGAGGTCGGCATCCTCGGCATTGGCCGTCTCGACGAATCCTTCAGGCGCCAGCGTGTCCACCATGCGCTGTGCATCGTAGACATTCATCTGACAGCCGTATGACTTGATGTGCAGCTTGCGCGGCGTGGTCATTAAAATCCTGACGGGCGGCGCTCTGGGGCCGCTTCATAGCGTTTCCCGGCCAAGGAGAATCCGGTTAGCCGAAGAAAAACGCGTCTGCTTATAATCCGGCGCGTATTCCGGTCGCAGAACCGGTGCCCCACTTCTGCGGAATACGCGCTCGCTTCAAATATAGATAAAGACCGGCGAAATCCAGCGACTGCGCCGCATCCGGATTGCCGAAAAACAGGCTAAATGGCTGTTATTTCATCGCGATTGAGATTTTGTGCGGTAAGGGCGGCGAGATCGCGCATATCGTCGATGACGATTGTGGCCCCCGCCGCGCGCAACCGGCTCCCGTCCCCGGGGCGGCAGTGGCTGCCGCCGGTAAATCCGATCACGGTCATTCCGGCAGCATGCGCGCCGGTGACGCCTGGAACGCTGTCCTCGATCACAAGACACCGCGCTGGCGGCGTGTTCATCTGAGCGGCGGCGAACAAGAACAGGTCTGGCGCGGGTTTGCCGCACTCGACCTGCATCGCCGAAAACAGATGCGGCGGGAAGTAATCGATCAGCCCGGTGGTGCCGAGGCTTGAGCGGATGCGCGTCGGCGTGCCGGATGAGGCCACGCAGATCTGTTGCGATAATTTACCCAGCGTCTCCGCCATGTGCGGAACAGGTGTGAGGTTTTCGCCGAATACCCGGTCGATGGTCGCGCGCACGTGCGCGGTGTACG
>CAZQMD010000470.1:0-3063 GCA_964594185.1 uncultured Afipia sp. | reverse complement strand
AGGCAATTTGCAGATCGCTAAGTCGTTGACGCTGAGCGAGAAAACCGTCCGCAATGCGGATTCCGATGATTTCGCCCAGGCATTCCGATTTCAAATCGCCCAGGATTCCGATTTGATCTCGCCCACCGTTCCGATTTGATCTCGCCCGGGGGAGAGAGCGTTCTGGCGGACCTTCCCTGGCACCATTTGCGGGGCCTGGTCAATCCCGAACCAAAATCCGATGATTGGGTTTTCGTCTGCTGTTGCTGCTGTGGGCATGTGGTCAACGCCGCAGGCGTTGTCCAAGCGAAGCGTCATGTCCACAGCGTCCTGGCTCAGGCCGTGCGTGCGGCCTGCTGGGCCCTGACGCGGCGCAGGCTTTCGCCGGACAGCTCCAGCCGGTGCGCGTTGTGGACGAGCCGGTCGAGCACGGCGTCGGCATAGGTGGGGTCACCGATCAGGGCATGCCATTGGTCGACTGGCAGCTGGCTGGTGACGATGGTGGAGCGACGGCCATAACGATCTTCGAGGATCTCCAGTAGATCATGGCGCGCAGCCGCATCGAGCGGCTCGAGCCCCCAATCGTCCAGGATCAGGAGATCGACCCGGCCGAGCGCGCGCAGCAGGCGCTGATGGCGGCCATCGCCGCGGGCGAGCGCGAGTTCGGAGAACAATCGCGGCACCCGCTGATAGAGCACCGTGCGGTTGTCGCGGCAGGCCTTGTTGCCAAGCGCCGAGGCTAACCAACTCTTGCCCACGCCGGCGGGGCCGCAGATCAAAAGATTGGCGTGTGCATCGATCCAGCTGCCTTCGGCGAGCTGGGCGAACAGCGCACGATCGAGGCCGCGGGGCGTGCGGTAGTCGATGTCCTCGACACAGGCCTGCTGGCGCAGCTTGGCATAGCGCAGGCGTGCGGACAGACGCTTGTCGTGACGCAGAGAGGCTTCGCGCTCGAGCAGCAACGCCAGCCACTCGGCGTGGCCGAGGCTGGCTGCGTCGCCCGAGGCTTGGATGTCGACGAAGGCCTTGGCCATGCCATGCAGGCCAAGCGCATGAAGCTGATTGAGGGTCGGATGTGTCAGCACGTCTGTTCTCCTAGTTGTAGTAGCGAGGCCCGCGGATGTTGGCATGGACGATCGCAATCCCGTCCGCGGGCCTTTGTGCAGGACGACGATCGAGGTTGTTGGCGAGGATGGATTTGACCGAGCCGTAGGTGCGCGCGCCGATGTCGATCGCGCGCGTGGCAGCAGCTTCAAGCCGATCGGCTCCATAGGATCGAGCGAGCCGGATGATGCCGAGGCAGGCGCGGAAGCCCTGCTCAGGATGCGGCCGCTCGTCGAGAATGAGATTGCACAGCGCGGTGGTCGCGGGCCCGATCGCCGCGGCATCTTGGCGGATCCGCTCGATGGTCCAGCCGGCATAGCGCCGATGACTTGAGGCCATGTGCTCGGGCACCGTGGTGTGCTTGTGGTTGCCGCTCATGCGCTGATGCGCGGCGATCCGCTCGCCCTTGTGGAAGATTTCCACAGTACGTGCGGTGAGCCGCACCTCGACCTCGGCGCGGACAAAGCGGTGCGGAACGCTGTAGTAGTGGTCTCCGACGTCGACGTGATAGTCGATGCTGACACGGCGGATACGCCACTCCGCGAAGACGTAGGGCGTCTCGGGCAATGCCTTCAGTGCCGGTCGATCGATCTCATTGAACAATTGCCTGCGCGTCACGCCGAGCCGGCGGATCGGGCGTTCGTCGTTGAGCCTGCGCAACATCTCGCCGATCGCGGCATTGAGCTCGGCGAGGCTGTGGAAGATGCGGTGGCGCAGGCCTCCGATCAGCCAGCGCTCAATCACCAGTACCGCCTGCTCGACCTTGGCCTTGTCGCGCGGGCGGCGCGGCCGCGCCGGCAGGATCGCCGTGCCGTAATGCGCCGCCATCTCGGCGTAGCTGCGGTTGATCTGCGGATCGTAGAAGCACGCCTTGATTACGGCCGTCTTGGCATTGTCAGGCACCACCAGCGCAGGCACGCCGCCGATCGCTTCGAACGCACCGACATGGCCGCTGATCCAGTCGGCCAGCCCCTGTGTCCAAGTCGCCTGTGCATAGGTGAGGTTCGAGGCGCCGAGCACCGCGACGAAGATCTGCGCAGTGCGCCGCTCTCCGGTGAGGCGATCGATCACGACAGCGATGCCGTCGCCCGCATAGTCCACGAACAGCTTGTCGCCGGCGGCGTGCGACTGGCGCATCGTCACCGACAGGCGGCTTTCCCAGGCCCTGTAGAGGTCACAGAAGCGGCTATACCGGTAGCCATCCGGCTCGCTGGCGATGTATTCCTCCCAGAGGATCGACAGCGTCACGTGCTTGCGCTTGAGCTCGCGATGAATGGCCGCCCAGTCGGGCTCCGCTCGCCGCCTCTGGCCTGGCTTGGTGCCGGCGCCGGCAAACAGCCGCTCCTCCAGAACCGCGTCCGTAATGTCGTCCGCAAGCGGCCAGCTCAGTCCCGCCGCCTCGAACCGGCGGATCGTTAGCCGCACCGTCGAGGGCACCGCCCCGACCCGCCGCCCGATCTCCCGGATTGAAAGCCCGGCTGCCCTCAGCCTCATCACATCGCGCACGTGGCGCATCGCAAGCCTCCCCATCGGCATCCGATCCACTCCTTCCAAAAGCCGAAAGAAGGGGGATCTATCAGAGCCAGAAGAGGCCGCCTCACCCCGGGCGATTTCATCCCGGAATGGTGGGCGATTTCATCTCGGAACGGTGGGCGATTTCAAATCGGAATGGTGGGCGATTTCATTTCGGAATCGTGGGCGATTTCGAGCGGAATCAGCAGTTCAAAGCACCGGATGCGCTGATCGCGTCCTTGCTCTCGGACTTGGAAGCACCGGCCTGATCGGAACGGGCCCGCGCCGGAAACGGTACTGTCGCCAATCGACCCGATCCTGCACCCGGCATCGTGCTCGACATGGTCTGTGCCGTGTCGGGCGCGGTGCGTGTCGTTGGATAGGGAGGCATGGTGGCCGTAACAGCGGGAGGGCTGACACGTCGCCAGCGCCGAATGCCCTGAAAATGGGCCGTCCGCCAGCGGCGGT
>CAZQMD010000469.1:0-3074 GCA_964594185.1 uncultured Afipia sp. | reverse complement strand
ATGCCCTGCGACAGCCCCATGCTCACAAGCCACGCCGAAAGCCGCGCGCCCAGCGTCGCACCGGAGAACGCGCCGGACAGCACGCCCACAAGCGTGATGCCGATCTGCACGGTGGAGAGAAATTTTCCGGGATCGGATGCCAGCGCGAGGGCGCGGCGCGAACCGGTCACACCCTTTTCAACCAGAGCCGACAATCGCGCGGGGCGGCTTGAGACAACGGCAAGCTCCGACATCGCCAGAAGACCATTGATGACGATCAGAACGACGACAATTCCAAGTTCGAGTAACAAGCTGTTCCTTTGCGGTAATATCTTGCGGCGATGGATAGCATACCGGCGGCCCGCATGCAGCATCGGCATTGCCGCAGCACCATGCGGCAGGCGCACGCCAGAATGTCCCGGCGACTGTTACGACCGCTGCAACGCCAGTGTGACACCGCCCAGCGTGAAGGTCATCGCAAGCACCTCGCGCAGCCCAAGCGGTTCCCCAACGATCAGCGCCGCGGAGACCACGCCGATAATCGGAACCAGCAACATGCCGGTGGATGCCGTCGTTGCCGGCAGACGGCGCAAGGTCTCGAACCATGTCAGATAGCAGACGCCCATCGGAATGACGGTCATGTAAGCCAGCACCGCCCAGCCCCTGAACGACACCGCATGAAAATCCGGCTTCTCGAACAGCAGGCCCGCGACAAGCATCGCCAGACAGCCCAGCCCGACCTGCCATGCCACCAGTGCAACCGGCGGGATTGGTATCGGCGCGCGATTGAGAATGTTGCCGAGCGCGAACAGGATCGCAGCCGAGAGCGCCAGCGATGCGCCTGCAATCTTTTCCGGCGTGAACGAAAAGCCGTTGCCGCCGAACAGGATCACGATTCCGACGATGCCAAGACAAAGCGCCAGCACATTGCGGAATGTGGGGCGTGTGCCCAGCAGCGGCCATGCGAGCAGCGTCGCCCAGATCGGCATCGTGTAAATCAACAGCGCGCCTTCGCCGACACTGACCCATTTCATGGAGACAGTGCCGAACCCCATCCAGGCGATGACATTGGTGAATGTCGCAAACAGCAGACGCGGGACGGCCTCACGCGGCACGCTCAACCGTTCGCGGCGGCTCAGCGCGACGAGGGCGAGAATGAGCGATGCCGTCACGCCAGCGACGCCGCGCCCGGACAGTGGCGGCAATTCGCGCAACAGCAATTTCATGAAAGGCCAGTTCACGCCCCAGCCGAATGCGGTGATGCCGAGACACGTCACGCCGATCCATCGTGAATTAGTCATGGATCATGCCGGTGCGAGTATGATGGATCGTCATGGACTGAAATTACAGTTTCAAAGACTTAGGGCAACGGCTGAGCATCGTTCTTCGCGAGATGCCTGACATAGGCGCAGAACATATCGGCCATGGCGTCCGCATAGGCGTCGATCTCTGCAGGGGTGCGAGGCGTTTCCGAAAAGTGCTTTCCCACCTGACCGAGCGTGGTCACGATGAGATCGCCCGCCAGAACCCGCGTGGCTTCGGAGGTCTGCGGCAACACTTCCGTCATGAATGTCTGGACGGTGCGTTCTCCTGACGAGCGCGCCTGTTGTGCCTCGGGCGCATCGCGATAGAGCGGAGCAGCATCATTGAGCGCCACGCGCATCGCAGCCTCATCGCATTCCGAGCGGACGAAGGCGTGCACCAGCGCGCGCAGCCGCTCGAGCGGCGGCCGCTCCCTCGCTTCGAGGATTCCACGCAGCAATCCGGTGGTCTGTCCCCATTCGTCGCTCTGGAGCCGAAACAGGATCGCCGCCTTGTTCGGGAAGTACTGGTACAGCGACCCGACGCTGACGCCCGCCTTCTCGGCGACGCGCGCGGTGGTGAAACGATGCGCGCCTTCCTTCGCCAAAACCTGAGCAGCAGCTTCCAGAATTGCCGCCACAAGCTCCGTTGAGCGGGCCTGTTTGGGCTGTTTTCGTGAGGAAATCCGGGGCTTTGGCTGATCGGTCATGACGGTCCGAGGCAATGCGAATAGCGAATGCGACGAATTAGTCGTATTTTCAATTCAACGCAAGATGCGTCCCAGGACTGGAGATTTCAATGACGACCCTGACCAACACCCCGCTTGCTCCGCTGCTCGACCGCCTGTTCAAGGAAGCCGACGCCGCATCGCCGGTCGGCGATCCGGCTGTGGCCGATCTGCTCGAAGATCACGAGCATCTCATGCAAAGCAAAACCGAATACCTCTACTTCTACGAGCGACTAAAGGAGTTTCCCCTCGCCGTCTCACGAGAGACCGGTCTGCTGCTCTACATGCTGGCGCGAAGCCGCAACGCGCGAACGATTGTCGAATTCGGGACCTCGTTCGGAATCTCCACCCTGCATCTGGCCGCAGCCTTGCGGGACAATGGCGGCGGCCACATCATCACCAGTGAATTCGAGCCATCCAAGGTGGCGCGAGCGCGCGATAATCTGACAGCCGGGGGCCTGATCGATCTCGTGGAAATTCGCGAAGGCGATGCACTTCAAACACTGAGTGACAATCTGCCCGACACAATCGACCTGCTGCTGCTCGACGGCGCCAAAGCGCTCTATCCCGAGATTCTGAGCCTGGTGGAAAGCCGCCTCAAACCCGGCGCGCTCGTGGTTGCCGACAATGCCGACTATAGCCCCGAATATCTGGCGCGCGTGCGCTCGCCGGCAAACGGCTACATGTCCACGCCATTCGGCGAGGACGTCGAGCTATCGATGCGGATCAACTGACGCCCAATGGAAAGACTGAAAGTCGTGCCGGGATAACGCTTCTCATATCCCGGCGAGGACGACGCGTTACTCGCCGCCGACGGCTTCCACCTCGCTCGCTTGCACAACAGCGAGTTTCTTCGGCGCCGCTTTCTTCTTTTTCGGCTCAACCGGCGGAGGATTTGCCGCTTCTTCGGCCTCCTTCGCCAATCGCAATGCCCGCAGACGTTCCATGTTCTTGCGGACGTCGCTGTATTCCTTCTGGACCGCGGCGAGGGCGATTTCGCCTTCGATCCGGGCCACACGTTGCCGTTCCAGGCGAGCCAATTGTTCGGGAGTTTGCGGTTTGGTCT
>CAZQMD010000468.1:0-3082 GCA_964594185.1 uncultured Afipia sp. | reverse complement strand
CTGAGGTTCCCGTGGATGAACGCGCCGGATCGCTTGCCACCCAGCATGGCGGCGAAATCGAATATCTGTTCGGCAACAAGGCAGCCGAGCACCGCTGGGACGCAGCCGACGAGAAGGTTTCGCGACTGACCGGCGACTATTGGGTCCGGTTCGCGCGCACCGGCAACCCGAACGGCGGGGGGGCACCAAACTGGCCCGCGGTTTCGACTCAGCCGACCGACTATCTGGTCATCGGCACCGACACGCACGCGACCAAACTGACCCCGCTCGAAGAAAGGGTTCAGGCATTGGCACTCGACGACGCGAAGAAACATTGGGCAGCGATGCAAGCCCGCTGATGTCGAGCATGCAATCCTATGCACTGACGCTGGACAAATTTATCGATCATGCCGCCAAATGGCATGGCGATGTGGAGATCGTCACCGGTGGCGGACAATCGTCGCGGACCGACTATGCCGGGCTGCGGCGCGACGCCAACCGTCTGTCCGGTGCGCTGCTCGCGCTTGGACTGGGCGAAGGAGACCGGTTGGCAACGCTCGCGTGGAATACCCGAGCTCATCTCGAAATCTGGTACGCTACCGTGGGTATCGGGATCGTCTGCCACACCCTCAATCCACGCCTCGAGACCCGGCAGATCGCCGCGATGATCAACCAGGCGGGAAACCGGGTGCTGGCGTTCGGTGCCGGACTCGCGCCAATGGTCGCGGAGCTCGTGGCGCTGTGCCCGGCGATCCGGCACGTGGTGGCCCTCGACGATACCGGATGCGAGCTGGAGTCGACCGGAGCGATACCAGAGCAATGGACACTCGGGACGCTGATCGGGACGAAGGGCGAACCTGTCGCCTGGGGTGCCTTCGAGGAATCGAGCGCGGCCGGACTCTGCTTTACCTCAGGTACGACGGGCGCGCCCAAGGGCGTGCTCTACACGCACCGGTCGAGCTACTTGCACACGCTTCGCCTGCTCCAGGTCGACTCGCTCGCCCTCGGCGCTGACGACAGCGTGCTTGCCGCCGCCCCGATGTTCCATGCCAATGGATGGGGCACCCCCTTCGCCACGCCGGCGGGCGGGGCCAACCCCGTCCTGCCGGGCCGCGACGCGAGCGGTACGAGCCTCGCCCGGCTGATCATCGAGGAACAAGTAACCGTCGCAGCAGGCGTGCCGACCGTCTGGCTCGGCCTGCTCGACCACCTCGAAGCGACCGGCCAAACACTCCCCTCGCTACGCCGCCTTTTTCTCGGCGGTGCTCCCCTGCCCCATGCCGTCCAGCGCCGCATGGAAGAACGCCTCGGCGTGACCGTTCACACCAGTTGGGGCATGACCGAATTGTCGCCGCTGGGCACGATCTCTTCCAGGGGGACGAGCGGGACTCGTCCCGGCAGCTCTGGGCGCCCGCCGATCGGCCTCGACCTCAAGCTCACCGACGCCGAAGGCCGGACGCTGCCCGAGCAGCGCGACATCGAAGGCTATCTCAAGGTCAAGGGGCAGAGTGTCGTCGAACGCTATTTCGGCCATATCGATGCGGCAACCGATGCGGAGGGATGGTTCGATACGGGCGACCTCGCCGTCATCGGGCATGATGGCGATCTGTCGATCACCGGCCGCGCCAAGGACCTGATCAAGTCCGGCGGTGAATGGATCAACCCAGCCGAGATCGAAGACATCATCGGCAGCGTTCCGGGTGTCGCCCTCGCCGCGGTCATCGGCCGCGCCGACGACAAATGGGGCGAGCGGCCATTGCTGATCATCGAACCGTCGGCGGACCCTGGTATAGAGGACATGGCACTGCTCGATGCTCTGCGCGGCAGAATCGCCAACTGGTGGTTGCCCGACGCGATCGTACGCGTCGAGCGGATGCCACTGGCATCTACCGGCAAGATCGACAAAATACGCTTGCGGGCCGAGTTCGGCGTGTTGCGGGGAAGTACACCCACAGCAGACCTTGTCGATGCGGCTCCGGCCCAAACCCGAAAACCGAGGGCATGATGACGACTGACGCTAAACCGAAACGCCGATCGAAGGCGGAACAGCGGGCGGAAAGCCTCGAGTCGATCCTCGACGCCGCCGAATATCTGTTTTCCAAGCACGGCGTCGACGGCGTCACGCTAAAGGACGTGGCGAAGCGGATCGGTATCCATACTTCGCTCATCCATTATTATTTCGAGGACAAGCGTACCCTGTTCCTGGCCGTGTTCGAACGCAGGGCGGCGGTCACCACCGAACTCAGGATGAAAGCACTCGACCGATACGAGGTGGAATGCGCCGGTGAGCCCAGCGTCGAAGGGGCGCTTCACGCCTTCCTCGATACCGATCTCGATCTCTACATCAATGGCGGCGAAGGCTGGCGCAACTGGGGAGCCCTGGGAGGACAGGTCAGCAATACCGAATGGGGTGCCCAGTTGATGGACGAACATTTCGACCCGGTCGTGCTCCGCCTCATCGGTTTCCTGAAACAGGCGATGCCGGACAGTCCGGAAGAGGATATTTTCTGGGGCTATCATTTCGTGACAGGCGGATTGCTGCTGACTCTCGCCCGAACCGGCCGGATCGACCGGTTGTCGAACGGGCTGTGCAATTCGGACGACTTCGCTGCGGTCAAGGCCCGCATGGCGACCTTCATGACCGGCGGGTTTCAGGCAATCTGCGAGGCACGCACGCGCGAGCGGCTGGCGGGCACGACGACCGGGAAGGCCTGACGAGCCCGGAAACACTCGCCAATATGGCTCGGGTTCCCTGTCTCGCACCGCTTTCTCCCCTGCTCCGCTGTGATAGGCAGGCGACTGGGATCGGCCTTGCGGGGACTCACCATGAACGGGGCAATGAAACACGGCGAGGCCAGTCGGGCAGGCCAACGCCAGCCGCACGAGTATCTCGAATATAGCGACGCAACGGGATTTGGCCCGAATAGCTACGTTGCGGGCACGATGCCTGGACGGACACCCGCATGACGGCCCAGGCATCCGAATTACGACCTTCCTACGAGTGCGACCTCGTGATGAAGGGCGGCGTCACCAGCGGCATCGTCTATCCGGCCCCGATCGCCCGGATCGCGAAAGATTATCCCTTCCCCGCAGTCGGGGGGAC
>CAZQMD010000467.1:0-3091 GCA_964594185.1 uncultured Afipia sp. | reverse complement strand
ATCATGGGCCTGCTGATCGAGGTCGGCGCCGATCTCGGTGTCTCGATCTCCGCCGGGGCCCTGCTGATTTCCGGTTATGCCCTTGGCGTCGTGGCCGGCGCGCCGATCATGACCATCGCCACCGCGCGCTGGCCGCGAAAGACCGCGCTGCTGGTGCTGATGGCCGTCTTCACCATCGGGAATCTGGCCTGTGCGCTTGCGCCGAACTACTGGACCCTGATGGCCGCGCGCGTGCTCACGGCATTCGCGCACGGCACGTTCTTCGGCGTCGGCTCGGTGGTTGCGACCTCGCTTGTGGCATCCGACAAGAAGGCGTCGGCCATTGCGATCATGTTCACGGGCCTGACCGTTGCGACCATCCTCGGCGTGCCGTTTGGGACCTGGCTCGGCCAGCACTTCGGCTGGCGCGCGACATTCTGGGCGGTCACGCTGGTTGGCGTGGTGGCTTTTGCGATCATCGCGCTGCTCGTTCCGGCCAGCAAGGATGCGCCCGAAGCCTTCAATCTCAGGGAAGACCTTGCGGTGCTCAAGCGCGGTCCGGTGCTTGCCGGATTGCTGACAACTGTTCTCGGATGGGTCGGCGTATTCGCCGTCTTCACCTATCTCGCGCCGCTGCTCACAAAAGTCACCGGCTTCTCCGATGCCGCCGTGTCGCCAATCCTGCTGGTGGTCGGCATCGGACTCTTGATTGGAAACCTGCTCGGCGGCCGATTTGCGGACAAGCACCTGATGCCGACAGTGTTCGGCAGCCTGTTTGCGCTCGCCGTTGTGCTCGCGCTGATGACCTTCGCCGTTCACAACAAGGTCGCGATGGTTGCTTTCGCCGCTCTCTTCGGTGTTGCCGCTTTTGCGACAGCGCCGCCGCTGCAGATGTGGGTGCTCGAAAAAGCCCATGGTGCGGGCCAGTCGCTGGCCTCGAGCTTCAACATCGCGGCGTTCAACCTCGGCAATGCCATCGGTGCTTGGCTGGGCGGCACCGTGATCGCGCGCGGGCCGGGCCTCGAATCGGTGCCATGGATCGCGGCGCTGGTGCCGCTGGCCGGCCTGACGCTGGCGGTTGTCAGCCACCGGCTCGACAAGCGGCGCGCCAAGCCGGTTCCGGCGGCCGTTTGCCCCGAAGCCGCCGAGTAGCGGGCAGAACCGGGCCTTTCCGGCCTGATTTGGAAAAGAATCGTGTATTTTTCGGAGCTGGCCGGGCTTGTCCCGGTCGGCTTCGTCTGTTTGAAGGACGCCATGGATGCCTGAGACGGCATCCCTCATGACTGGGAAAAATTAATGAGACTGCCGCGCGAGATCGGACCCATTCACTTCGTCGGTATCGGCGGCATCGGCATGAGCGGCATCGCTGAAGTGCTGTGCAATCTCGGCTATACCGTGCAGGGCTCGGACGCCGCCGAGAATGCCAACGTCACCCGGCTGCGCGACAAGGGCATCAAAATCAGCATCGGCCACAAGGCCGAGAACGTGAACGGCGCGGATGTGATGGTGGTCTCGACCGCAATCAAGCGCGACAATCCGGAATTGATGGCCGCGCGCGGCCTTCGCATCCCGGTGGTGCGGCGCGCCGAAATGCTGGCCGAACTGATGCGGCTGAAGAGCTGCATCGCTGTCGCCGGCACCCACGGCAAGACCACCACGACCTCGATGGTTGCGACACTGCTCGATGCAGGCAACCTCGATCCGACCGTGATCAATGGCGGCATCATCAACGCTTACGGCACCAATGCACGCCTTGGCGCAGGCGAGTGGATGGTGGTAGAGGCCGACGAGAGCGACGGCACATTCCTGAAGCTGCCGGTCGATGTCGCCATCGTCACCAATGTCGATCCCGAACATCTCGATCACTTCAAGACATTTGATGCCGTACAAGAGGCCTTCAAGGATTTCGTTGAAGGCGTGCCGTTCTACGGTTTCGCTGTGATGTGCATCGACCATCCGGTGGTGCAGGCGCTGGTCGGCAAGATCGAGGACCGCCGCATCATCACTTACGGCGAGAATCCGCAGGCCGACGCGCGGCTGGTCGATCTCGAACCGTTCAGCGGCGGATCGAAGTTCAAGGTTGAATTCCGTCACCGCAAGACCGATGCGGCCCATCAGATTCCGGATCTGGTGCTGCCGATGCCGGGCCGCCACAACGCGCTGAATGCGACGGCGGCGATTGCCGTCGCGCACGAGATCGGCATTTCTGACGACGCGATCCGCAAGGCGCTGTCAGGTTTCGGCGGTGTGAAGCGCCGTTTCACCAAGACGGGCGAATGGAACGGCGTCACCATCATCGACGACTACGGTCATCATCCGGTGGAAATCGCCGCCGTGCTCAAGGCCGCGCGCGACTCGACCAAGGGCAAGGTCATCGCCGTGGTGCAGCCGCATCGCTACACACGCCTGCAATCGCTGTTCGAGGAATTCTGCACCTGCTTCAACGACGCGGACACGGTCATCGTCGCGGACATTTATGCCGCTGGTGAAGATCCGATCCCCGGCATCGATCGGGATGCGTTCGTGCTCGGCTTGCGCGCGCACGGGCATCGCGAGGTGATTGCGCTTGAAGGTGCTGACAAGCTTGCGCCGCTGGTCCGCGAAATTGCGAAGAAGGACGACTTCGTGGTCTGCCTCGGCGCCGGCAACATCACGCAGTGGGCTTATGCCCTGCCGGGCGAACTGAAGGCGCTGGGATAGCCGGGATGACACGTTGCATCGCCCTGCGTCATCTGGCGTTTGAGGATGCCGGCCTGCTCGGCGATTGTCTCGCCGACCGTGGCGTCGATCTCTCCTATATCGACGTAGGCATTCAGCCGCTGGATCGGAGCGCCATTGTCGGTGCTGACTTGCTGGTCGTGCTCGGCGGGCCGATCGGCGTCTACGAGACCGATGAATATCCGTTTCTCGTGGACGAGATCGCTTTTCTGCGCGCGCGTCTCGATGCACGCCGTCCGACGCTCGGCATTTGTCTCGGCGCGCAGATGATTGCCGCGGCGCTCGGCGCGCGGGTTGTGCCGGGGCCTGCGAAGGAAATCGGTTACGCGCCGATTGAACTCACCGACGCAGGCAAACACTCTGTCCTCGTGCCGTTCGCCGGCGTCGATGTGCT
>CAZQMD010000466.1:0-3117 GCA_964594185.1 uncultured Afipia sp. | reverse complement strand
AGAAGCCCATGATCAATGCGCCCCAAGCTCCCACGGTCATCTCCATCGATGCAGACGGTTGTCTCGTACGTCTGTTTTCGAGCGGCGGTCGAGAGAAATCTATCGGCCTATTTCGAGGCTCAAGCCGTCCGGCGGCCTTTGTCTTACCTGATCAAAAGCCAGAGTATGAGAGCGCCAATTGCGAGAGGCACGCAGAACGCGATGATGCCGCCCGTCCAGCCCCATTTGCGATAGGCGGCCTCAACCGTGCCCTCCCAGAAACCCTAGACAATGAACTCTGCAATCCATCCCATCCTGGGAGGATGTCGCGACATTCGCAGGATCGCAAGGGGCACGCTGGTCGTCTTCTGATGGCTGGTTTGATCCCGGCGGTCGGCGATAGATGGTGGAAAGTGCCGGGCAGCTTCCCACCCAACCCCTGCCATTCACGGGTAGATCAGGCGCGCCCGTAAGCGACCGCTGGCGGGCACAGGTCGATCCGTGTCAAACCGCAAGATCGGTCGAGCGCATCATGTCCGCGAGCGCCTAGCTGGTGTCGCCATGGAGGACAGGACGATGAAGGCGGCGCTTCAAAACTACCATGCCCGGATGCGGCGGGTGCTGGACCACATAGACCAGCATCTGGACGACGATCTGGATTTGGAAGCCGTGAGTGGCGTCGCAGCCTTCTCGAAATACCATTTCCATCGGCAGTTCATGTCCACCTTCGGGGTGTCCGTGCATCGCTATGTCCAGCTCGCCCGCATGAAGCGCGCTTCGCACAGGCTGGCCGACAAGGCCGCCCAAAGCGTCACGGACATAGCGATGGATGCCGGATACGACGCACCGGATGCCTTCGCCCGCGCCTTTCGGCAACGGTTCGGGCAATCGCCTTCGTCGTTTCGGAAATCTCCCGACTGGGGACCCTGGCTCGTGGCCTTCGGGCCTCTCGACAACGCAAGGAACAAGCTGATGCAGATAATCTTTGACCAGAACGATGTGACGGTTCGCGATGTGTCGTCCACGCCGGTGGCGATGATGGAGCACCGCGGCGACCGGGCGATGCTCCCGGACACCTTCGAGCGGTTCAGGGCCTGGGGCAAGGCGGCCGGCCTGTCGCCGGAGACCAGCCCGACTTTCATGGTCTTCCGGTCCGAACGGGAGCCCGCGGTCCCGGCAGACTACAGCATGGACATCTGTGTCGGCACGGACCAGCCGGTTGCGGCGGGGGATGCGCAGATGAAGGCTGGCGTTATCCCCGGCGGACGCTGCGCCGTGCTGCGCTATCCGGGCAATACCAACAATCTCGAACCCGCCGTGCTCTACCTCTATCGCGATTGGCTTCCGGCCAGCGGTGAGGAAGCCGGTGACTTCCCAATCTACTGTCGCCGCCGGCTAGCCCTCATCCCGGAAGTGCCGGCGCATGAAGTGGTTGTGGAGTTGTTCCTGCCGCTGAAATAGTATTGTCGGATGGCGGCTTCCCTTCCGATTGCAGAAGCGGACAGGCTGTTATCCATCCATCTCAGCCATCTGCGGTTTGTGAATTCGCGAGCCGGCCCTACCCAAACAGCCGCCATTCCCGTGCCCGATCCACAAGGCCGACTTGTCGATCGCCCGATGCATTTGATTTTGACCGCGGGCAGGCTCGCGGCATGAGGGGCGGCGAGAAAAGGGAGCCGATATGTCCAGCCTGATCCTTCACGAATATGCCGCGTCGGGAAATTGCTACAAGATCCGGCTCACCGCCGCCCATCTCGGCATTCCGCTCGAACGGCGCGAATATGACATCATGAAGGGCGAGACCCGGTCGGAAGCGTTCCTCGGCGGCGTCAACGCCAATGGCCGTATTCCGGTGCTCCAGGTCGGCGACGACTATCTGCCGGAAAGCAATGCCGCCTGTCTCTACCTGGCCGACGGGTCCGGCCTGATTCCGCACGACCGCTTCGACCGTGCCGACATGTTCCGCTGGATGTTCTGGGAACAGTATAGTCACGAGCCCAATGTCGCGACGCTGCGTCTCTGGCGGCATGTCATCGGCGAGGCCGGGCTGGACGATCTGCGGCGTGCGCAGATCCCGGCGAAGCAGGCGGCGGGCGAGGCCGCGCTTGAGCTGATGGACGACCATCTGTCCCGCTCGCCCTTTTTCGTCGGCGACCGGCTGACCCTCGCGGACATCACGCTCTACCCCTATACCCATGTCGCCGACGATGGCGGTTTCGAGCTCGGGCGCTATCCGGCGATCGGCGCCTGGCTCGCCCGGGTCGAGGCCGAGCCGCATCATATTGCGATGAAAGCGTAACCCGCCTTTCACATCAGTGGAATCAAGCTGTAACAAAAATCGGCCATAGCGCAGGCCCATCAAGGGCTGCGCGGGACGATGCCGGGATGGACGCTGTAACCAGGATCGCGATGGACAATAGCATCGCCGATTTCGCCGATTTCGCCAATTCCAAACCATCGATTCCGGAACGCGACGTCACGGATCGCCGCAAATATCGCACGATCTGGATTTCGGATATCCATCTCGGTACTCGCGGCTGCAATGCCGACATGCTGATCGACTTTCTCGATCATGTCGACAGCGAGCGGATGTATCTTGTCGGGGACATCATCGACGGCTGGCGGCTCAAGAAGAAATTCTACTGGCCGGCGTCGCACAACGACGTGGTGTGGCGAATCCTGAAGCGGGCCAAGCGCGGCACCGAGGTGATCTACATTCCCGGCAATCATGACGAGGTGATGCGCCAGTTCACCGGGCTCGATTTCGGCGGCGTCTCGATCCGCCGCAAGGCGATCCATGAAACCGCCGACGGCCGCCGGTTGTTGGTGCTTCATGGCGACGAGTTCGACATGATCACGCTCACGCACAAATGGCTCGCGCATGTCGGCGATGCGGCGTATGAATTCATGATGGCGCTCAACAGGTTGGTGAACGCGTATCGCCGCTTTTTCCAGTTGCCCTATTGGTCGCTGTCGAAGCACGCCAAGGCCAAGGTGAAGAACGCGGTGGAGTTCATCTCCAACTATGAGGAAGTGATCGCTCAGGCGGCTGGCGCGCGCGGCGTCGACGGCGTCGTCTGCGGACACATCCACACCGCAGAATTCCGCAACATCGGCGGCATCGAATATTATCACGAT
>CAZQMD010000465.1:0-3126 GCA_964594185.1 uncultured Afipia sp. | reverse complement strand
AGAGGCCAGCCCCGTCTGTGCCAGCTCTCTGGTGTGAGCCGGGTTCCCTGGCCCCCCCCCGCCGCGGGGACGACGAAAAATGGGCCTTTTCGGAGGCCGCCAATCTTTCTATAGAAGCCAATCTGACCCCGGCGAGCCGCCAATCAACGCGTTTCCGCCCGTGTGAGGTTGCGCGACGCGCCTCCAAACCGCCAACGAAATTGCCCGAAGGGACGTGCGATGACGACGATTCTGAAAAACCTTCCCAAGGGCGAAAATGTCGGCATCGCTTTTTCGGGCGGGCTCGACACCAGCGCGGCGCTGCTCTGGATGAAGCAGAAGGGCGCGCGCGTCTTCGCCTACACCGCCAATCTCGGCCAGCCGGACGAAGCCGACTACGACGAGATCCCGCGCAAGGCGATGGAGTTCGGCGCCGAGAAGGCGCGGCTTGTGGATTGCCGCGCGCAGCTTGTTCACGAAGGCATCGCCGCGATTCAATCCGGCGCATTCCATGTCTCGACCGGCGGCATCGCTTATTTCAACACCACGCCGCTCGGCCGCGCCGTGACCGGCACGATGCTCGTTTCCGCCATGAAGGAAGACGGCGTCAACATCTGGGGCGATGGCTCGACCTATAAAGGCAACGACATCGAGCGGTTCTATCGCTACGGCCTTTTGACCAATCCGGATCTGAAAATCTACAAACCCTGGCTCGATCAGCAGTTCATCGATGAACTCGGCGGCCGCGCGGAAATGTCGGCGTTCATGACGGCGCATGGCTTCGCCTACAAGATGAGCGCGGAGAAGGCCTATTCCACCGACAGCAATCTGCTCGGTGCGACGCACGAGGCGAAGGATCTCGAACATCTCGACAGCGGCATCAAGATCGTCAATCCGATCATGGGCGTGCCGTTCTGGCGTGACGACTGCGCGGTGAAGGCCGAGACGGTGTCGGTGCGTTTTGTCGAAGGCCAGCCGGTCGCGCTAAACGGGAAGACATTCGCCGATCCGGTCGCATTATTCTTGGAAGCGAATGCCATCGGCGGGCGTCATGGTCTCGGCATGAGCGACCAGATCGAGAATCGCATCATCGAAGCCAAGAGCCGCGGAATCTACGAAGCGCCGGGCATGGCATTGCTTCATATTGCTTACGAGCGTCTCGTCACCGGCATCCATAACGAAGACACCATCGAGCAGTATCGCATCAGCGGCATGCGGCTCGGACGTCAGCTCTATCAGGGTCGCTGGTTCGACTCGCAGGCCCTGATGCTGCGCGAGACTGCACAGCGCTGGGTGGCACGCGCGATCACCGGCGAAGTGACGCTGGAGCTGCGCCGCGGCAACGACTACTCGATCCTCAATACTGAGAGTCCAAACCTGACCTATGCACCTGAGCGCCTGAGCATGGAGAAGGTCGAAGACGCGCCGTTCACGCCGGCCGACCGCATCGGTCAGCTGACCATGCGCAACCTCGATATTTCCGACACGCGCCGCAAGCTCGATCTTTATACAAAGACGGGATTGCTCTCGTCTGAGCAGGGCTCCCACATTCCCAAGCTCGACAGCGACAAGAGCTGAGAGGGGCGGGCACCCCAACAGAAATCAGGTGTGCATATGGGCTGGGAGCACATTGCTGCGGACGGCGAAATCTTCACGCCGCATCGCTATCCGAACGGACTTTATCGCGTGGCAGACCCTGCCTTGGGCGATGTGAAGCATCATGCCAAGAACCAGCGGTCGGTCCGCGAGGACCAGATCGAAGGCTATTTGCAGCAGGGTTTCCTGCTTCGCATGAAGGGCGATGTCGCGGGGAAAGTGAATTTGATCGCGCCCTCGGAGATCAAGCGGATCTGAGTGATCGCAATCTAAAAACAAAAACGGCCGGGAAAATTTCCCGGCCGTTTTCTTTTTTAAGTCGCGTCGCGTTAGCGCGGAGCGGCGTTGGCTTCGCCGCCGTTGAGCAGCGGCGTGATGTTGCGCACCGTGACGCGGCGGTTGCGGCGTTCCGGCCCGTCGGTCGGCACCTTGAGATACTGCTCGCCGTAACCTTGCGACGTCAGATTTTCCGCCGGCACGCCGAACTGCTGAGTCAGCAGTGTTGCGGCGGATTCCGCGCGGCGATCCGACAGCGACAGGTTATCGACGTCGCTGCCGACCGCATCGGTGTGGCCTTCGATCAGGAACACGGTCTGCGGATTGGCCTGAATGGCGCGGTTGATGCCGTCCGCGATCACCTGCAGCTTCCCGGCCTGATCGGGCGGAATCTCCCACGATCCGGTTTCGAACACGATGGTGTCGAGGTCGATCGACGGCATGCGCTGACGCACCGACGGGCTGTAGCGAATTTCATCGAGCGTGTAGGCGCGCTCGATGCGTTCCACCGGCGGAGCGATCATCGTGTCGTAGATCACCTGCGGCGGAGCATCTTCCGCCTCGACGATGTAGCGGTTCTGCGGAATGCGCAGCACCGGCGGCGGCAGCGACACGAAGTAGCCGCCGATGGCGCCGGCGACCACACCGGCCGCGAGGCCCGCGCCGAAGCCCGGTCCACGGCGGTTGTCGATGATCACGACTTCACGTCCGTCCGGTCCGCGGCGCGAGCGCCGCAGCAGGTTTCCGCGATCGTCGTTGAGGGTGATGATCTGCGTGCCATCCGGGCGAACGATGATGGTGCGGTTGTCGTTGCCCTGACGGTCGACGCGCACATCGCGCGCGCCGTAACGGAAACGGTCGACGTCGTTGTGACGCACGAACGACTGCCCGTTCGCATCGCGCACGATCACGCGGCCCGGCTCGGTGATGGCGGTACGTCCGCCTTCGGTCCGTTCCTGACGCTGGCCAGGGAAATCATCCATCCCTCCCACCGGGCGCATGCCGGGCTGCTGGACCGGAATCGGCGTGGCCTGCACGGCAGGTGCGGGCGGCAGCGGAGCAGCAATCGGCGCCGTGACCGGAGCGGCAGGCGTGCCGGCGGCCAGACCCGGCGGCGGACCCTGACCCTGGCCGCGGCGATCGCCGAAGCCCGGCTGTCCGGGAGCCGGCGGCTGGCCCGGTGCAGCCGGAGCCCCACCCGGTGTTGCTGGCGGGGGGGCGGAAGGAGGAGCACCCCCCGCCGGGGGGGGACCCACCCCTGCCGCGAACGGTGGC
>CAZQMD010000464.1:0-3143 GCA_964594185.1 uncultured Afipia sp. | reverse complement strand
CGCCTTTCAGGATCTTGAACACGCCCCTCCCCATCTTGACGCAGCGGCCATCCGCCGTCAGTTCGGAGTTCAGGAAGATCAGCGTGCGCGTGCTGCGCACCACGCGCGGCGTCGAGATTAGAATTTCGCCAATCTTGGCGGCGTCGATGAAATGCGTATCCATCTGGATTGTGACCACCGCGCTGGCGCCGCTGCCCTGACGTGCGGCCATGCCGAGCGAACGATCCGCAAGCGTCATCAGCAATCCGCCCTGAACAAATCCGCGCCGGTTCTTGTGCTTGGGCTGCGCCACAATGGCATATTCGCCGGTCGCATCGTTCGGGCGATGCCATAGCGGCCCGACCAGATTGAGAAATCCATCGTCCTCGACAATCGTCCAGCCATCTTTCGCCAGCTTTTTGGCGCTTGCATCGGTCATAAAGCCGCCCGTCTCGACATCATTATTAAGGTCGTCAGCCCGCCCGCCGTCGCCGGACTGTTTTGCGTCTGTCGCCCTGTTCAACCGCGGCTTTTTGTATCAATCTCGCCCGCGACGCCGCCGGTTCAACCACGTCCGGCGCTTATGCGAAACAAGAAAAAAGCCGGAGGCAACATGAACGTCCACGCCACGCCAAGCGCCGCAAAAGCGACCCCTGCTCTCCCCTCTGCCAAACCGGAGAGCATCGGCCTGTCGCCGCTCCGCCTGCAGCGGATGCGCGACGCGTATCAGCGCGAGATCGACAAGGGCACGACGCCCGGCGTGGTTTCGATGGTGGCGCGGCGCGGCCAGATCGGCTGGTTCGAGGCACAGGGCAAGCAGGACCCGGCCGCCAGCGCGCCGATGACCACGAACAGCATCTTCCGCATTTTCTCGATGACCAAGCCGCTGGTGTCGCTCGGCATCATGACACTGGTCGAGGACGGTCATCTGCTATTGAACGACCCGCTCTCCAAGTTCATTCCGGAATTCGCCAATCAGAAGGTCGGCATCGAGCGCAATGGCGCGCTGGAATTCGCGCTGCCGATCCGCCCGATCACGATTCAGGACCTGTTGCGTCACACCTCCGGCATCTCCTACGAGATCACCGGCGCGGGCATGGTGCAGCGGATGTACGCGAAGTCGAAGGCCTTCCGCCGCGACCTCACCAATGAAGAGCACGCCAAGCTGATCGCCAGCATGCCGCTGATGTGCCAGCCCGGCGCGGAGTGGAACTACAGCCGCTCCACCGACATTCTTGGGCGTGTCATCGAAGTCGTTTCCGGCAAGACGCTGGGCGTGTTCCTCCGCGAGCAGATTCTCAATCCGCTGCAAATGAACGAAACCGGCTTCCATACCGGACAGGACAACAAGTCACGCATCGCGCAGCCTTTCACTGCAGATCCATGGACCGGCGACAAGGTCGCTCTGTTCGATCCGCTGGAAATCGCGAAAATGGAATCCGGCGGCGGCGGACTGGTCTCGACCGCGATGGACTATGCGCGTTTCTGCCAGATGCTGCTGAATGGCGGCACGCTCGACGGCAACCGCGTGATCGGACGCACGACGCTGGCCTTCATGGCGTCCAACCATCTCGCCGCGAACATCAAGGTGGAGTCGCACCTGCTGCCGCCGGGCCACGGCTTCGGCCTCGGCTTCGCGGTGCGTACCGACGCAGGCATGGCCCCTTATGCCCGTTCGGTCGGGCAGTTCTTCTGGAGCGGTGTCGCGGGCACGTTCTTCTGGATCGATCCGAAGGAAGACCTGTTTGCGATCTTCCTGTCGCAGGGTCCCGGCCAGCGCGAGTATTTCCGTACGCTGGTGCGCAGCCTTGTTTATGCGGCGGTGGAGTAAGCAGGCACTCGCAACACACGGCACGTCGTCACCGGGCTTGTCCCGGTGATCCACGTCTTTTGTTATCAGCATCATCAAGACGTGCATGGCCGGAACAAGTCCGGCCATGACGATCTTGCTGTTTGGCGGGAAGCTGCCCTGTCGAAGGGTCAGCTAATCGTCGCGCCGCCGTCGATCACGACAGTCTGACCGGTCATGAAGTTGCCGGCTGCCGAACCCATGAACACCGCAGCACCCGCGATTTCATCCGGAATACCGATGCGCAGCAGCGGCGAGCGCGCGGTCGATGCCTTCAGGTTATCCGGATTGTCCCACAACGCCTTGGCGAAATCGGTCTTGATGAGGCCCGGCGCGATGCAGTTCACGCGCACGTTGTGCGGACCATATTCGCAGGCGAGATTGCGCGCGAGTTGCATGTCGGCGGCCTTCGAGATCGCATAAGCGCCGAGGATGGTCGAACCCTTCAGGCCACCGATGGACGAGACGATGATGATCGAGCCGTCCTTGCGCTCGATCATCTGCGGCACCACCATGCTGATCAGCCAGTTGTTGGCGACGATGTTGTTGCCGAGGATTTTTGTAAACTGATCGTCGGAGATGCCCGCGAGCGGTCCGTAATACGGATTCGACGCCGCGTTGCAGACCAGCACGTCGATCTTGCCGAATGCCTTGTTGGCTTCGTCGACAAGGTTCTGGAGATTTTCCTTGCTGGAGATGTTTGCCGCGACGGCAATCGCTTTGCCCTTGCCGTACTTGTCGTTGATTTCCTTCGCGACCTGATCGCACTGATCCTGCTTGCGCGACGAAATCACGACCCGCGCGCCATGCTCGACCATCCGCTCGGCGATGGCGCGGCCAATGCCCTTGGTGGAGCCGGTGATCACGGCATTTTTTCCGGTCATGTCGAACAAGGTCATGCGCTTCTCTCCTGCGATGTCTGTTTGTTATCCGAGCTTGTTGGTGACTTCCGGCCCCGCGGGCTGATGCATGGCATCGTGCGTGTGGCTGGCAATCCATGGCTGCTGGTTGATCATAGGCACGCGCCAGCCGCTGTGGTTGTCGCTCGACAGGAAATCGAGCCGCGTCACCGAACAGTTGTCGATGGTGAAAGCAAAACCCGCGCCCGCCTCAAGGCCGAGCGCATGCGCGATCGCCGCCTTGATGGGGCCGCCATGGGACACGCAGACAATATCGCTGCCCGCATGCGCGGCATTGATGCGGTGAATGCCGGCCACGGTGCGGTCGGACAGATCGTTGGGGCTCTGTCCGCCCGGCGCGCGCTCCTCCGCAGGCGCAAACCAGTAGCTGGCGATGGCTGCGGGAAGTCCCGCGG
>CAZQMD010000463.1:0-3181 GCA_964594185.1 uncultured Afipia sp. | reverse complement strand
GTACGGCTTCACCGCGCGCGCGCTCGGCATCGGCTCCATGCTGCTCGCGGTGGACCGGGGCGAACAGCTTGGCTGGCTGGAATCGCGGGAGATCGTGGCGGAAGCCATTATTTCGTTGATCGGTTTCTACTACTTCTTCGCCCATTCCCTCACGACTAAGCGGCCCTTCATCCAGTTCGCGATTTTCAAGGACCGCAACTTCGTTAGTGGCTGCATCTTCATGGCAATCATGGGCCTTGTGCTCTACAGCACCATGGCGCTGGCCTCACCTTATCTGCAGAATGTGATCGGCTATCCGATCATGACCGCAGGCCTTCTGCTCGCCACCCGCGGCGGCGGCACCTTCGTCGCCATGATGCTGGTCGGGCGCATCATGAAATATATCGAGGCCCGTACGCTGATTGCGAGCGGCATGCTGCTGATGTCGGTCTCGCTGTATTTCATGACCCAGTGGACCGATCAGACCGGCGTCTCGACCATTGTCGTGATCAGCGTCGCACAGGGCTTCGGCCTCGGGCTGGTGTTCGTGCCGCTTAGCACGGTTGCATTCCTGACGCTGCCCAACGAACTGCGCACCGACGGAACATCCATGCTGACCCTGATGCGCAACGTCGCCAGCTCAATAGGCATTTCCGTGGTGATCGCCAAGCTGACATCCGGCGGACGGGAGAGCTACGCCATTCTCAATGAGCGCGTCACGCCGTTCAATCACGCGATGCAGATGCCGGATGTCGCCGGCATCCTCAACATGAATACGGATTCGGGCCGCGCCATTATGGATGTCCTGATTCAGGCGCAGGCACAGATCATCGCCTTCTCGCACGATTACCAGATGGTGATGGTGGTGACGCTGTGCGCCATTCCGCTCGCGATGATGATCGGTTCGACCAAGGCGGCGCTGCGGCAACAGTCGCAAAGCTCGGATCATGCCGCGGTGATGGACTAGGAATTCGCTGCGAGATAACGGGACGCAGAAGAGCAAAGAGTGCGTCATGGCCGGGCTTGTCCCGCCCATCCACGTTTAAAATTCAAAACATGCAAAAAGGCGTGGTTGCCCGGGACAAGCCCGGGCATGACGAGGTTGCTCAGTTCAGCTTTTCGATCGCCGCCGCGGCGCCCTGACCGACGCCAACACACATGGTCGCCAGTGCGTACTTGCCACCGCGCTTCTCGAGGCCATGCACGGCGGTGAGAACGAGACGCGCACCGCTCATGCCCAGCGGATGGCCGAGCGCAATCGCGCCGCCATGCGGATTGACGAAGTCGGCATCTTCCTTGACGCCGAGCTGACGCAGCACCGCGATGCCCTGCGAGGCGAAGGCTTCGTTGAGTTCGATCAGATCGATGTCGCCGATCTTGAGGCCGAGACGCTCCAGCAGCTTGCGGACCGCCGGCACCGGACCCATGCCCATGACGCGCGGGGCAACGCCCGCCGACGAATGGCCAAGCAGTTTTGCACGCGGCGTCAGGCCGTGCTTCTTCACGGCTTCTTCCGACGCGAGAATGATCGCCGCCGCGCCGTCATTGACGCCGGACGCATTGCCTGCCGTCACCGTACCGTCCGGGCGGACGATCGGCTTCAGCTTGGCGAGGCCTTCGAGAGTCGTTTCAGGGCGCGGATGTTCGTCCTTGTCCACCGTGATCGGGCCGGCCTTGCCACCGGGAATCGTGATGGGTGTGATTTCTTCCGCGAAGTAACCGGCAGCAATCGCCTTGCCCGCGCGCTGCTGTGA
This sequence comes from uncultured Afipia sp., assembly GCA_964594185.1. GTDB lineage: Bacteria > Pseudomonadota > Alphaproteobacteria > Rhizobiales > Xanthobacteraceae > Afipia. The sequence goes on along the minus strand of CAZQMD010000463.1, from coordinate 1,448 downwards.
GCGGATCGCGAAGGCGTCCTGATCGGCGCGTGAGATCTGATAATCGGTTGCGACGTTCTCACCGGTCTCCGGCATGGAATCGACGCCGTATTGCTTCTTCATCAGCGGGTTGATGAAACGCCAGCCGATGGTGGTATCGAAGCTTTCCATGCTGCGCTGGAACGGCTCGGACGCCTTGCCGGTGACGAACGGCGCGCGGGTCATGGATTCAACACCGCCTGCGATGGCGAAATCGATTTCACCGGCGCGGATCGCGCGCGCAATGCCGCCGACTGCATCGAGGCCTGACGCACAGAGGCGGTTGACCGTCATGCCGGGGACCGTTTCGGGCAGGCCCGCCAGCAGCAACGCCATGCGCGCAACGTTGCGGTTGTCTTCCCCCGCCTGATTGGCGCAGCCATAGGACACTTCGTCCAGCGCGCCCCAGTCCGCCTTGGGATTACGTTCCATCAACACCTTGATGGGGGCTGCGGCGAGATCGTCCGCGCGCACCTTGGCCAGCGAACCGCCGAAGCGGCCGATCGGCGTCCGCACTGCGTCACAAATGAAAACATCCCGCATGGTCACTCTCCCTGAAAATCCTGCGGGCGTTGACGCGTCCGCTTCCGGCTGGCCGAGTTTTAGGAAGCACAGTGCGGAAGGTCAAATGATCGATGGCCAAAACGGCTTCGCCCGCCGGCAGGGCGGCCATGCACAGACCTCTGCAAGGCGTGGAAAACGCCGCCTGCAATTCCACCGTGCGAAAGAACTTTGCTAATGTTCGCTCCATGACCATTCATTCCACGCCCCCCGCCCCGCCGAATGCCGAACCCGCCTCTCCTGAGGTCGGACGCGTGACGCCGATGATGGAACAATACCTGGAGATCAAGGCCGCCAATCCGGGGCTCCTGCTGTTTTACCGGATGGGCGACTTCTACGAACTGTTCTTCGAAGATGCGGAGATCGCGTCCCGCGCGCTGGGCATCACGCTGACCAAGCGTGGCAAGCACATGGGCGAGGACATCCCGATGTGCGGCGTTCCGGTGGAACGCTCGGACGATTACCTGCACAGACTGATCGCGTCGGGTCATCGCGTCGCGGTTTGCGAGCAGACCGAAAATCCCGCCGAGGCCAAGAAGCGCGGCAACAAGAGCGTGGTCCGGCGCGACGTGGTGCGGCTGGTGACGCCGGGCACACTCACCGAAGACACGCTGCTCGATGCACGGACCAATAATTATCTGCTGGCAATCGCGCGGACGCGCGGGTCTTCCTCTACGAGCGACCGTATCGGCCTCGCATGGATCGATATCTCGACAGCGGAGTTCAGCGTCACCGAATGCGGCGCGAATGAACTCGGTGCCACGCTGGCGCGGATCAATCCGAATGAAGTGATCGTCACCGACGCGCTGTATTCCGATCCGGAATTGTCGACGCTGTTCCGCACGCTCGCGGCGGTCACACCGGTGACG
>CAZQMD010000462.1:0-3184 GCA_964594185.1 uncultured Afipia sp. | reverse complement strand
GCCGCTTGAGCGTCTATATGACGCCCATGCTTCCTCACCGTTTCTCCGTCGCGCCGATGATGGACTGGACAGATTGAAGAAAAAACATAAGCCCGGCTATGAGGTTAGCCGGGCTTCGTTTTGACGTGTGATCCTTTTGTGATCCGGCTATAGGCGGGGCTCGCGTTCCTCACGGAGAGGGGCCTTCGTGCCGTACCGTCTGGCCCTCGCTGGCTTGCCGAATGCAACGATATGTGGCGCTACCGCTAAGTGCTCGGCCTGTTTCTGGCTGGTGCAGTGCGCAATCACGGTCCAGTTGATTGCGCCGCAATCTATCTCGACAACCCAATGTTCGCCCATCATCGCTGTCCCTGTGGCTCGTCTTTGATCCTGACGGGGATATCCATGAACTTCGCCGTCCCGCCCTCGATCATGGCGAAGAATTCGCCAGCGCTGGGGCTACCGTCTCGGGTGACCTGCGCAAGCTCATAGGCAAGGCTCCTCGCGTCGCGCTTGGATAGCTCGATCTCGGTGAGCGTCCAGTTGGAGTTGACGATCTTGGCGCGCAGGTAACTTACCGTTCCGCCCTGGGCCAGCCCTTCCGCGATATCGTCCATGTCAGCGCCTTCCCTGTAGCTGGTCGCACTCCTTGCGGGCCGCCGCGTGCCGCTCGTCGATCCAGCGGGCGAGGTCGGCAATGTGGATGCCGCGCGCGGCCTTCGCGCTGGTCTCGATCCGGACCACGGGCAAATCGATCTGGCCCCTGGTAGCTTTCCGGCTGAATTCGTCCGGCGTCAAGTGCTGGAAATAGTCGCGGCAGACGGCTTCCAGCGGGACGATCGCCGCGCCGTTATACTGCGCCATCAGGAGGAAAGCCGTGTTCATTCGATGCCCCCACGGATCGCGGCGGCGATCTCCTCAGCCTGCGCCCCTCGGGAATCATTCCCGCCTGACTGTTCGGCGGCTCGATCCGCAATCGCGGCGCAGCGCTCGCGCTCGGCCATGATCGCATGAGCAATTGCCGCCTCAAGCTCGTCGTCGTCAGGCACCATAGGCAGTTGGTCCGATACCTGCTTGGCGGTGCGGGCGATATCTGCGGGGATATTGTTCATGCCCTCGATCTTACCACCCCGGTTCATTCGATCCATCCTTTCCGCAATGCGGTGGTCGCCAGATGCGAGCTGTTGCGCGCGCCGACGACGCGGCGGGCGATCTTGATCTTCATGTTCACGGCCGCTGGGGTGCTGCCTATCTTGCCGGCGATCGAGGCGGCCGTCTCGCCGTTCGATAGGTGGCGGGCAATCTCCAACTCGATCGCAGTGAGCGGGCATTTTTCCGGGGTCATATCTGCCTCACGTAGATCACGCCGTTGATTTCCAGGACGTCGGGCATCGGAGGCGGGGCCGATGCCGGGTCAACACCAAGCTCGCTAAGGCATGCCGCGATATGCGGCGACTTGATCGCCTCGGCATGGTCCAGGCGGAATTCCACCCAAGGGCGGTCTTGACCGTTTACCGTCGCGCGCTCGGCGATCTCGACCAACCGGCCGGAGCACTGCACCAAAACGATCTTGGCGAGCACGTCCGGGCTGGTGATGTTGCCGCTCCAGAACCGCGAGGCGGATTTCCGCGCCTGGGTCTTGTGCGCGCTCGGCTCCTTGCGAGGAGCCTTGAACACTGTCCCGCCGTTGCGGCGGAATAGCGCGACGGATGCAAACGGGGTCATGCTGCCCCCGTTAATTCCGCGAACCGCTCCAGGAAACGGGCCTTTGCTTCCTCGGGTGTCCACGTCGGAATTTCGAAGTCATAGGGTGCCCGGCCGTGCGTGTGGTGCCAACGGTCGGCGTTGTTCATCAATTGCCGCTGCTCCGTTGCGAGCATTCTAATGTCCGCCTCCTTAATCGAGACCGGGAGCGGCAGCGACACGTTGAAGCGCTTGAAGACGGCTTTCTCAACGCGCTTCTCAACAGTCGAGTAGTCGGGGCAAATTACCTTGAGCGGCTTCGCCATGTCCCCAACCGCAAATTCCGGCGCGTCGTGCATCAGGCCCTCATAGGCGTATTGCTTTGGCACCATGTGGCTGATGTGGACGCTGTGCTGCGCCACCGAATAGTGGCGGTTGCAATGGCCGGCAAAGCGGCAGGTCATCGCAAGGCCGTGTGCAATGTCCTCGATCGTGAACGCGCTCGTGTCCGGCGCTTCGAAATCGAAGTAGTTGCCGCTGTGAAGTAGGATGGTCGGGCCGACAATGCGGCGGACGGTCTCGTTCATTGGCAAAGCTCCGCGATGAAATCGGCGACGGCATACTTGCCGCGCCATGTGTCGGCTTGGTTCCGGCGACGGTGCGCTGCGTCCCATCGGTTGTGGCATAGCTGGCAGAGCGCGCGGCACCGCTCGGGATCGGCGTGGCTCTCGTCGTGGTCCATGTGGGCGATCGTCAGCACAACCTTACTGCCGGTCTCGGGGTGAGCCGCGCCGTTGCGGGCTCGGCAGTGCGGACGATCTGGCGTTCCCTCGCAGCAGTTCGCCGCGCGAAAGAGGATGAAAGCCCGGAACGCCTTCCAGACTTTCGAATAGATCGAGCCGCCTGGGTAGCGGCTCATTTTCTCGGCGCTGATCGGCATCAAGCCCTCATCGGCATCAGAACGCGGGTCATGGTGGCGTCCTCGTCCTTGATCGTGAACGGCGACGCATGATCGACCATGCGCAGGATGATCGAGCCTTGGCACTTGCTCGTCACTTCCCGGAGATAGCGGCTGTTGAAAGCGAAGGCGGACGGCTGTTCCTTCCCATCCGGCCATGCCGTCGAGGTCTTGACCTTGGCGCTGCCAAAGTCCGCGCTGCGACGCTCGATCATGGCGCGGCCGTCCGCGTTGCTGAACTTGATTGCCGTCGTGCGGTCGCCGCCGATCGCGGTCGCCTGATCGATGGCCGCAATGATCTCGTCGCGCTTGAGGTCGAACGTGAAATCATGGCGGTTCGGCAGGACGCGGGCATAGTCGGGATAGGTGCCATCGATCAGCTTCGCCCGGATCGTGACGCCGGGCGCGACGATGTCGATCTTGCCGGGCTCGACGGCGAACAGCTTTACGTCCTGGCCGGCAAGGTGGTCGGTGACGATCCGCACCGTCTTGCGCGGAATGATCCGGTGCGCGACCGGGGCAGCGTCCTTGGCATAGTGGCAGATCGCCAAGCGGTGGCCGTCC
>CAZQMD010000461.1:0-3199 GCA_964594185.1 uncultured Afipia sp. | reverse complement strand
AACTTGTCCTTGATCTCCGAATAGTCCTTCGAGCGCTGGTCGGTGTTCTCGATCATCAGCGCGATCGGCGTGCCGGTGGTGGCCTGGCCCCGGTCGGTGTCCATCACGCCGGACAGGATTTTCACCTGGTCGGCTTCCTGCCGCTGGGTGGTGTACTTGCTTTGGCCGGGGCGGCGGCGATCGAGATCCAGTTGAATCTCCTCCACCGTCAGCGGGATCTGCGGCGGGCAACCATCGACCACGCAGCCGAGCGCGACCCCATGGCTTTCGCCGAAGGTGGTGACGCGAAACATGTGGCCGAAGGTATTGAAGGACATCAGAAATTACCCGACGGGCCGGACGGCCCCTATTCGCGAAAATTGACGTAAAGTCGTAACGCGCAGGCCCCTTAGGGTCAAATGCGAGGCGCTTAAAGTGTCACGTTAACGAAGCATTAACTATGTTTCGTGACCTGCCCGTCGGCAAAAACATAGACCACGCCCTGCTCCACCGTCAGGTCCGCGGCGCCGACCGGGGTCTCGACATCCAGCGCCACCAGCAGCGCCCGCATCGAGCCGCCATGCGACACCGCCACCGTGTCCTGGATCAGCGAGTCGTACCAGTCGCGCATGCGGATGGTGACCGAGGCGTAGCTCTCGCCGCCCGGCGGCGGCACGCCCCACTTGTCGACCTGACGCTCCGCAAAGATCTCCGGATGCGACTGCTCCATCTGCGGCAGGGTCGAACCCTCCCAGTGGCCGTAACCGATCTCGCGCAGCCGATCATCGAGTTCATAGCCGTGCGGCGGCACGCCGAGCACGCCGCGCAGCAACTCCATCGTGTTGCGCGCGCGGCCGAGCGGTGACGACACGAACGGGATCTTTGCGGGATCGTGGGAATCGCGCGCGAGAATATCGGTCAGCAATTCCCCGGAACGGATCGCCTGCCCCTTGCCGATCTCGTTGAGCGGAATGTCCTGGGTGCCCTGAAAGCGGCCCGAGGCGTTCCATTCGGTCTGTCCGTGACGGACGAAGTAAACGGTGGGAGATGGCATGAAACAACGACTCTCAGTTCAAGCCGTCATTGCGAGGAGCGTAGCGACGAAGCAATCCAGTTTGTCTTTGTCGCTATGGATTGCTTCGCTTCGCTCGCAATGACAACGCTCTTCTTATTCCTTCCCGCCGAACGCAATGTCCGGTGCGTGGGGGTTCTTCATGCCGGTGACGTGATAACCGGAATCGACATGATGCACTTCGCCGGTGACGCCGCGCGACAGATCGGACAACAGATACATCGCGCTGTCGCCGACCTCCTCCTGCGTCACGTTGCGGCGAAGCGGCGCGTTGGCTTCGTTCCACTTCAGGATGTAACGGAAGTCGCCGATGCCCGATGCGGCCAGCGTCTTGATCGGTCCCGCAGAGATGGCGTTGACGCGGATGTTCTTCTCGCCGAGATCGGCCGCGAGATAGCGCACGCTGGCTTCCAGCGCGGCCTTGGCGACACCCATCACGTTGTAATGCGGCATCCACTTTTCCGCGCCGTAGTAGGAAAGCGTCAGGATGGAGCCGCCGTCGGTCATCAGATGCTCGGCGCGCTGCGCGATCGCGGTCAGCGAATAGCACGAGATCAGCAGCGAGTTGGTGAAATTGTCCTGCGTGGTCTCGATGTAGCGCCCGTCGAGTTGATCCTTGTCGGCGAAGGCGATCGCATGCACCACGAAATCGATCTTGCCCCACTGCTTCTTCACTTCCGCGAACACCGCATCGATGGTCGCCGGATCGGTGACGTCGCAGTGGCCGAGCGTGATCGCACCGAGTTCTTTCGCCAGCGGCTCGACACGCTTTTTCAGCGCATCGCCCTGCCAGGTGAAAGCGAGTTCCGCGCCCTGATCGTGGCATGACTTCGCAATGCCATAAGCGATCGAGCGATTGTTCGCCACGCCGAGGATGATGCCGCGCTTGCCGCGCATCAGGCCCACATTTTCAGCCATGAAACCGAGTCCGGATTGAAGGGACGCCCCTCATGACATAGGCGTCAGGAGCGTTCAAGCCGGACAAGCGGCGAAGCCCTAACCTTAACGGACAAAACTGCCGGAATACCCGCCTGTTTGCGGTGTTTTTGAGAGTAGAACGGCAAATACCGCGACACCGGACGAAGCTGGATGAACAACGATTTTCGCCATAACGTCGAGACCATGATCCCGGCCCTGCGGCGCTATGCGCGGGCGCTGGCGCGGGACACGGACATCGCCGACGATCTGGTGCAGGATACGCTGGTGCGGGCGCTGCGTTCGGAGAAATTGTTCCTGGGCGGCGATCTGCGCGCCTGGCTCTATACGATCCTGACCAATCTCAATCGCAACCGTCGTCGCTCGCTGGCGCGGCAACCCGCGATGATGGAACTGCACGACACCACCGCCGACGCCTCCGGCACCGAGGCGGAGAGCCGCGACATTTCCCGCGCGCTCGCCACACTGGCGGAAGACCAGCGCGCGGTGTTGCTGCTGGTGGTGCTGGAAGGCCTGAGCTACCGCGATGTCGCCGATATTCAGGGTGTGCCGATCGGCACGGTGATGTCGCGTCTTGCCCGCGCACGCGCGCATGTCCGCGCCGTGATCGAGGGTGAACGCCCGGCACTGCGGCGGGTGAAGTGAGAGACGACAGGGGACGACGATGGACTTGATGCGCGATGAATGGGGCAACCCGCTTTCTTCTCCCTCTCCCGTGTGGAGAGGGCGGCGCGCTGAACGCCATGCGGTTGGCGCGCGGGGTGGAGACAGACTCTGTACCTTGCGTAGTCTCCACCCCACTTTCTTGCAGCCATAATATCGAGCAGTTTGGACGAGACGAGAGACAGCCACCGATGACCGACCACCACAACATTCCCGTCACCGAGGACGAGATCCACGCCTACGTGGACAACGAGCTTCCAGCGGAACGCCGTGAAGCGGTTGAGGCCTGGCTTGCGTCGCATCCCGACGATGCGGAGCGTGTGAGGTCGTGGCGTGCGATGACCGATGCGCTGCATGCAAAGTACGATCGCGTCGCCGACGAGGCCGTGCCGCCGCATCTGAACATCGACCTGCTGAGCCGGCCTCCGCGCCGGTGGGCCTACGCGATGATCGCAGCAACCCTTGCAGCATTCATCATCGGCGGCGGCATAGGTTATGAACTGCGCGGGCGCCACGTCCAGGCGTCGGGGTTCGTGGCCTTCACCAATG
>CAZQMD010000460.1:0-3220 GCA_964594185.1 uncultured Afipia sp. | reverse complement strand
GGTGAGGAGTGTATGCAGTTAATTCTTGAAGGGGGGGGGCGGCCTTCGGGGGGTAGGCCCCGCTTTTGCGGCGAGCCTCGAAGGATGACTACGACTTAGACCGGCTTCGGTTGCCCTCCGCGCCGCCGCGCCAGAGTTTGAACCGTGTTCCAGTCAGATTTTATTAGAGCCTGCTTCTTCGCACGACCCCAGCCCTTGATCTGCCTCTCTGCGAAAATGGCATCTGTAATTCGGTCGAAATGCTGCGACCAGACAAGCTCAACCGGTCTTCGTGAACTGGTGTAGCCGGGAAAATATCCCAGATTGTGCTGGGCGATCCGAGTCGTCAGATCATCTCCGGTTGCAGATCCGACATAGAATGACCTGTCCGCACACAGAAGAATATAGACGTAGGCTCCCATCGCTCGCCATCCTTCGAGGCTCGCAAGTGCTCGCACCTCAGGATGACGAGCCTCCGCCTCATTCCAACAGCAAGCCAAGTCATTCCACATCGGGAGCTTTATGTTGGGGGGCGAGCCGCTTCTTGCGGCGAGCCTCGAGGAGTGGGCTTTAATCACCCCTGCGCCGCGCCCGTGACCTTGCAGGAGCCTTCAGCGGCTTCCTGATCGATGAACGGGAATTTGGTCTTCTTGAACAGCTTGGTGGTCTTGGCCTTGACCGTCATGGGCAGGCGCTGATCGGTTTCGATCTTTCGTCCGCCGGTCTTGGACATGTAGTCGCATTTCACGCGCACGTCCTTCACCGCGAAGTCATTGTCATTGGTGATGGTGATGTCGGCGGTGCCGGCATTGTTGGTGCCGGGCTTGCGCCATTTTTCGATCGAGACCTTGACCTTGTCGCCGGGGTCGGCGGCGTGGGCGAGGCCGGTGGAGAGAAAGATCGCCGCGATGGCGGATGCGATGAGAGTCTTCATGGTGGAAATCCTGATTGTTCAATACAAAACGGTCACCGCAAAGGCGGCCTTGTCATGGGTAAATGAACGGGCGATCATTGAATGCGGGTGTTTTGCCCTGACTATAAAGGCCGCGCAATCGAAGCGCCAATAACAGTTGAACGGGAGTTGAAATGAACGACATCTGGCGTCTTTCCGCTACTGAACTTGCGTCGCAGATCCGGTCCAGGAAAATCTCCGCGAGGGAAGCCGCTTCAGCCGCCATCGCGCGCCTGAATGCCGTCAATCCGGCCATCAACGCCGTCATCGATCACCGGCCGGAAGAGACACTGGCGCAGGCCGACGCCGTCGATGCCGCGATTGCGAAAGGGACGGATGCCGGGCCGCTGGCCGGTGTACCCATCACCGTCAAGGTCAACGTCGATCAGGCCGGATTCGCTACCACGAACGGTCTCAAGCTGCAGCGTGACCTTGTGGCGCAGACCAACAGCCCGGTGGTCGATAACCTGCGCAAGGCGGGGGCCGTCATTGTCGGGCGCACCAACACGCCCGCCTTTTCATCCCGCTGGTTCACGACCAATCTCATCCATGGCGACACGCGAAACCCGCGCGATCCCTCGATCACGCCCGGCGGCTCGTCGGGCGGGGCGGCGGCGGCCCTGACCGCCGGCATCGGCCACATCGCCCATGGCACCGACATCGCAGGCTCGATCCGTTATCCGGCCTATGCCTGCGGCGTCCATGGTTTGCGGCCGACATTGGGGCGCATCCCGGCGTTCAATGCGTCGTCGCCGGAGCGGCCCATCGGCCCGCAGATTACGGCGGTGTCCGGCCCGATCGCGCGGACCGTTGGCGACGTGCGGCTGGCCTTCCATGCCATGGCGCAGCGCGATCCGCGCGATCCGTGGTGGGTGCCCGCGCCGCTGGAGGGACCGGCGCGTGAGAAGCGCGCGGCGATCTGCCTGCGTCCCGGTGGCCTGGAGACCGTGAAGGAGGTCAGCGATGCCGTGGCCGATGCGGGCAGGCGGCTGGAGCGCGCAGGCTGGATGGTCGAGGAGATCACCGAGATACCGCCGTTCGAGGAAGCGGCCGACCTGCAGATGAAGCTCTGGTTGTCGGATGGCTATGACGCGCTGCGGGACATGGCCGAGCGCGAGGGCGATCCAGGCGCGCTGGCTATCCTGCGCGATCAGGAAAAAGTCGCGCGCGCGCTCGATCTTCCGTCGTTCTCGAAACTGCTGACCCGGCGCGCGACGCTGGTGCGGGCGTGGGAGATGTTCTTTGAAACCTACGCCGTGATCGTGATGCCGCCGTGCGGTGAACTGCCGTTCGAATGGCAGCTCGATCTCAAGAGCGAAGCATCATTGCATCGTGTGCTGAGGGCGCAGATGCCGCAGATCGCTTTGCCCTTCATCAGCATGCCGGGCCTGACGGTCTCGACAGGTCTGGTCGGCCGCATTCCGGTCGGCGTGCAGATCGTTGGAGGACGTTACAGGGAAGACCTTTGCCTTGCGGCAGGCGAGGTCATCGAGGCGGGCGGTGTGCCGCCAAGCCCGATCGATCCGGTGCTCGTCTGAAGGCGGCGCTTGGCGCTGAACACGCTTTCGGTATCGGCAAGAAGCTGCTGCGTACGCCGGACGACATTGCGTCCGGCCTTGAGATCACGGTTAGCGACGTAGAGCAGGCGCTGTCCCTCGACGACGAGTTCGCGAGCGTGCTTCAACTGCTCCTCGAACGAAACAACTGGCGGGACAGTTGCTGTCTCCGGCTTGGTCTCGGTTTTGGCCGTCGTCATGGTCCGGCTCCCGAATCTGGCTTGATCGAGTTTGTCTTGGTTACGCCTGCCTTGCAGTGGTCAACGCCGATGTTAGCCAATCGTTCGGGCCGAGTCCCGCCGGACGATAAAAATTTCCACCAGAACCCGATTCGCCCGGCAAGGCTTTGGCGGCCTGACGGAATTTCGGAGTGAACCCGGCTCGGTGTCCCGCCGTCCAAGAGAGCAGAGCATTGCTTGCGGGAGCGGGCGCGGCAATTCTATGCTTCCGGTACGCGGATCGGGGTGAACATGAGCCAGCTACAAACAGCGGAGCGCGGCGAGGCCGCGCAGGCCGCTGCCGCAAGCCCGCCGACAGCGAAGGTCGGCGTTTATCTGGCGCTGCTGCAACTCTTCTTCACGCTCGGCTGGACCATCTATGTCATCTATCTGCCGCAGCTCGCGGCCAGGGTGGGGCTTCCGCCCGGTGCGGTTGTCGTCATCCTTCTGGTCGATCAGGCGGTCTTCACCATTACCGACACGCTGATGGGCATCGCGTCGGACCGGATGACGGC
>CAZQMD010000459.1:0-3222 GCA_964594185.1 uncultured Afipia sp. | reverse complement strand
GCAGTGCTGGAACGCCTGCGTCGCCCTGATGCGGGCCGTCGCCGCCGCCTCAGGCAATTCCGCCGCGTCGGTCGAAAGCGCCCATGCGCCGTAGTAGCAATTGGAGCGCGCCAGCGTCGCCGAGACATACATATCGGCAAGGATGTGCTTCACCGCCTGGAACGATCCGATCGGGCGGCCGAACGCGACACGGTCGAGCGCATAATCGCGGCCCATCTCAAGCGCGCGATCCGCACCGCCGACCTGCTCGAATGCCATCAGCACTGCGGCGCGATCCAGCACACGGGTGAGGATGCTCCAGCCGTCGCTTGTTGCGCCGAGCGGCTCCGCCTTGGCGCGGTCGAAGGTGATTTCGGCCTGGTCATGGGCCTGATCGAGATTGGCAAGGGCCTTGCGCGTCACGCCCGCGCCATCAAGTTCGACAATGAACAGGCCGATGTCGGCTTCGCGTCCGGTCGATCCGGTGCGCGCCGCGACAATGGCGAAATCCGCAATCGCGCCATCCGCCACCGGCGTCTTGGTGCCTGAAACTGCGCCCTGCGAGGCCGAGATCTTGATCGTCTTGTGCGACGGATTGCCGACGCCCTCGAACAGCGCCAGCGTGCCGATGGCTTCGCCGGACGCGATCTTCGGCAGCCACTTCGCCTTCTGTGCATCGCTGCCCGCGAGCATCAGCGCCTCGGCGGCGAGATAGATGGTGGACGAGAACGGCACCGGCGCCAGCGCGCGGCCGATTTCTTCCGCGATCACGCACAGTTCGAGATGGCCGGCACCCGCGCCGCCGAACTCTTCCGGAACCGCAACGCCGAGGAAGCCCATTTCGGCAAGACCCTTCCACAGCGCCTTGTCATAGGGCGCCTTGCCTTCCAGCACAGCGCGCACCGCTTTCGGCGGCGAATGTTCGTTGAGATAGCGCCGCGCCTGATCGCGCAATTGCTTCTGATCTTCCGAGAATTCAAAGTTCATCTGGTTTGACTCGTGTTGTGAACGTGAAAGTTATCCGAGAACGATGACGTCCGGCCCCGGCTGATCTGCGTAAAGCTGCTCGACCAGCGCGGCGCGGCGTTCCAGCCCCGCGCGCTGGTTGATGTACCCCTTGTCGGTGAGTTCATTGCCGTCGATGGACGGCGGCTCGACCATCAGTATCGCGCGGGCAATGGTCATGCTGGTCACGCCGTTGACTGCCTTGTTGTGCGCCAGCAAGCCGTCGCGCAGATGCGCGCGCACCTGGGGATGGTTCACCACCGTTTCCAGCGACGCATTCATGTCGCCAATCAGGCGGCGGCAGGCATCAAGATTCGGCCAGGCCAGCAATCCGATAAACGGACGATCCTGTCCCGCCACCAGTGCATCCTGCACCACGGGTGACGCTGCGGCGATGGCGTCGGTGCGCAGCGAGCTGACCAGAACGAACGTCCCGGTCGTCAGCTTGAAATCCTCGACCACGCGGCCGGAGAAGATCAGGCCCTTGGACGGATCTTCCGGATCGACGAACACGCCGGCGTCACCGATGCAATAGAAGCCTTCCTCGTCAAAAGCCTTCTGCGTCAGTTCGGGCTGGCCATAATAACCTGGCGTGACGTTGACGCCGCGTAATCGCAGCTCGTATTGCGCGCCGCACGGCACCATTTTCAACTCGACGCCCGGGAACGGCAACCCGATCAGGCCTACGCGTTCGGTGTCCCAATAAGTGCCTGTGGATGTCGGCGCGGTCTCGGTCGAGCCCCAGCCGGTGTAGAACACAAAGCGCTCGCCGGTGGCGCGGACGGCCAGCGTCTGGAAGCGATCGTAAAGATCATCCGGCAGCCGCGCGCCGCCGTAAGCCAGCAATCCGAGATTCTTGAAGAACGAGCGGCATAGCGCATCGTCCTTTTCCATCACCGCCGCCAGCGCTGCGTAGCCGGCCGGGACGTTGGCGTAGTAGGTCGGGGACACCTCGCGCAGGTTGCGCAGCGTTTCCTCGAACTGACCCGGCACCGGACGGCCGTCGTCGATATACAGCGTACCGCCTTCGGTCAGCGCCACATTGAACAGCGCGTTGCCGCCCATGGTGTGATTCCACGGCATCCAGTCGAGATAGACCCCGTCCGGCGCATCATCCGGGCGTGGCCGCACCTGCATCATCATGCGGGCATTGGCGCACATCATCTGCTGGGTGTTGATGACCGCTTTGGGCATCCCGGTGGAGCCCGAGGTAAACAGCAGCTTGCCGACCGTGTCCGGCGTAATCTGCGCGATGGAGTCTGCGACTGCCGGCGTCACCGATGTCGCCGCGAGATCGGCATAGGCGACACTCTTGATGTTGGCGGGCGGGCGATCGACATGGATCACCGTGATGCCGCTGAGATCGAGCGCAGCCAGCGCCTTCTCGAACATCACGCCGTCCTGCACCATCACCACCGCAGGCTTCACAAGGCCGAACAGGTATTTCAGCTTGGCGTGGTCCTGGCTCATCAGCGAATAGGCCGGAGACACCGGTGCCGCGGGAATCCGCGCCTGCATCGCCGCCTGCGTCATCAGCGCGTGTTCGATGGAATTGCCGCTCAAAATCGCGACCGGGCGACCGGCCGGCAGCTTCATGTCGAGCAGCGCCTGCGTCAGCGCATCGATGGTTCGCTTGGCTTGACCGTAGGAGACCTTGTGCCACTGCCTCTCAGGGCCACGGCGCTGCGCCAGCCAGATATGATCGGGACGCGCGGCCGCCCACTTCGCCACCGAGGCCGGAATATGCGGTTCATAGGGATCGAGCGGAAACCGGGATTTCAGGACGATCACGCCATCGTCCCGGCGCTCCACCGCGATGTCGCGCGGCAGCCATTCGATCTTCCGGAATGCGGGCTTCGTCAACACTGCTGCCGTCTCCGCGTTCACTTCGTTCTCCCTTCAACATGGCCTCTTGTGAGGCCTTCTGTTTGTTGGTGCGCAACTCAAGCGTTGCGATAGATCGGCTTCCTCTTCTCCAGAAAAGCGCGAACGCCTTCCTTGAAATCCTCGGACCGTGAAGTGAGAACCTGATTGCGGTCCTCCATCGCGATCACCGCTTCAATCGACGACGCGTCCACGCTCATGTTGAGGCATTCCTTCGAGAGCCTCAGGCCGAGCGGCGACGCCGCCAGCATGGCTTCGACATAGGGCGCAGCTGCTGCATCGAGCTGGCCGTCCTCGACGACTTCCGACACAAGGCCGACGGCATGCGCGCGCTCGGCGTGAATGAAGCGCCCG
>CAZQMD010000458.1:0-3252 GCA_964594185.1 uncultured Afipia sp. | reverse complement strand
TCCATGGCCGGGCTCGCCCCGGCCTTCTACGTCTTCATTCAAGATCGCTTAAGTAAGTCGTGCCCGGCACAAGGCCGGGCATGACGAATCTTGAATCGAATCCGCCGAATAGAGGCTACCCCTTCGTCGCCACATAATAAGCCAGCGCCCAGATCACCGCCACGGCGATCCAGAGAACCCATGCCGCCTTGGCGCGCGGCTCCAGCACGGACTCCGTCGGATTCTGCGGATTGACATAGACATCGACCATCGCGCCTTCCGGGTATTTCTTGACGTAGCGCTGCACACCCCAGTCGGATGTGGAGGACACCTGCCCGTTCATGCTGACGACAAGGCCGGTGTAATCCATGTTCTCGTAGCGATAGGTGTAGGAGATATTCGCCCTGAACATGATTTGGCCGCGCGAACCGTCATCGTCGGCTTTGGCACGGAAGCGATCGAGGCCCGACGTCCTGATCTTGCCTTTCACCACCGGCCATTTGCGTGCCTGCGCCGCATGACGATGCAAGCCGATGGCGAACAGCGCCATTACCGCGCCGAAGGCAGCAAGCGCCACCGTCATTGCCGACATCTGCGGGTGAGGTAGTTTGGTCGAGACAAAATCCGTCAGCTTGTGAAAGCCGATCGCCGAACCGAACACGCCGACAACCGCAATCACCACCATCCAGCCGATGCAGCCCCACATGCCTTTCGGCATGTCGCGCTCCAGCACGGCCTCATTGCGCTTGTTCGGATTGTAATAGACGGTGACGGCCTTGCCGACGGGATAGCGTGCGAGCGTTTCCGCGACTTCAAAATTGCCGCGGTCCTCACCGATGGTGACGCGGTTGTTGCGGTACGCCTGTCCCGCGATCACATATTCATAGGTGACATTGGCAAAGTTGCGCTCCTCGAAGCGATGCCCGGCCTCGCGATCGCTGTCCATCACCTTGACGTCGCGGACTTCCGTCTTCGAGACAACCACCTTGCCCGGCGCGCTCGGCCAGTCGCTCGCGGCACGCACCTCCAGATATTTGTAGATCGCAGCAACAACGATGAGGCCGACAGGCGCCAGCAGCATCGCATAGACGAACCACGGAATATCCGGCAGCATTGTTACCTCGCGCGCGTCAGGGCGAGCCAGATGCCGCCGCCGATCATGAATCCGCCGGAGATGCGCGAAACCAGACGCACGCGCCGCGCCGACAGCAGTTTGCCCGCGCGCCCGGCCAGCAGCGCATAGGCGCCGTCGGTCAGCGCCGCGATCACGGTGAAGGTTGCGCCCAGCACGACAACCTGCGGCAGGTGATCCTGCTTCATGTCCACGAACTGCGGAATGAACGCGCCGAAGAACACCAGCACTTTCGGATTGCTGAGCAGCACCAGAAAGCCCTGCAGGAAAAATCCGCCGCGTGGTGGCGGCGGCGCATCGGTCGCCGACATTTCGCCGCTGGAGCGCACCAGCTTGATGCCGAGCCAGACCAGATAGGCCGCACCCGCAAACCGCACCCATTCGAACCAGTAGCCCATGGTCGCCATCAGCGACGTCAGGCCCACCGCGATGATACCGATGATGATCACAAGGCCGAGCTGCGCGCCGGCGATGTTGGTCAGCGCTGCGCGCGTGCCGTAGCGCAGGCCGTTGGCGATCACCAGCGTGACAATCGGACCCGGCAGGATCGCGAGCGCGACGCAGGCAGCGACATAGGCAAGATAAACCTGAAGCGACATGGATATTCCCTGATGCGTTGAGGCCGCATCAAAGAGTGAGACGCCGCGGGAAAGCAAGTGGTTCACCCGTCAGTTTGTCTTTCGGAAAACATTTCACGGGCCACTTGACATGCAACCTTTTGGTTGCCTATTATTCAGACCATGGATGAGGTCTTCAAGGCACTGGCGGACGCTTCAAGACGCTTGCTGCTGGACCGGCTTCATGCCCGCAACGGACAGACGTTGCTCGAACTCTGCGACGGCCTTGCCATGACACGGCAGGCCGTGACCAAGCACCTTTCGATTCTGGAAGCGGCCAATCTCGTGACGTCGCTGAAGCACGGCCGCGAAAAACTGCACTACCTCAACCCGGTGCCGATCCATGAGATCGGCGAACGATGGATCAGGAAATTCGAACGCGGCAAGCTCGCTGCGCTCAGCGAGTTGAAACGAAAACTGGAGAAGCGTGATGAGTAAACCGGAATTCGTCTATGTCACCTACATCAAGACCACGCCTGACAAGCTGTGGCATGCGCTGACCGACAGGGAATTCTCGCACCGCTACTGGATGGACTGCACACTGACGTCCGACTGGAAGGCAGGCTCTCGCATGACCATGGAGCGCGACGGCGAGGTCAAGAACGAATGCGTGATTCTCGAATCCGATCCGCCGCACAGGCTGTCCTATAGCTGGGTTTCGATTTTTGACGAAGACATGAAAAAGGAGAAGCCCTCGCGCGTCACCTACGTGATCGAACCGCGGGGCGACATGGTCAAACTGGTCGTGACCCATGAGGGCTTTGCGGAGGGCAGCAAGACCCTGCCGAGCGTGTCGATCGGATGGCCGATGGTGCTCTCGAGCCTCAAGAGCATTCTGGAAACCGGCAAGCCGCTCATCCTCGATCCCTCGAAGGATGCATGATCCGTCATGGACATCAGCAGGTTCAAGCCGTCACTGGTTTACACCATCTACATCGCGGCCACGCCTGAACGGGTGTGGCAGGCACTGACCTCGGCGGAAGACAGCCGGTTGTATTTCTCCGGCTTCGCGGTCGAGGTTGAAGAGAGAGCCGGCGGCGCGTTCGTGCTGCGTGCGCCGGACGGCTCGGAACATATCGGCGGCAAGGTGATCGTCTGCGATCCGCCGCGCAAACTAGCAGTCACCTTCAACGTCAATTGGCCGGGCCTTGTCGAAGCGCTCGGCCAGACGCTGGTGACCTACGAGATCGAACAATCGGGAGAGTCGGTGCGGTTGACCATGACCGAAGCGAACGAGCGCGAGATCGACGAGGACATTCTGTCCGGCGGCCGCGCGGGCTGGCCCGCCATTCTCTCCAGCCTCAAGAGCGTGCTGGAAACCGGCAAGCCGCTGGTGGTGAAAATGGAGCCTCCGGTGAAAATGCTCGAGGCGCTGAAGAGGAAAGGTGTGAAGATTCCGGGGATGTAAATCCTTACTGACGCATGACCATATCAATCCCGATGTCGTCCCCGCGTCGGGGGGGGGGCGCCAACCCCCGCCGACGAAGCGCCGCCCCCGCCGTAGTTCCCTGCTCTGCAACTAAT
>CAZQMD010000457.1:0-3261 GCA_964594185.1 uncultured Afipia sp. | reverse complement strand
CGCCCGTCGCGCTTCAGCCGGACGCGAACCTCGTCGTTGAGCGCGCGCACCTGCGCGTTGGTCTTGGCGATCAACAGGATCGTCGGAGCCGACGGCCCGCTCTGGGCATTCTCCCAGGCGTCCACCAACCGCGTCACAGTCGCCTTCTCGCCGTTCGCAAACGTCAGAAGGCCGCGCTCATCGAACGCCGCCAATCCCTGTTCAGCGCGGCCCTTGGCGAAATCCGTAACAGCGGCGCGCATCCACGCCTCGCGCTGCCGCACGATCGTGTCGACGCGCGTGGTCCCCGTGACGCTGGCGAGAATCGTCAGCCCGGGACCTGCACCCAAGGCAGGCAGCTGCTCCCGATCCCCGACTAGCAGAATTTTTGCGTGTGCCTCTGCGGCCTTCTTGGTGATCGCCAGCATCTGGCGCGACGACAAGAGTCCGGCCTCGTCCACGACGAGCACGGTGTTGGCGTCGAGGAACGGCTCTTTGGTGCGGGCAAGCCAGGCATCGGTCGCCATCGCTTCGATGCCGAGGGTTTGCAGCTCCCTGGCAACCTTCCAGGATTGGGAGGTGCCAATGATCCGCCACTCGGTGGACCCACTCGCGTCCCCAGCATATGCGGCCACGATCGCGGCCAGCGTCGTCGTCTTCCCGCTTCCGGCGGCGCCCTCGATCACTGCAACGGCCGCGGATGTCGTCGCCATCAGTGCCGCGTGCGTTTGTTCGGCGGACAGACCGCGGGCGTGGCACAGTTGCAGCACATGCTCGGCATCTGGAGCCGCGCGGTGCTCCCGGGCGAGACGCTCGGCCACCATGACTAATTCGCGCTCGATGGCGATCTGTTCGGGCGTTGAATACAGCGGCTGCTGAAGGCCGTCTCGTCCAAGCTCGACGATGCGGCCGGCCTCGATCAGCCGTTCAACCTCCTGCTCGACCCGCAGCGGGTCGGCGCCGGTGCCGACCAGGGCCGTCGCCACCGCGGCATACAAGTGCCGGCGCTCGAAGACACTTTCGCGCTCGGTCAGTTGCGCTGGGACAGCCGCGACGCTCTCCGCGATCAGCTTTTCCTGTTCAACAGGATCCCACGTCCGTGACGTCCGCAGGTTTTCGACGAGCCGATCAAGGTCGAGGAATGGCGCGGCCTCCTGCGCCCACAACTCAAAGCGGTCGGTGGTACGCTCTTCTTGCTTTGACGAACGGGTGCCGAGCGCAATCGCTGCCGCCAGCGCAGGTGCTTCCGCCGTCGATAGCCCCTCTGCTGCGATCGCCTGCTCCACTTCCTTGCGGCGCGCCGAAAAGTGGCGCTGCAAAGCAGTGAAGCGATCGGCGAGACGCTGAGATTGGTCGCCGCTGATCTGCGTCTGCGGCACGATGACTTCGAACGTGCCGTTCTTGCCGACTTCGCCGATTTCGAAGCCGAGCTTCTGCAGATTTGAAGAAAGGGCGAGATGGTAGACGGCACCGGCTGACATTTTATGCGCGAACAAGTGGCGCGCATCCAAAGCTCCGATGGTGCCGTCTTCGCGAACCGCACAGTTCAGGATGACGGCGTGGGTATGCAGATTGGGGTCGGCGAAAATCCGGCCGTCGTCATGCGCGACCGGCCTTGCCTCACCGTGTTGAAAGGCCGCAACGGTGAGTGAAGAAATCTTCTCCAGCCTCTGGCCATTCTTGCCACGCCGGCAGAATGCAGCGTTGCGGGCCAGAAAACCCACGGTCGCCTCGCAGGCGTCGTGCTGAGCCTGCTCGATCGCACGCCGCGTTTCGTCGTCACCAAGGGCCCATACAACCGAAACCGACTTTGGCGCGGAGAGAGTCAGGTCGATTCCGCCGACCCGGTTGACCCCATCGCCGCCGTTCGACAGCAGAAGTTCGCCGTTGGCGTCCAGACCGGCATGAAGTCGCTCGAACAGAGCGTTGTCGACGAGTGCACCATGCGTCGCGCCGAAATCGTTGGTGGCCGTGATCCAACGACCGGCAGGCTCCCCGCCGCCGAGATAATACTCGCTGCGCTTGCTGTAATAAGCCGCTTGCGTGCCTGCGGCGATCGTCGCGACCATGGGAACCTCCATCGAGGTTCTCCAAGAAGCATGACTTCAAAGGGGGGTAGGCGAACGCGAATGCTCAAAGAGCGAGGACGATTCAGACAGCGGCAGCCTCACCGACACGCCCCGCGAAGCAGGACGTTGTGGTCGGAACGATCGAGAACCGAACAATTTTCTTGAAATTCAACGGTTTCATTTCAGCGAAATGCGACAAGCGTCCGATAGAGAAGTCTTGCCGCGGGCCTTCAGGGGCTCTGCTTCTCTTCCCCATGCGGCCGGAAAGCCGCGCTAAAATCATCGGAAAACATGCCGCACCAAGCCCAGATTGCTGAGCCCTTTGTGCTCGAAGACAAGGTTGCAACTTTACACGATGACGCCTGGATCGCAGACCATACAGAATTGTACATCAATTGGATCCATGACCTTCGCGAGGAAGAAATCGTCGATATCACGGATGAAATTTACCGCAGAACCGGTTTCGAGATTCGCGTCAGCAAAGTCTCGGTTAACGATCTTCTCGGCCAAAGGGTTCGGCTCTCAGGCCGGGACCGTTTGAACTTCATGGGAGGCCGCCCACTATGGCGGCTGCCAGCGATGTTCGTACGGGCAGGCAAGGGTCACGAGCGCAAAAGCCCAGTCGGCCAGACCCTCAGCCGGGCGATGGCCATTCAGGCCGTAATGGGCAAAGCGACGATAAACGCTCTCTTGGAGATCCAGTACGCTCGGCGCAGAAACGTGTGGCCAGAACAGCAGAATCACTCGAAAGCGCATGAGCACGCACACGAAATCATCGTGCATGCTTTGGGTACCCCTCAGTTCGTCGATCAGGAAGGCAATTTCGTCGAGGACCCGAATAGTGAGGTCGTGCGGACCACGACGCATGGCGAGGTCTTGGCCATCAAACGCTACAAATGGGAATCGGCGCAGGCAATTGCTCGGATGGCCATCGATAAGCCCGGCGCTCCGGGTGCCTTCGGACCAGAGTACGGCCAAGGACGCCCCCACATCTATAAGTCGATACTGGATCGCATCGAAGACGAAATCGGCCATTCAGAGCGGGCGTACGGGTTTGAGCCGAACGGCCTCGCTATGGGCGCATGGTATCACCGCGTCGTGACGGCCCTCCGCCTCGGCGCGAGCCTGTTTGCAGAGCTGGACAAGGTACGCTCAGCCGTTGCGAAAAGCATGCTGGCCGCAAACCTCAAATTTCAAGCACTCCGGCGCCAAC
>CAZQMD010000456.1:0-3267 GCA_964594185.1 uncultured Afipia sp. | reverse complement strand
CCACCAGTCGAGATAGCCCGGATGCCAGCCCTCCAGCGCTTTCAGCACCTGACGGTCTTCGGCCAGATTGACGTTGTTCGGAATCTTGGTGGTGTAGTCGACGTTCATGATGTTCATGGCGTGCTCCTGTTGCGCACTGTCTATCTCTTGTCATCACCGGGCTTGTCCCAGTGATCCCGGTTAATTGAGCAAGATGCCCAACTGTTCGGGATGGCCGGGACAAGCCCGGCCATGACATCTAAATTGTCTAAACCCTCGTCATGTCGTATTGCGCGCGCTCGCCGGTGCCGTAGCGTTGCAGCGCGCCGTTCTCGCCCACCGCATTCGGCCGCTGGAAGATCCAGTTCTGCCAGGCAGTGAGGCGCGAAAAGATTTTCGACTCCATCGTTTCAGGACCGACAAAGCGCAGGTTGGCTTCCATGCCGGTGAGGCTGTCGGGCGAGAAGCTGCCGCGTTCTTCGAAGAACACGCGCACCTCGTCGTCCCAGTCGATGTCATCGAGCGCAAATGTTACGAGACCAAGCTCTTCGGCGGTCTCGGCTTGGAGCCCCCCGCCGATTTTTGCTTCCGCGGTCTCGACATCTGACGGATCGGCCTGAAACCGCGTCTCCAACCGCGTCAGGCCCTGGCTCATGGGATAGGGACCGAAATTCGCGGATGACAAAACGATCTCGGCAGGCGCGCGATTGTCGCCCTGCTTCTCGCCGATCAGCATGTAGGAGCGATCGGCCGCGAACACGAGTTCGGCCAGCGTGCCGACAAAGCAGGAGCCCGGCTCGACCAGCGTCACCAAGGTGCGTGAGGTGACGTCGATGCGTTTGAGCACGCGCTTCCAGTAATGGCGGACCTCGTTGACCAGCCAGTGCGCCTTGTTGGCTTCAAGGAAATCGTCATAGGCCAGCACCCGTGCGCGCTCGCCCACCGATTTGAACACCAGCATCGCGATCTCAAGCTCGTTGATGCGCAGATGCAGGATGGCGTCGTCCAGTTCACGCGCCACCTGCAGCGGCCAGAAGTCCGCGCCCTGCGCGGTCATGGCCGCAACATCGGCAGGCGGATCGTTCTCCGGCGCCTTGATCGAGATGGTGGCGATGCGCGTGGTGCGATTGAGGTCGACGCTGACAAAACCGTAGCGGATGCCGTCTTCGGTGAAACTACGCGTCAGGGGTTTAAGCACAACACCCTGCCCTTCGCCTGCGCGCTTTGACTGGCCCGCGAATTCCTTCGCACGGTCGGCGACCTTCGCTTCAAGTTTGGAGTTGGAAACGATCTCGTCCACCAGCCGCCACTGCACGGCGCGCTTGCGCTTGATGCCTTCCTCGATGGTGCAGAAGAAATCCGCATGGACCCGGCGCACCTTGCGCTTGTCGACAACGCGCGTGAGGCCACCGGTGCCCGGAAGCACCGCCAGCAGCGGCACTTCGGGAAGCGCCACAGCTGCGGAGCCGTCGTCCGCCATGATGATGTGATCGGTGGCAAGCGCGAGTTCATAGCCGCCGCCCGCCGCGGTGCCGTTGACCACGCAGATGAAGCGCTGGCCAGAATTCTCGCTGGAGTCTTCAAGACCGTTGCGGGTCTCGTTGGTGAACTTGCAGAAGTTGACCTTGTGCGCGTGGGTCGAGCCGGCGAGCATGCGGATGTTGGCGCCAGCGCAGAACACACGGTTCTTGCCGGAACGCATCACCACCGCCTTCACCTGCGGGTGCTCGAAACGCAGCCGCTGCACCGCGTCCGCCAGTTCGATATCGACGCCGAGATCGTAGGAATTCAGCTTGAGCAGATAGCCCTCGAACAGGCCGCCGTTCTCGTCCACGTCCATGGTCAGCGTGGCGACGTCGCCCGCCACATCGAGCTTCCAGTGCCGGTATTTCGATGGCTCGGTCTGGAAGTCGATAAAGGTCGCGTTGTTGGCGAGTTTTCTGTCCGCCTGGGCCATTGGGCACCCTCGATCCGGCTGAAATCTGAATTATAATGCATAATAGTGCAGGTTAAAGAGCGTGTCCAGCACTAGAATGCCAATAACATGCATTTTGTTTCATGTTAGGCGGCCCGGCCCAGCGCCCCTTCGCCATGGACGGACAACAGCCGGTTGGCGAAATCTGCCGCCGCTTTCAGGGTCGTTTCGGTGGCTTCGCGATGCGGGGAATGTCCGGCACCGGGAATGATCGTCACATCCACCGGGCAATAGCATTCGGCCTGTGCGATCTCGATCTGCCGCAACGTGCCGTACTGGTCATCCCCGCCCTGGATGATCTCGATCGGCACGCGCACATAGGCGAGCGATTCTGAAATGTCCCAGTCGCGGAATTTCGGATTGAGCCAGACATCCGCCCAGCCGTTGAAGGCGTTGTCGACATCGTCGTGCCAGCGCGCGAGCTTCGGCTTGAGATCGCCGGTGTCGTAATTCTGCCTGGTCTGCCTGATCGAGACGAGGCCAAAATCCTCAACCATGAAGAGGGGCGCGATCAGGATGACGCCGCGCACGCGATGGTCCTGCACGCCGCCGGCATAGATGGTCGCGATCGACGCGCCGTCGGAATGGCCAAGCAACAGCCCGCGGCGGAAGCCGATGGCATCGAGCAGCTTCGGCAACACATCGAGCGCCTCGATCTCCATGAAGTTGAGCGGACGCGGCAACGTCGTTCGCGAAGAACGGCCATAGCCCGCGCGCGAATAGACGAACACGCCCGCACCGGTCGCGGCCTGCAGCCTGTCGGGAAAATCGCCCCATAGCCCGGCGGAGCCGAGACCCTCATGCAGCATCACAATGGTCGGCGCCTTGTCAGGAGACGGCCCGATCATGCGGTATTCGAGATCGCTGTCGCCGATGCGAAGTGTGCCGGAGGGTTGGAGAGTGGTCATGTGAGGTTGCCCTTCTTATCAATCAACAATCTCTCGTTCGTCATGCCCGCGCCCGTCGCGGGCATCCACGTCTTGCTTTCTTTCGTAAGAAAAGACGCGGATGGCCGGGACAAGCCCGGCCATGACACCTAGTGGGTGGCACCATCGCGCAGCTTGAAGCGCTGGATCTTTCCGGTCGCGGTTTTCGGCAGGCTCTCCACCACCTCGATCCAGCGCGGATATTTCCACGGCCCGATCTTCTGTTTGACATGCTCCTTCAGCGCGCCATTGAGATCTTTGACCGCCACGCCCTGCTTCAGCACAACGAACGCCTTCGGCTTGAGCAGCCCTTCGGAATCCTCCGCAGGCACCACGGCGGCTTCCGCCACCGACGGATGGGTGATCAGCGCGCTTTCCACCTCAAAC
>CAZQMD010000455.1:0-3295 GCA_964594185.1 uncultured Afipia sp. | reverse complement strand
TATTGCACTGCAAGAACAACGTGAAGCCGTCAAAACTTGGATCGAAGGCCATCAGGCGGTTGTCCGGGCCGACTACGTTGAGCCTGAGACTGACGGCTTGTCGCGCCCGCAATTGCGGCAAGCCATGGAGGACTGCAAACAGTCCGGCGCCACGCTACTGATCGCGCGTACAGACCCTATCGGCAGCGGGCCAGAGTTTTCTCCACGGATTTCGAGTATTCCGGTGACGTTCGCGCCGGAGCCATCGCGCGAGCGCGGCTATGTCAGCCTCGCGCCGGAGAAAGCGCCGCCAGACCTTGCCCTGTATTTTCCTTTCTTCCGCAACCTGAACACCATGCCGGTCTATCTGTGCAATGGCACGGATGCGGCCATTCGCACCATCACGGTCAGGACGATCGGCCTGACTTCGAAGTTCACAACGCCAAATCCGACCATCGCTGACGAATCTGGCTCCGCATCCGAACAGCCTTTGTCAACGACACCGACCACATTTTCGATGGATCGGCTGGATGCGCGACATGCCGCTGTGATCGATCGCTACGACCCGATGTTTGACAGCGATTTCGTCACTGCTTTCGAGATCACGTTCCTTGACCAGCAGGAACAGACGCAGCGGCTGACAGCATTTCTCAATGCTGCTCCTCTGCCCTCGGCGTACATCGCCCTGAAGAAATAGCCGCTCGCCCGACGACGTCTCGACGCACGCCTTTCAACGGCGGCGGTGAAGGATGCCCCATGCCCATCACCTGATCGTTTCGAAACTCCCAAAGAGGAAGAGCTACCCATGACAATATCGTCAAAATCGAACCTAATGACTGGTATCGCTTTCGCGGCCATGTTCGGAGGTGTCATCGTCACGCTGCGCCTTGCAACAGGCGGATATGGTGGCCCCGCCAGCATTCCCGAATGCAACAGCAACACCACCCGTGACATGTTGCAGGATGCCTTCAAGGATTCTCCCCAGGCCACTCTGGGACTGAAACTGCTTAAAATCGGCGACATCGGAGTTGTCGGGAAAGACTTGCTCGACGAAAACGAAAAAGTTCGCCATCGGGTTTGCGTCGCCGACATCTTCACGAACCGCGGACGGAAGCCGGTATTTTTCAACATGTCCTGGGCTGACGCCCAAAAATCTCAGGTCTATCTTGAAGCTCCGATGTTGCCGTTCTGACCACGGTCAGGAGGGCTCACGACTTGAGCGACCATCTTGGATGATTATCCTGGCCGATCATCCGCATGGTCGCCTAGCCACGTGATCAATGGGTCCTACTTTTGGCAAAGCCGCTCCAGCACCTGCTATCGTCGGCGCATGGGTTTGCCGCGCGGGCGCAACGGATTATCGCCTTTTGCAACAGGCCAGGGTCGCCGGGAAAGCGCCCGCTCGATCCGCGCCTCCTTTCCGCCTGCGCCCATGACTACCGGATTGGTCATCGGACTCTCGGCGATCCAAGCCAGATATTGCGTCAAGGCGTCCACCTGATCGTTATGCTTGCTGAACGGGAAGCGCATCAGTTCACTCTCAAGGTCAACGGTCCAGGGTTGGTTTTTCTTGATGAACACCAGATGCTGCGCAAACATATGGAGCTGGCTCTCAAGCCGCTCTTCCTTGCCGCGTCCACCGGTTGGGCGCAGTTCAACCTGATGGCCGCGCTCGGACAGCATGCTCGCAAGGCCCGTTCCGGAACTTGCGTCCTCGATCAGGATTTTTGACGGCTTATAGGCCAAGATTAGATTCAGCGCTGCGTCACGCATCTGAACCGGGTCGAGACGTGCGCGCAGCACGTCGATGACATAGTGGCGCCGGGTATCGCGGGCGATCACCAGGCCAACAGTATAGCTGTTGTCCGAGCCGGTTTTCACCGCCGTATCCCAGCTCAGGGTCACCCGTCGCGCATCTGGCGGCAGATCGCTGAAGTGCAGGATCTGGTCGGGCCGGATCAATTCGCCGAACGCCGCGGACGGGTTTTGCTGATACTGCGCAGCGAATATCGGTGCGCCGACCTCTTCGCGCTTCCGCTGGATGATAGGTACCGGCCACTGGGTTGCCAGCAGCGGCTCACCAACCGTTCGATCCCAGCATGATTTGCCAAAGGCGTAGGAGGCCGCTTCCTCAGCCACCAAGGGCAGGCAAACGTGTTTCCAGCCGCCCTTCTGCAGCAGATTGCCGGACAGATCGTCTTCATGCATGCGTTGGCCAACCACGATCATGGCGCCCCTGATCTGATCGTCGAGACGCGACGCGATCATGGTGTCGAAGTTTTCGTTGACGTTCGCCCGTTCTTTTTCTGATTTGACATGATGCGCCGAGATCGGATCGTCGATGATGATGACGTCGAAGCCGCGGCCGGTAATGCCCGTCTCAAACGAGGCGGCGTAGCGGCCGCCGCCCTCGGTCGTCACGAAGTCCATGGCCTTGCGGCCATTGTCGCGCAGATGCAGGCCGGGAAAGACGCGCCGGTAAAAATCCGAACTGACAAGCTGCAACGTTTTGGACGCAAGGTCGGACGCCAGCGCTTGGCTATGGGAGATCACGGCGATACGCAGCTTCGGATCGCGCCCCAGAAGCCACGCGACAAATACGATCGAGGTCAGGACAGATTTCAGGTGACGCGGCGGCAGGTTGATGATGAGACGGGTCTGCCGCCCCTCGACAATGCCGGTCAGTTCGCTAACCAGGTATTCCAGATAAGGCGCTACTTCGAGCCCCCAGCGATTATCGACGACAGGAAAAGCGCCCTCCAGAAACGCCAGGAGATCGTTCTTCAGAACGGCACGGTAAAGCGGAAGGTCGGAGGACATACTGATGAAACTCTGCTGACAGACCCGGCCGGTGCCGACAGGCGACCGGCCGAGATGAATTAGATCTTTGGTTCTTGTTCGGTGATCCGCCGGGCGAGGAAGCGTTCGAGAATCGCCTGGTCATCGGATGTCAGGCTCGGCACCTGCTCCGCTGCCACCTCCGGTTCGAACAGCTTGCCGACCAGGGTCAAGACAACGTTGGCAGCTCGTGCATCACCCTTCAGCGCCTTAGCCACCAGTGCCTTCAGCATGGCGCGTTGCTTGGAGACCTTGAGGCTACGCTCGCCCTCCCGAATCCGGATGCGCTCCGAAAGTTCGCTGCGCAGGTCGGTCTTGAGATTGACGCTGCCCTTGGGGCGGCCGTTCGGGTTGCCGGACTGCCCCGGCTGGAACCGGGTCTTGGCCGGCGGCTTGCGGTAGCCGACCTTGTCATCCTCCTGCTCAGACATCCCCGGCCTCCGTCGCGCTAGCCTCTGTCATGTTGGTGGGCGCGGTG
>CAZQMD010000454.1:0-3322 GCA_964594185.1 uncultured Afipia sp. | reverse complement strand
CGCTGCCCGACCTCCACATGCGCCTCGGCGAACCCTCGGCCGCGGCGCGCGCCGTGCCGCTGCTCAAGGCCGCCGCCGCCTGCCTCAACGGCATGGCGACCTTCGCCGAAGCCGGCGTATCCTCGAGGAATGCGTAGACGCACCCTGATCGGAGCGCTCCCGCTCCTCGCGCTGGCCCCTGAAGCTGCCCTCGCCCATCCGCCGCGCCAGCCCGAGCCGGCGGAGGCGAAGAAGTTCATCGAGGAAGTGACCGACTTCCGCGCCCGGCTCGCCGAGGCCGTGCTGGCGAAGGACTTCGCCGCGCTACGCCCGCTCTACGCCGACAGCTTCACGCACACCCACGGCTCCGGGAAGATCGACAACAAGGACGCCCGCCTGGTCGCCGCCATGGCCGGCGAACCCCTGATCGAAGCCGCCCCTGCCACTGAACTCAGCTTCCGCGTCTTCACCGGCCCGACCGTGATCGTCACCGGCAAGAGCCCGATCCTGAACGTCAAGGAACAGAAGACCTACGACTTCCGCTGGGTGTGCGTGTACGTGACCGCGCAGGACGGGTGGCAGTTGGCGGTGAGCCAGGCGACGCGTGTAGTGACGTAGTGAGCCCGCTCCTAGAGCCTCATACGGAACTAAGCACAGTTCGCGGCACCCTTTACGCTTTTGGTGACGCAGTATTGACCACTGATCTGTTTTTTGCGCCCAACGACGCTCCGCGGATTCTGCTTCGCCGAAGAGTTTTCCGCTCATCATCCGACATGGTGATCGCTGGTGGCCGTAGCCGAACGTCACCGAGATAACGCTCCGGATCTAACGTCCGATTCAACTGCGCCGCCAAAGCGCGAGCCACGGCAGCTGCAAGCAACGGAGGCACTGCATTCCCGACCTGACGATATTGCTGCAGTCTTGGAATCCAATCTGGCCAGATAAAGTCATCACCAAAGCTCTGCAACCTAGCAGACTCACGTACAGTTATGACGCGATCGTCTCTGTAGTGAACGGGCCGTAACGGCGAGAAGTTTCCAGTTCCCGCCCGCAACGTGTACGAAGGCCGATCTGGATGTAGCCTGTCGTGGAACGAGCGTTTTTCTCTCTCGCCAACTCTCAAGGTCGCAAACCTTTCCAGCATATCCGGCGTATGCTCCGTGGGCTCATGGTTATGCACCTGCGACTCCCCAAAATAGGCCGCCGGCGGTAGATCATTAAGTGCGTCTTTGGCCGTGACGTATGGAATCAATCCGTCTGTCAGCATATCGCGCGGCCCATGAGTTGCTCTAGGTAAGGAGACAACACTGACGCCCTTTATCGCCATCAGTAGCAGCCTGCGCCGAATCTGTGGAACTCCATAGTTCGCCGCTGGAACTACTTCCACTTGAACTTCGTACTTCAGTTTCCGAAGGCCTGAAACAAGTACATCGAGATGAAACCCATTATCCATCGACACCAGATTCGGGACGTTCTCAAAAAAGAGAGCCGACGGCTGCAGCTCTTCCGCAATCCTGAGAAAATCAAAAATTAGGCCAGAACGAATGTCATCAACGCCTCTACGTTTGCCGACTATGCTGAATGGCTGACAAGGCGGCCCGCCCACGAGGATATCTATTCGTGAGACGCCAGCCTTCTCCAATAGATCTTGACCAGACGCTCGCGAAATGTCGGCCTCGAACCCACGACTTCCGCGATACGCATGATTGTAGTCGTACGCTTCTATCGATCGACGATCGATATCGAAGCCTGCCGCAATGTGAACACCCGCATCCAGAAAACCCGTTGAAATGCCGCCGCAACCACAGAAGAGTTCCAGGCCAATCAAAGGCTTGGTCATAGCACTGGCTTCCTTGTAGCTCGAATGAGCGCAGCTTGTTGTCCAGACAAACTGAGCATGTAGCTAGCACTCTTGATGATTTTGAGATCGGCAGCCTTTGCCGCAGCACCGAACTCCATCAGATGCAATATCGAGTCATGATCAACCTTTATCGCCAAAGGACGAACCGTCATTCCCGGGAAGTAATGCCGCGAATATTCAACCATGTTGAATATTTGAACGCGATTCAGAGCATCTGCTGCAGCCTTTGCCTCGATTGGAAACACAACAGGCATTTCATCGTCGCGCAAAGCAACGCCGACATCGATGGCATCGAGTTCTGCCTGACCAATGCCAGGGACGCTTTTTCTTACATGACTGCGCAAGCGATAAACTTGCAGGCCAGTGAAGTGATCGAAGAGCTTGCAGTAGCTTGCGATTGTCAGAACAGCCTGTTCGTCCATCTCTGCAAGTCGCTCGGGCAGGAGTCGTCGAACTGGAAGCGGAGTGAGATCCAGAGCTTCGGTGAGTTCGCTATTGAGCGGCTCAAATAAAGTGCTTGATCCCTTTTCAAACTGATACTGCCCTCGGCCAATTGCCCGAAGGATATAGAAACCCTTCTCGAGTATCTCCTTCGGAAGAACCGTTCGGGAGCGCATGCGATAAATCAAGTCGGCGGGGTTTCGAACCTCCAGCTTGAGTGCATCCGCACTATTTCGGACGTCATCGAGCGTAAACAGCACGGCCGGCGTCCCTTGCCGCCACCTTGCATTGAAGATGTGTAGCAGGATTGGGCCATAGACCTTGCTGTTTAGCCCATGTGCCTGGAGCGCACGCTTCTTAATGCCGGTGGCCATATGCTGTATGTGTCGCTGCTTGCATCCTCAATCGACTGTATCGACGCTCTGCGCATGTCGTCGAGCATTCGGATTGAACAAATAGAGAACAATCGGTTGTCCGGCAACAAAAAGCTCGCCGCGGTTTTCACCGGGCGGGCTTTCCGTTTCAGGGTCGACAATCAAACGTGGAAGTCGAAGCGGTCGAGGTTCATGACCTTGGTCCAGGCGGCGACGAAGTCCTTCACGAACTTCTCCTTCGCGTCGGACTGGGCGTAGACCTCGGCCAGGGCGCGAAGCTGGCTGTGCGAGCCGAAGATCAGGTCGACGCGGGTGGCGGTCCACTTCACGGCGCCGCTCTTGCGGTCGCGGCCCTCGTAGACGCCCTCCTCGGCGGCGGGCTTCCACTCGGTCGCCATGTCGAGCAGGGGCTGCGTGACCGCCGGGTCGGTGGCGCGCGAGGGATGGACGAGCTGGGGCAGCAGGGTCGGATGCACGCCATGGAAGCGGCCGATGCGGGTCTGCTCGATGAAGCCGGGCCGGCGCGCCGCGGTCTCCGGCGGCCTGCCGGCGTACGGCTCGTGCGCCGGCATGATCCTGCTCGCCGGCTCGGTGCTCGACGGCCGGCCGGACCAGCAGGGCGTGGGCGGGCTGGGCGTCGTCGGGCGCCGCAACGCCCTCGGCCGGG
>CAZQMD010000453.1:0-3330 GCA_964594185.1 uncultured Afipia sp. | reverse complement strand
CCTGCAGATAGCTCACGCCATGGATGGCGCGTCCCTGCTCGGCAGCGGCCTGCAGACCCGTCTCGGTCAGCGCGCGCCGGTCAGGCGGAAAGCTCGCGAGAAGTTTTGCGGCTCCGGCCTGCCAGAATGTCAGGAAGATCGGAAGCGGATCTTCGATGCCCGGATCGACAAGCTCGACAATCGCGCCATGATCCGCGAACACCTTCACGGCGTCCGCGACAATCTGCTCGATTTCGGGGTCCACCTGCGCATAACCAAGCGCGGGACTAAAGGCGATGCGAAGACCCTTGATGCCGCTGTCGATCCCCTTGCTCCAGGCGATGTCCGCTGGCGGCAGCGCGTTCCAGTCTCTCAGGTCGGGACGAGCGATAACATCAAGCAGCAATGCCGCATCGCGAACCGATCGCGTGAGTGGCGTCACATGAAACAGCGTTCCGTTTTGCGACGGCGGATAGACCGGCACCCGGCCAAACGTCTGCTTGAAGCCGAAAGCTCCGCTGTGCGCTGCCGGAAGACGCGTCGAGCCGCCGCCGTCCGTCGCCACATGAAGCGGACCGAATCCGAGTGCTGCAGCAGCTCCAGAGCCGCCACTGCTTCCGCCAGGCGTATGCGCCAGATTCCAGGGATTGCGGGTGATCCCGGTCAAAAGACTGTCGCCAAGGCCCTTCCAGCCGAACTCCGACGTCGTGGTCTTTCCAAGCAGCACCGCTCCATGTTCACGCAATCGCGCGGTTGCCGGCGAATCCTCGCTCCAGTCCTGATCCGGATCGACCGCACGACTGCCCCGCAGCGTGGGCCAGCCCTTTGCCAAGATGAGGTCCTTCAGTGCAACAGGCACACCATCCACGAGACCCAGCGGCTCACCACGGTGCCACCTCTTCTCAGACTCCGCGGCGGACGCGAGCGCAGCATCTGCATCCAGCAAAGCGAACGCGTTGATGTGCGGATCGAGACGCTTGATTCGATCGAGGATCGAGCGCGTGACATCAAGCGGAGATAACTTCTTTTGCCTGTAGTGTTCGACAAGCTCAACCGCCGAAAAGTAGGCAATGTCGTCGGATTGACGTCCAGCGTCCGACGAACGTGGATTTGTTGCTGACCGGTCTACCTCTTGTATCGACATTGAGCGTCACCATGATCTTGTCTCGCCAAGATCATGGCTAAGGCCTGCGGTGGGCGCGACGCAGCAATTAATTGCAAACTATCTTCGTCAGATCAAAAACGCAAAAGTACAGTCGCAGCCGCGCATAAAGCGAGAATTGAAATCTCGATAAATCGAACAAATTAGGAGAAATCGACCTTCGAAGACGTCGCTGACTTCGATGCTGAACAAGATCTGAACCGCGTCCATCAGTATTCCAAAGGCTCCAGTTGGGAGCGCTCCGCTTTGGCCTGCGACGTGGACCGCGCAGACTGCAAGTCCCGCAATGTGACGCCGGAGCACACCGAAGCCCTTGTCGATGAGCTTGCCGAAACGCGTGGCGACAGGAGCGTCAAGGACCTCATTCTGGAAATGGGTGGTCCGTACCGAACTGAGATCAAGCCACAGCGGTACCGTCCGCTCTTGGCTCACTTCAGGTCTGCGATGAACATATTGAGGTCATCAGCGGATCGTTCTGCGCATGGGTATGTCCGCCGATGCAGCACCAGTGCGCACCGATCACGAGAGCGAACGCGATAGAGCCGAGCGCGCCAGCGATCTTGCCGAGCCAGCCTTTTTTGTCGGCTGATTCTCCATCGGCAGGCGCTGCAGGCCCAACGATGTTGCTAAATTTCTCGAAAAACTCACCGGCAAGCTTTGTTGCCGTCGCATCGATCAATCGTCCACCGTGTTGCGCCAGCTTGCCGCCGACATCCGCTTTCACCGTGTAATGCAGGATCGTGGCATTGCCATCCGCTTCCAGCTTCACCGCCGCGCTCCCCTTGGCAAATCCGGCCATGCCACCGGTTCCCTCGCCCGTGATGGTGTAGCCATTTGGCGGATCGAAATCGGACAGGAGAACTTTCCCGGTGAAAGACGCCTTTACAGGCCCGACGCGCAAGGTGACCTTGGCAGTCATTTCATTGTCGGAAATCTTCTCGATGGACTCGCATCCGGGAATGCACTGCTTGAGTACGTCGACGTCATTAAGTGCAGCATACACCTTCTCACGCGAGGCCTCGATGCCTTGCGAGCCGTTCATATCCATCAGAGTGTTCCTTCTTCTTGTTGTTCCGGCTGACGCTGGCCGTGACGGCGCACCTCGACCATTTCTGCGACAATCGAGAGCGCAATTTCATCCGGCGTGATGGCACCGAGATCGAGCCCGGCGGGAGCCCGCAAGGTTTCCAGCAACGATGGTGCAATGCCCGACGCTGCGAGTTCATCCTTCAGCGCCGCCGCCTTCTTGCGCGATCCGACGAAAGCCACATAGGTCGACGGCGACGCGAGAGCCGATTTCAGCGCGGCGGTATCGCCGCGCCCCTGCGTCGAAACGATCACATAGCGGCTGCTGCCGCTTTCGGCAGGAATCTCGTAACCGTCGATCAGCCGGTCTGCGCCCCGAAACAGCGCGTGATCCGAAGCAGGTGCGCAGACCGAGACAAAAAATCCCATGCGTGGCGCGATGGCCGCGATCGCCACGGCGACCGGCGACGCGCCACAGACATAAAGCTGGGGGCGCGGCAGGATCGGTTCGACAAAAATATCCATGGTGCCATGGCTGGGGCACATGTTGTTGGCATAGAGCACACCTTCACGCGCCTCGCCTGCTTTCACGCCATGTTCTTCCAGCACGTCCTTCGGCTGTACGCTGATCAAACGCGGCTGGCCATCCGACAGCGACTGCCGGGCTGCCTTCAGCACATTGGCTCGCGCACAGCCGCCGCCAATCCATCCTGCAGTCATGGTGCCATCGCTCAGGATGACAGCTTTCGCGCCAGCCTTGGCTGCGGTGAGCGACACCGTTCGTACCACCGTCGCCAGCGCGAACGGCTCGCCACGGGCTTTCATGTCATTGACAAGATCGAGGACGTCGGGAGCGAGTGTCATGGCTCAAATCCTCGCCAGATAAGGTTCGAGGGCCTGCAGGCTTTCAAGGTTGTGCGCCGGTGCGAACAGATCGACATGCGGCAAGGCTGCCTTCATGCCCGCCGCCTCAGGCGCGTAATCGCGCCAGCCGATCATCGGGTTGAGCCAGGCGATGCGGCGGCAACGGCGATGCAAGGCTGCCATTTCCCGACCCAGTTCCTCGGCTGGCCCGGTGTCATAGCCGTCGGAAACGATCATGACGCAGGTGCGCGAATGAATTGTGCGACGTGCGTGCCAGCGATTGAAGGTGGCCAGCGACT
>CAZQMD010000452.1:0-3341 GCA_964594185.1 uncultured Afipia sp. | reverse complement strand
TTGCGCCCCGGCCTGCAGCATCCCCATCACCGGGACGATGCAGATGAAGATGCCCGCGAACAGAATCGCGACCTCCTGGATCGGTCCCCACGAAAAGCCGTTGGCCGCGCGATCCTGCTTGCGCGTCAGCGCCATGGAGGCAATCGCAACCGCAATGAAGATTCCGTCGCGGAGCAGGTCCTGCAATTCAAGATCGACGCCCGCGATCGTGAAGGCGATGCCGGGCTTCCATTGCGCGCTCATGAGAATGGCGCCGATGATGACCGCGATCAGCAGAAGATTGATCTTGCCATGAAGCTTGAGCGGAGAATCCGGTGTCGGGTCCTTGATCTTCGCAAAGCGGCCTTCCTTGTGATGCATGTAAAGATCGATCACCAGAAAAATCGCCAGCACAATGCCGCCGACCACCAGCGTCTCCTGCCACAGATGTTGCGTGGTCCAGAAGAAATCGACGCCTTTCAGGAAGCCGATGAACAGCGGGGGATCGCCGAGCGGCGACAGCGCACCGCCGATATTGGCGACGAGAAAGATAAAAAACACCACGACATGGGCATTGTACCGCCGGCTGTCATTGGCGCGGATCAGTGGCCGGATCAGGATCATCGCAGCACCCGTGGTGCCGACAATGCTGGCCATCACCGCGCCGACGGCGAGCAACACTGTGTTCGTGAACACGCTGTCGTGCAGGTTACCTTCGAGGTAAATGCCGCCCGCGACAACGAACAACGCCAAGAGCAGCAGGATGAACGGCATGTATTCCAGCAGAGCGGTGTGCGCCAGCGTGGTCGTCACCGTATGAATATCGGCAGTCAGAAACAACGGGACGACAATCAGCGCAGCCCATAGCGTCGTGAACTTGCCGAAATGATGTTCCCAGACGTGCGGATAAAACACCGGCCCGGTCGCGATACAGAGCAGGATGCCGACAAACGGCAGCGCCCAGAGGATCGAGAGCTTGGCGCCGTTCAGTCCTTCGGCGGCGAAGGCGGCATCGGGGAGAAGAAGGAGCAGAGTGCAGGCGAGAATATATTTCATTGTCGTCCCCATAACCCCTGAATTCGATGGAGGCCGCGAGATGTCTGCATTCTGATCCGGATTCGGTGGTTATGGATTCCGGCTCGCGTTCGCTGCGCTCACTTGGCCGCAACGATCGGAGTGCTCAGTGAGCGGATATGTCAGCCTTTCAGAAACTCGCCCGCCTTGTAGAGCGCGCGGAACGGAATTCCCGCCGCGGCGAATGCTTCCGTTGCGCCTTCGTCGCGGTCGACCATGGTGAACACCAGCACGACCTGGCCGCCGGCATCCTTCACCGCGTCCACGGCCTTGATCGCCGAACCGCCCGTTGTTGTGACATCCTCGACAATGACGATGCGCTTGCCCGTAAGGTTCTCGCCCTTGGCAAGACCTTCGACTGCAAGCCGCGCTCCATGTTCCTTCGGCTTCTTACGCACAAAGAACGCGGCGATCGGTCGGCCCTTGAGCCATGACAGCTGGGCGATGGCGCCGGCGATCGGCACCGCGCCCATTTCAAGTCCACCGATGTAGTCGATCTGGTCGTCCTTCAGCGCATCCAGCGAGAGTTCGGCGAGCAGTGCCGCGCCTTCGGGGTCCAGCATGGTCGGCTTGAGGTTGAAATAGAAGTCGCTCTTGCGGCCCGATGCCAGCGTGATTTCGCCGCGCCCGAACGAACGCTTGCTGATGATGTCTTTGAGGCGGGCGCGGGAGGCTGATTTGGACAAGGCGGTCTCTTCGAGCTATGGGGAATTTCGCGGATTTTACGGCATGATCCCGAAAAGTGGAAACCGGTTTTCGGGAAAGATCAGGCCGGGGCAAAAGCCGGCGTGGACATTCCACAGCGGATCGCTCACCGTCAACAGTGCAAGACCAATAAAGGGGAGCCGATGACCATCGAATTCTATGCGTGGAATACGCCAAACGGCCGCAAGATCAGTGTCGCACTCGAGGAAATGGGCCTGCCCTACAAGGTGCATCCGATCAACATTTCCAGGGACGAGCAGTTCGCGCCGGATTTCCTGAAGATCAGCCCGAACAACAAGATTCCCGCCATCATCGATCCGGACGGCCCGCACGGCAAAGCGGTCAGCATCTTCGAATCCGGCGCGATCCTGCTGTACCTCGGCGAGAAGACCGGGACCTTCCTGCCGAAGGATCTGGGCGAACGCATTCCGGTGTTGGAATGGCTGATGTGGCAGATGGGCGGCTTCGGGCCGATGCCCGGACAGGTGCATCATTTTATCGCACTCGAAAACGAGCAGCACCGCCGCTACGGGCTTGAGCGCTTCTTAAAGGAAACGCGAAGGCTTTATGGCGTGCTGGATGGCCGGCTCGCCAAACACGAATTCGTCGCGGACAAGATTTCAGTCGCGGACTTCGCGATCATCGGCTGGGCATGGCGGCATGAGCGCCACAAGGTCCCGCTGGAAGATTTTCCACACGTCAAGCGCTGGTATGAGACGATGATGGCGCGGCCCGGCGTCAAGCGCGGTTTTGAAGTGAAGCTGGGATAGATCTCAGCGGCGGGTGATGAAAGCGAACCAGACTGCGATGGCGGCAAGCAGCACGGCAAGGACGCGGCGAACGGCGCGGCGCTGTTCGGGGGTTGCGATCACGCGTTGCAGCCGCGAGGCCAGCAGCACGATCACGAGATGGATCGCGGTGGCGATGCCGACATAGACCGCCGACAGGATCAGTGTCTGCGCCGCTACTGCGCCTTTGCCGATCTGGATGAAGTCCGGCAGCACGGCGACATAAAACACCGCAGCCTTTGGGTTGAGGAGATTGGTGATCAGTCCGCGCCAGAACGCGGTCCACGCGTTGATCCCGCCGTCGACGGTTTCCGGCGATATTTCGCGTTCAGCCGCCCAGGCCTCCCATGCGAGCCAGAGCAGATAGGCGACGCCGCCCCAGCGCAGCGTTTCATAAAGGAAGGCCGAGTTGTCGATGATGGCGCTGAGCCCGAGCGAGGCCGCCACTCCATAGACCGAGAGCCCAATTGCAATTCCGGCAACGGCTGCGATGCCCGCGCGGACGCCTTGCGATAGCGATAGCGCGGCGAGATAGGCCATGTTCGGCCCCGGCGTGATCTCGATGACAAGGCAGGTCAGAACGAAGGCGAGCAGGGAGGTGGACACTTGCTATGACCTCTCGCGACCTATCAATGCGCCTCGTCCCAGTTGCTGGCGGCGCGGGCATCGACCTGCAGCGGCACCGATAGCGACACCGCCGGGAATGGCGCGTCCTGCATCACATGCTGGACCACGGGCAGCGTCTTCGCGACCTCATCTTCCGGCACCTCGAAGATCAGTTCGTCATGCACCTGC
>CAZQMD010000451.1:0-3358 GCA_964594185.1 uncultured Afipia sp. | reverse complement strand
GAAACCTATGTCGGCTCCTGGCTGCCGGAGCCGATGATCGAGGAGCCGGACACTGTGGACGAAGACGACCTCACGCTCACTCTCATGCTCGCGCTGGAACGCCTCTCGCCGCTGGAGCGCGCGGCATTCCTGCTGCATGATGTGTTCGGCGTGCCACTCGATGAAGTCGCCGAAACGGTCGAACGCGAACCCGCCGCCGTGCGCCAGCTTGCGGCGCGTGCGCGCAAGCATGTGCAGGACTCACGGCCACGTTACCCTGTCGCCAATGATGAAGGCGAGCGGATCGCCGAAGCGTTCTTCGTCGCATCGCGCAGCGGCGACACCAACGCCCTGCGATCGATCCTCGCGCAGAACGTCGTGATCCGCTCCGACGGCGGCGGAAAGGTTCATGCCTTCATCAATCCGATCTTGGGACTCGAGCGCGTGTTGCGGGCGTATCGGGGACTCTTCCGCAAGCTCGCCAACCGCCCATCACGCGACTTCTTCCGCCCCATGCGCGTCAACGGCCTGCCCGGCTATGTCAGCTATGAGCGCGACGACGTTTTCCAGACCACCGCCTTCGCCATCGAGGATGGCAAGATCACGGAGATCTACATCACCCGCAATCCGGAGAAGCTGCGTCATGTGATCGAGACGCTGAACATCTCCGGCACGGGCGACACGCACCACTAAACGCA
The DNA here is from genome assembly GCA_964594185.1 of uncultured Afipia sp. Taxonomy (GTDB): domain Bacteria; phylum Pseudomonadota; class Alphaproteobacteria; order Rhizobiales; family Xanthobacteraceae; genus Afipia. Next base: position 2,681 of record CAZQMD010000451.1, on the reverse strand, counting down.
CCCGATTTTGCAAATGGCGGAACAGCGGCGAACTGCGACGCAAAGGGCGCGGTGGTGACGGCAATCGGGCACCTGGCCCACGGCAAGGTCTGAGCGACAGCGCGCGTTTTCCGCCGCCCATCTCACTGGATGCAAGACCGGGTCGTTCATGAATGGGCCACCGCCGCATATCGCATCCAGAAGCTGCCTTCCGCTTCGCAGCATATCTTAACTCTTGCCAAGTTCCGTTCCTGTGCAAGGATGGAACCCTCGGGTCCAGCCCGATGACCGGCGCGTTTTCAGAACGTGTTTGCTGACAGGCTTGTTCACGCACGGAGGCTGTCTTGAGCGACTCGCTCCACCCGGCCGCACCCCATCATCTTCCGGGATTTATCACCGCGCCCGGCGACACCGACATCCTGATGGTCGTGGTGGGGATCATCCTGCTCGCGGCGATTCTGTTCGTCGGCAACATCTATCTCAAGATTCATTCGCTGCCGGAGCGCATGGCACACAAATCGCAAAAGCTGCAATTCGAAATTGTCGCTGTCCTCTGTCTGCTGGCGCTGTTCACACATAACCATCTGTTCTGGGTGATCGCGCTGCTTCTTGCTCTGGTCGATCTGCCTGACTTCAGCACTCCGCTGCGCAGCATCGCGGGCTCCGTGCAGAAAATGGCGGGCGTCAAGCCGGATGCCGATCCATCCGAACCGCCGGCTGAAACACCCCCGGTCAACAAGAACGGGGACCAGCGCCATGCTTGAGCTGATCCTCTGCTCGCTGCTGACCGTGTTTCCCGACTACCTGTATCGCCGCTATGTGCAGGGAAAACGCATCGGCAAGGAGATCACGCTCTTCTCGGTCTGGTATGAGCTGCGATGGGGTATCACGGCCTGCGTGATGCTGACCGTCGCCCTTATCACAGTGATCTTCTATTTCCATCCCTCGACCACGAGCGCGACACTGTATTACAGGACGGTGCCGCTGGTGCCGGAAACAACCGGCCGGGTTGCCGAAGTTCATGTCGATTTCAGCGCCCCTGTGAAAAAGGGCGACGTCATCTTCAGACTCGACAGCACCAAGCAGGAAGCCGCGCTGAAAACAGCCAGAAGCAAGATCGCCGAGATCGACGCCGCGATCGTCTCGGCGCAGACGGATGTGCAAAAGGCCGACGCCCAGATTCAGGAAGCGAAGAGTTCGCTGCAACAAGCCTCCGACGAACTCGACGTCAAACGCGAGTTGCAGAAGCGCAGTCCGGGCATCGTTCCGCAGCGTGACATCGAAAAGCTGGAAGTGATCCTCGCGGGGCGGCAAGGCACGCTTGATGCGGCCAGCGCGGCCAAACAGTCCGCCGTGATCCGCATGACCTCGTTGCTTCCGGCGCAAAAAGCCAGCGCGGAAGCGGCCCTCGCCGAAGCGCAGGTCGATCTGGACAAGACCAGCATCCGCGCGGGTATCGACGGCCGCGTCGAACAGTTCTTTCTGCGGCCGGGCGATATCGTCAATCCGATGATCCGCTCCGCCGGCGTCCTGATCCCCGAAGGCGCGGGACAGCGCGCGCTTTCCGCGGGCTTCGGCCAGATCGAGGCGCAGGTGATGAAGGTCGGCATGGTCGCCGAAGCCACCTGCATCTCGAAACCGTGGACCGTGATCCCGATGGTGGTCACCAGCGTGCAGAACTATATCGCCGCCGGACAATTCCGCGGCGGCGAGCAACTGGTGGACACGCAGCAGGTCCGGCAGCCCGGCACGATCCTCGTTTTCATGGAGCCGATTTACAAAGGTGGCCTTGAGGGCGTGACGCCGGGCAGCAGTTGCATCGCCAATGCCTATACCAGCAACCACGATGTGATCGCCGCGAAGGACACCGGCACGGGCAAGCGCATCTGGCTCCATGCGGTGGACGCCACCGGCATCGTCCACGCGATGCTGCTGCGGATTCAGGCGCTGCTCTTGCCGGTCAAGACGCTGGTGCTGAGCGGGCACTAAAGGCGCAAACCTTTAGGACGGTCTTCAGTCCGCCGGGATGAAGCGGAGCGTGCCGGCCTGACGCGTCGGCTTGCCGGTGTCGTTGGTGTGATTGATGCCGTCCATCACCGGCACCTCGGCAAAATCGAACGGGCTTACGCCATCGAGGCAAGCCACGTTGACGGCGTAGAGATTCTGGTTCGAGCGCCGCTGATGATGGGTGTAGATGCCGCAGCGGGAGCAGAAGAAGTGCTGCGCCGATCCGGTATGGAAGCGGTAGGTCGTCAGCGCATCCTCGCCCTGCAGGATCTCGATGCCGCCCGTTTCCGCCATGACCATGACTGCACCTTTCATGCGACAGTAGGAGCAGGTGCAGCGCCGGATCGAATTGAAGCCGTCGCTGAGCGTCGCCTTAAAACGCACTGCCCCGCAATGGCACTGACCGGCGATGACATTGGTGTCGCACTTCATGTTGGCTGTGTCTCCCGTTCAAAGTTGCAGGTCGCAGATTCCGCGCGCTACCTGCCCCACACCTCATTCGCAACATCGGCGACGAGGCGGAGCTTGTCCCATTGCTCGTCCTCGGTGAGGATGTTGCCCTCTTCCGTCGAAGCGAAGCCGCATTGCGGCGACAGCGCAAGCTGATCGAGCGGCACAAGCCGCGCCGCCTCATCGATGCGCCGCTTGATGTCGTCCTTCTTTTCAAGCGCACCGGCTTTCGACGTCACCAGACC
>CAZQMD010000450.1:0-3367 GCA_964594185.1 uncultured Afipia sp. | reverse complement strand
GGCCGCAACCATGGTGTAGCCGATCGATTCCAGCCGCAGCCAGTACCCGCGCCGCTGTTCTACCACGCCCTAAGCCCGGTTCAGTCCGACGCGCAGGCTCTCCACACCGTTCGAGGCAAAGTAGAGCGCGAGCACGACGCCGATGGTGAGCACACCGCTGTGCGACTGGGTCAGCACGTTGTGAATTTCGCCCGAGAGGGCGTCGGCGACCTGCGACGGCCACGTCTCCAGCATCATTTCGGCAGCCTGGTCGGCAAGCTCCTTCGAGCCGAAGAAACCGGCAAGCGAGGTAATCACGATCAGGAAGGGGAACAGCGCCATCAGCGCCGACAACGCGATATGACTTGCGATCGCCCAGCCGTCATCGGCCAGGAACGTGTAGAACGCATCGAGTGCGATATTGAAGGCGTCCCGGATTAGCCTCACGTTTCACCCTGATCCATCACGCTTATGGTCTACCGCGCTGGTGGCCTAAAGTCATGTACGGTCGAGACGCCAAAAAGTTCTCTCCCGCATTTTTCGGCAGGCGATGGCGCGAGGCCATCGGCGGTGTTATGTACCCTCCATGACATCGTTCCTTTCAAGTTTCGCCCTTCCCATCGCGTTGGCCGCGGTCACCATCGTGCTGTTTCTCGGCCTGTTCAACATGATGCGGGGCGGTTCGCCGAACACGTCGCAGAAGCTGATGCGGCTGCGTGTGCTGTTTCAGTTCATCGCCATCGTGATCATCATGCTGACGATCTGGGCGCTCGGAAAAACCTGATTGGCGCGGGGCCGGCGAGGCCCAGCCGCCGCCGCACATAACGGATGGACGCGATGGTCATTCTCAACCGGATCTACACGCGCACCGGCGATGACGGCACCACGGCGCTCGGCAGCGGCGAGCGCCGCCCGAAATACGATCTGCGGGTCAGCGCTTACGGAACCGTCGATGAAACCAACGCCGTGATCGGCGTGGCGCGGCTTCACCTCGCGCAAGCGCAAGATCTGGCGCAAGCGCAAGCCATCGATGCCATGCTTGGACGGGTGCAGAACGATCTGTTCGATCTCGGTGCCGATCTGGCGGTGCCGCAGCGGGATGGCAAAGCTGAGCGGCTGCGCGTGCTGGGCACGCAGGTGGATCGTCTCGAACAGGACATCGATACGCTCAATGCTCACCTCGCGCCGCTGAACTCGTTTATTTTGCCTGGCGGAACACCGGCGGCGGCACATTTGCATCTGGCGCGGACCGTTTGCCGGCGGGCAGAGCGGATGGTGGTGGAACTGGCATCCCAGCCGGATGAGCCGGTGAGCGATGCAGCCATTCAATATCTCAACCGGTTATCGGATTTTCTTTTCGTGGCCGGCCGGTCGGTCAATGACAACGGGGCGCGGGACGTGCTCTGGGTACCCGGCCAGAACCGCTGAGCGGTGATATTAGGTATACCTTCCTTGTTTTCCAGTTTTCGCGCGTTGACCCGGATTGGCGGGACTATTAGGTTCCGCCGCCAACCGCTTTAGAGTGGATGTGATCAACCCATTTCAGGACGAAAGGGAACCGATGAAGGTTCTGGTGCCGGTTAAGCGCGTCGTTGACTACAACGTCAAAATTCGCGTCAAGAGCGACGGGTCGGGTGTCGAGCTCGCCAACGTCAAGATGTCGATGAATCCGTTCGACGAAATCGCCGTCGAGGAAGCCCTGCGCCTGAAAGAGGCCGGCAAGGCGACCGAGGTTGTGGTGGTGTCGATCGGACCGGCGCAGGCGTCGGAAACGATCCGCACCGGCCTCGCCATGGGCGCCGACCGCGGCATCCTTGTGAAGACCGATACGGCTGTCGAACCACTCGGCGTCGCCAAGATTTTGCAGAAGATCGCCGAAGACGAAAAGCCCGGCCTGATCATTCTCGGCAAGCAGGCGATCGACGACGACAGCAACCAGACCGGCCAGATGCTTGCAGCATTGCTCGGCTGGGCGCAGGCGACGTTCGCCTCCAAGCTCGAAGTCGACGGATCTGATTTCAAGGTCACGCGCGAAGTCGATGGCGGTCTGCAGACGGTGAAGGTCAAGGGACCGGCGATCGTCACCACCGACCTTCGCCTCAACGAGCCGCGCTACGCGAGCCTTCCCAACATCATGAAGGCGAAGAAGAAGCCGATCGACGAGAAGGCTGCCGACAGCTTCGGCATTGATCTGTCGCCGCGTCTCGAAGTTCTCAAGACAACCGAGCCTCCGGGCCGCAAGGCTGGCGTCAAGGTCAAGGACGTCGCTGAGCTGGTGTCGAAACTCAAGGAAGTGGGGGCGCTCTGATGGCCACGCTGCTGATTGCTGAACACGATAATGCATCGATCAAGGATGCGACCAACAAAACGCTGACCGCTGCCGCTGCTCTCGGCGGCGAAGTGGACGTGCTGGTTGCGGGCGAAGGCGCCAAGGCCGCGGCCGAAGCCGCCGCGAAGCTCAAGGGCGTGCGCAAGGTGCTGCTGGCCGACAACGCCGCGTATGCGCACGATCTGGCAGAGCCGCTGGCTGCGCTGATCGTCTCATTGGCCGGTCCCTACGACGCGATCATCGCGCCTGCGACCACGCGCTACAAGAACACGCTGCCGCGCGTTGCAGCGCTGCTCGACGTCGCGCAGATCTCCGAGATCATCAAGGTGGTTTCACCCGACACGTTCGAGCGGCCGATCTACGCCGGCAACGCGATCCAGACCGTGAAGTCCAAGGACGCCAAGAAGGTCATCACCGTCCGCACCTCGACCTTCGGTGCGACCGGCGACGGTGGAAGCGCCTCGGTCGACAACGCCGCGGCTGCGGCCGATCCTGCGCTGTCGAGCTTCGTCGGTGAGGAAGTCGCCAAGAGCGATCGTCCCGAACTGACGTCGGCGAAGATCATCGTCTCCGGTGGCCGCGCCATGCAGAGCCGCGAGAACTTCACCAAGTACATCGAGCCGCTGGCGGACAAGCTGGGCGCCGGTGTTGGCGCCTCGCGCGCTGCGGTGGACGCGGGTTATGCCCCGAACGACTGGCAGGTCGGCCAGACCGGCAAGGTGGTCGCGCCTGAATTGTACATCGCGATCGGTATTTCCGGCGCGATCCAGCATCTGGCCGGCATGAAGGACTCCAAGGTGATCGTCGCGATCAACAAGGACGAAGACGCGCCGATCTTCCAGGTGGCGGATTTCGGCCTGGTCGCCGACCTCTACCAGGCTGTCCCCGAGCTGACGGCGGCGCTGTAAGAATGATATCCGGGCGCGTTCCGCCCGGACCGTGCTATACAAACACCGGCCTGACGGGAATTCGAAACCGCGGGCCGGTGTTTGACGTAATGTAAAGGGTGCGGCAGGGTGCCGGACCTTCAGGGCGCAGAGTACCAGGGCGTAGAGACCG
>CAZQMD010000449.1:0-3394 GCA_964594185.1 uncultured Afipia sp. | reverse complement strand
ACGCGATCAATGTATCCGGCACCGTCGGCTCAACCTTGGCGAGGCCGCGCCCGACCGAGCGCGACGCCACGGTGCGCTTCATGGTCTTGGCGAAGGGATTGTCGCGGCAGGCATCGAGCATGACCAGACGCAGGCGCTTGGCGGGTTCGATGGCTTTCAGCAGCCGGTCAAGCGAAAGCGCTTCGTCTTCGATATCGAAGTCGCGCGCGAGCTTCGCATCCGCCGGAACCAGATAGTTGGTGCCGTCGACCTCGATGCCGTGACCGGCGAAGAACACCACGGCAATATCGGCATCCTGCGCCTTGTCCGAGAAATCGCCGACCGCGCGGCGCAGTTCGGCAATGCCGAGGTCGCGTCTGGTTTCAACAACATCGAATCCGGATTTCCGGAACAGGTCCGCCATCGCGCTTGCGTCGTTCGACGGGTTCGGCAGTTTGGCCACATGCTGATAGGCGGAGATGCCGAGCACCAGCGCCACGCGCTTGTCAGCCTGCGCGGCAGTGACGGAGAACTGCGCCGCAGTTAGCATGGCAAACAGGGTCAGCAGGGAACGCAGCAGGGCGCGCACGATATCCTCCGGGCTTTCGCGGCGTTATTTATCATAGCCGTGGAACTTCGGAAAAGACCCGGACTGTGGCAAAAAATCGCTGTTTTGCTTGAACTTTCCGGGCTGTCGCGTAGACATCGCGCGCCGCTTGAATCCGAGACCAGCAAACAGGACCGTTATCCATGTCTGTCCGTATCGTCGATATCCGCGAGATCACCAAGCCGATCTCGTCCCCGATCCGTAATGCCTATATCGACTTCACGAAGATGACGACCAGCCTCGTCGCTGTCGTCACCGATGCGGTGCGCGACGGCAAGCGCGTGGTCGGCTACGGCTTCAATTCGAACGGCCGCTATGGGCAGGGCGGACTGATCCGCGAGCGCTTTGCGTCGCGTCTGCTGGAAGCAGACCCCAAAACACTGCTCGATGTGTCCGGCGACAACATCGATCCCGACAAGGCGTGGGCGGCGTTAATGTCGAACGAAAAGCCCGGCGGCCATGGCGAGCGTTCGGTCGCGGTCGGCACCATCGACATGGCGATCTGGGACGCGGTGGCGAAGATCGCAGGCAAGCCGTTGTTTCGTTTGCTCGCGGAGCGTCACAACCGCGATGCCGATCCGCGCGTGTTCGTCTATGCGGCGGGCGGTTACTACTATCCCGGCAAGGATAACTCGGCGTTGCGCGGCGAAATGCGCGGTTATCTCGACCGCGGCTACAACGTGGTGAAGATGAAGATCGGCGGTGCGTCGCTTGGCGAAGATCGCGAGCGCATCGAGGCTGTGTTGAAAGAGATCGGCAATCAGGCGCAGCTTGCGGTTGACGCTAACGGCCGCTTCGATCTGGAGACCGCCATCGCCTACGCCAAGATGCTGCGGGAGTATCCGCTGTTCTGGTACGAGGAAGCTGGCGATCCGCTGGACTATTCGCTGCAGGCGGCTCTCGCTGAATTCTATCCGGGGCCGATGGCCACCGGCGAAAACCTGTTCAGCCATCACGATGCACGCAACCTCATTCGTTACGGCGGCATGCGGCCGGATCGCGACTGGCTGCAGTTCGATTGCGCGCTATCTTACGGTCTCTGCGAATATCTGCGCACGCTTGATGTGCTGAAGACCCATGGCTGGTCGCCATCGCGCTGCATTCCGCATGGCGGGCACCAGATGTCGTTGAACATTGCGGCGGGCCTCGGTCTTGGCGGCAATGAAAGCTATCCGGACCTGTTCCAGCCCTATGGCGGTTTCCCCGACGGCGTGCGTGTCGAGAACGGTCACATCACCATGCCGGATCTTCCGGGCATCGGCTTTGAGGGCAAATCAGATCTCTACAAGGAAATGAAAGCGCTGGCGGAGTAGCCCGCGCTCAATAGTTGCCACAAGGCGACGGGCCAATCGCGGTTTGATATCGAAAATGTCGATATCAAAGTGCAGAACTACTCGTTTGCTAAAATCATGCAGACACCTAGATTCAGTGGGCGCTGAACGCACTGGCGTGCAGCGAACCGGAGGATCAGGTCATGCAGGTCGCAAAACAAGTCCGCGAACCGTTTCTCGCAGCGCTTCTGGCGTGGATCGCATATCGGATCGCGCATGCGCGGGCGTTGTTGAAACCCGAACATGATGCAGGCGCGGTCGCGGCCATTGTCGCGCGCAGTGGAAATCCATCGGGTGTGTGAATAAGCGAAGCCGCTTCATGAAAAGAGAGAAACAGGCTCGCTCTTGAGATTGACGTCGTCTGGGAGTGGACTGCCTGCAATTCCGCAGGCAGCCATTCTTCCTCAAACTGATGGCCGCCTGTTTTCAGCCGGCCATCTTTTTTCGGCGCAAGGCAGCGATCACGAATTGACGTGAATGAAATCCCGCAGCAGCGGATAGATTTCGTTGTTCCACTTGCGGCCGCTGAACACACCATAGTGGCCGACACCGGCCTGCATGTGATGGACTTTGCGATAGGCGCGCACGCCGGTGCAGAGATCCTGCGCGGCGAGCGTTTGTCCGATCGAGCAGATATCGTCCTTCTCGCCTTCCACCGTCATCAGGCCCATCTTCTTGATCGAGCCGGGATTCACGGTGCGGCCCTTATAGGTCAGCTTGCCCTTGGGCAGCAGATGCTCCTGAAACACATCGCGGATGGTGTCGATATAGAAATCCGCCGGCAGGTCCATCACGGCGAAATATTCGTCGTAGAAGGTCTTGATGGTATCCGCCTTCTCCACTTCACCCTTGGCGAGATGCTCAAGCAAATCCTTGTGCGATTTGACGTGGCGCTCAAGATTCATCGAGACGAATGCGCTGACCTGGATGAAGCCGGGATAGACCTTGCGGAAGGCGCCCTTGCACTGCATCGGCACGTAGTTAATCAGATTGTCCTCGAACCAGGTCAGCGGCTTTGAGGTCGCAAATTCGTTGACCTTGGTCGGCTGGATGCGGGTGTCGATCGGGCCGGCCATCAAGGTAAGGCTTGCAGGCCGCGCGCGATGATTGTCCTCCGACATGATGGCGCAAGCGGCGAGTGCCGAGACCGAGGGCTGACACACTGCAACCATGTGCGATTTCGGACCGAGTTGGTCCATGAAGGTGATAAGATGTTCGGTATACTCGTCGAGACCGAACTTGCCCTGATCGAGCGGAATGTCGCGCGGGTTGTGCCAGTCGGTGATGTAAACATCGTGATCCTGCAGCAGCGTCTGCACGGTGCCGCGCAGCAGCGTTGCGAAGTGACCTGACATCGGCGCGACCAGCAGCACCTTCGGTTGTTCCGGCGCGCCTTCCTCCTTGAAGTGCAGCAGCGAGCCGGACGGCGTTGCGAACGGGACTTCCTCGATCACCGGCCACTCGCGATTGCCGACAG
>CAZQMD010000448.1:0-3407 GCA_964594185.1 uncultured Afipia sp. | reverse complement strand
GACGCCTTCATGGAGGCGGTGCGCGACGGCGCCGAATGGAACCTGACCAGCCCGAAGGACGGTTCGGTCCGCGGCACGGTCGATGCCCGCGCGCTGTTCCAGAAGCTGGTCGAGACCCGCCTCGCCACCGGCGAGCCCTACATCGTCTTCTCCGACCATGTGAACAAGGCGATGCCAAAGCATCACCGCGACCTGGGCCTCAAGGTCTCGACCTCGAACCTGTGTTCCGAGATCACGCTGCCGACCGGCAAGGACCATCTCGGCAACGATCGCACCGCGGTCTGCTGCCTGTCATCGCTGAACCTGGAGACTTGGGATCAGTGGAAGGGCGAGAAGGGCTTCATCGAGGACGTGATGCGTTTCCTCGACAATGTCCTCCAGGATTTCATCGACCGCGCCGAGCCCGGCATGGAGCATGCCGCCTATTCGGCGATGCGCGAGCGCTCGGTCGGCCTCGGCGTGATGGGCTATCACAGCTTCCTCCAGGCCCGCGGCCTCGCCTTCGAAGGCGCGATGGCCAAGAGCTGGAACCTGAAGATGTTCAAGCACATCAAGGGCCAGGTCGACGAGGCATCGATGCAGCTCGCGGTCGAGCGCGGGCCGTGCCCCGACGCGGCCGACATGGGCGTGATGGAGCGGTTCAGCTGCAAGATGGCGATCGCGCCGACCGCGTCGATCAGCATCATCTGCGGCGGCACCAGCGCGTGCATCGAGCCGATCCCGGCGAACGTCTACACCCACAAGACGCTCAGCGGCTCCTGGTCGATCCGCAACCCGTATCTGGAAAAGCTGCTGATCGAGAAGTCGAAGAATTCGGATGCGGTGTGGAACTCGATCCTCGAGCAGGGCGGTTCGGTGCAGCATCTCGACTTCCTGAGCCAGGAGGAAAAGGACACTTTCAAGACCAGCTTTGAGATCGACCAGCGCTGGCTCCTGGAGCTCGCCGCGGACCGCACGCCCTATATCGACCAGTCGGCCTCGCTGAACCTGTTCATCCCGGCGGATGTCGAGAAATGGGACCTGCTGATGCTCCACTTCCGCGCGTGGGAGCTCGGCATCAAGTCGCTCTATTATCTCCGCTCGAAGAGCATCCAGCGCGCCGGCTTCGCCGGCGGGGTGGAGGCCGACAACACGATCGACCTGCGCGAGATCCAGGTCGAATCGAAGGATTATGACGAGTGCCTGGCGTGCCAATGATCCCCCGGATCATCGCCCTTTGGCCAGGCACTCTGGCGTGCCAGTGAGGTGGATTCTCTAAATCGCCCTCACCCTCCCATGCTTCGCATGGGCCCCTCCCTCTCCCGATGGGAGAGGGGTTTAGGGGGAGAGGGTAAATGATCCTACGCCTCTTCCTCGAACGTCACGGCGACGTCGCCGTTGGCGCTGAGCCGGACCTTGTCGCCCTCGACATCGGCCACCAGGCCGAGCGAGATGAAGTGATGGTGCCCCTCATGGCGCCCTTCGCCGCTGTCGGCCTTGGTCAGCTTGATCCGGTCGCCCTCGACATGGTCGACGGTGCCGACATGGACGCCGTCGGCGCCGATGACTTCCATATGTTCCCTGATTGCGCTCGCGTCGGCCATGTGCATTCCTCCTTCGTTACGGATGCGGGCACACAACGCGCGCAAAACCGATTCGATGCAAGCGACCGGAGTCCTAGCCATGTTGGTGACCATCGCATGTTTCTGCATCTTCCTCGGCGTGCTGGTGACGATGATCGCCAGCCGCGAGGCGAAGAAGGACGCGCTCGGCCAGCGCATCCCGCCCGAACAGGCGAAGATCGTTGCGCTGGTCCCGTTCATCATCGGCGTCGGCCTGTTCGCCTACAGCCTCTATCTGAGAGTGGTCGAATGAAGCGCACCCGCCTCCGCACCCTTGCCGCCCTCGCGCTCATGGCGAGCCTGTCGGCCTGCGCTCACCAGATCGGCTCGGCCGTGCAGCCCGGCGCGCCCGGCTTCCTGCTTGGCGTGTGGCACGGCATCATCTTCCCGGTCGCCTGGTTCCTGTCGCTCTTCATGCCCGACGTCGCTGTCTATGCCGTGCCGAACAACGGCGGCTGGTATGATTTCGGCTATTTCATCGGCATCGTGTTCTTCGGCGTCGGATCGCACCGCGGCACCCGGACCGTCTACAGGACCGTCTATGTACGGGGCCGCAACGGATGAACCGCGCGCCGCTCATCATGGCAGCGGTCGCCGCGGCTTCCGGCATCGGTGGGCTGGTTGTGTTCACGCGACCGGTGCGGAGCGAGGGTGCCGTTTATGGCCGCCGCATCGCCGGCACCATGCTGATCGCACTGGCGCTGCTGCTCGGCCGCTTCGCCTGGGCGCTGTCCTCATGGGAAGCGGGATCGTGAACGGCGTGCCCTTCCCGGGTGCCGGGTTAGCTGCCGGCATTGGGCTGGCCCTGCTGTTCCGGGCCATCGGTCATTATGTAAACGTCCCGATCAACCGGCTGTATCGCCGCTGGCTGGAGCGCCGCCTGCGCTTGCGGCTGGCTCGTGGCAGCGATCGTTATTTCGAGGAACTTCGCTCTATTGAAACCTCGATAGCCTTGGCCGAGAGGGCACCTCCGCCGGCCAATATGATCGATCGGGTGGTGCAGATCGCCAGCATCCCGTTCCTCGGCATATTGCTTCTTTCCTGGTTTCTCCCCGAAGATCAGGTGCCGAATTGGACCCGTGTGATGACGCCCTGCATCTTCGTCCTGGTGGGGGTGCAGATGGCATGGGGAGCCAATGATCCACCCGGTCGACCAACATGGGGCTTCCGCATTCTCGGCCTCACCCTGATCGCCCTGTTTTCCGCCGACATCATTCTCGAACTCATCCGTTACACCTGAAAGGCGTACCCATGTCCCTCCTCGAAGCCCGCAAGCAGTACAAGCCGTTCGAATACCCCTGGGCGTTCGAGTTCTGGAAGCGCCAGCAGCAGATCCACTGGATGCCGGAGGAAGTGCCGCTCGGCGAGGATTGCCGCGACTGGGCGCAGAAGCTCAGCGACCATGAGCGCAACCTGCTCACCCAGATCTTCCGCTTCTTCACCCAGGCGGACGTCGAGGTGCAGGATTGCTACCACGAGAAATATGGCCGCATCTTCAAGCCGACCGAGATCAAGATGATGCTCGCCGCCTTCTCCAACATGGAGACGGTGCACATCGCTGCGTACAGCCACCTGCTCGACACCATCGGCATGCCCGAGAGCGAATATGGCGCCTTCCTCGAATATAGCGAGATGAAGGACAAGCATGATTACCTGCAGGGCTTCGGCGTCGACACCGACGAGGATATCGCCAAGACGCTGGCGATGTTCGGCGGCTTCACCGAGGGGCTTCAGCTCTTCGCCAGCTTCGCGATGCTGATGAACTTCCCGCGCTTCAACAAGATGAAGGGCATGGGCCAGATCGTG
>CAZQMD010000447.1:0-3410 GCA_964594185.1 uncultured Afipia sp. | reverse complement strand
GACCGGCCCCATCCCGGTCCGGCTGCTGCGTTTAAAACAGAGGGGCCGTGCATGCGCCTGAGAGAACTTTCGCCTGGCGAAATGACCGACGATCAAAAGAGCATTTTTGGCGAGTCTGTTTCAGGCAAACGCGGTACGGTGACGCCGCCGCTGCGCGCCTGGATTCATGCGCCGGAAGTCGCGCGACACGCCGGCCGGCTCGGAGCATTTCTGCGCTACGATACAACCCTCGGATCTCTGCTCTCCGAACTCGCCATTCTTGTCACCGCGCGGCACTGGAATGCGCGTTTCGAATGGTATGCGCACAAGAAGCTGGCGCTGGCGGCGGGTCTCAATCCGGCGATCATCGACGCTATCAATCATCGCCATGTTCCGGACTTCGACGATCCGAAGGCGCAACTGGTCTATGAATTCAGCGAGGCCCTGCACGAGGACCACAATGTCCCGAAGCTGCTTTACGACAAGGCCATCGAAATGCTCGGCGAAACCGGTGTGGTCGAACTGATCGGACTGCTGGGTTATTATTCGCTGGTGTCCATGACGCTTAATACTTTCGAAGTGGAGGTGCCCGAAGGCGAGATCTGCGATCTTGTGCCATGACGTTGCGGTTCATACGTTTGGTGCAGCGATAGATCTCGTCGATCGGAGATACTTGGTATGCCCAGCGAAACCGCTCCATCTTTCAAATCTGTGATAGCCGGAACGCGCATCGGTCACGTTCATCTCAAGGTCGCGGATCTCGATCGCGCGCTCGGCTTCTATCAGGGGGTGCTTGGGTTTGAACTGATGCAGCGTTATGGCGAGCAGGCCGCCTTCATCTCGGCGGGCGGTTATCATCACCACATCGGCCTCAACACCTGGCACAGCAAGGGCGGCAAGCCTCCGCCGGACGGCACCACCGGACTGTTTCACACCGCAATCCTTTATCCCACACGCCCGGCGCTGGCCGATGCACTGCATCGCGTGCTGAAAGCCGGCATTCCGCTCGACGGCGCCAGCGATCATGGCGTCAGCGAGGCGCTCTATTTGCGCGATCCCGATGAAAATGGCGTCGAACTCTACTGGGATCGTCCCGAGGCTGAATGGCCGCGCCACCCGGACGGCACACTGGCGATGTTCACACGCAAGCTCGACGTGGAAGCGCTATTGCGAGACCGCCAGTCATAATCAGACAGGCTGCGGCGGTTTTCCCCGCACCAGCACGATGGTCGCCGCAATCACCTGAAGGGCGGCGCACGCATAGAACGGAACGGCATAACTGCCGAAGATGTCGCGCAGCAACCCGATAACACCCGGTCCGAATGCATAGGTGAACTGGCAGATCGCCGTCACAAGGCTAACCAACACGCCGAAAGACGCCGCGCTGAACTCCCGCTGCACAATCAACGTCGGCAGCGTGATCATGTTGCCGACGGAAAATCCGAACACTGCGCTGGCGGTGAACAAGGCAACTTCGTTTTTGGTGTTGATCATGACGATCAGCGCGGCAGCCTGACTGATTGCCGAAACCGCAGCGGCCTTGCGCTGATCCATCCGGTCGACGACGAAGCCGAACAGCACGCGGCCCACCACCGCCATCGCTGTCATCAGCGCGACCGCAATGCTCGCGCGTTCGCGCCCCATGATCGGATCGAGAAATGAGATCTGGTGAACAATGAAACCAACCTGCGCGATCATCAGCATCGCGAACGGCACGGTGATGGTCCAGAACGAGAGGCTGCCGAACGCGGCCCGGCGCATCTGCGCGATCGACTGAACCGCAGGCGGCGGCTCTGTCGCAAATGCATCGACCGGCGGCAATACGCGCTTTGGAGGCTGGCCAACCCAGATCAGGATCGCCGGGACCGCCACGATTACGATCACCAGCGCAGCGCCAATCAATGTTGCGGAGAATCCGAACTTGCCGATGGCGCCGACCAGCAGCGGCACGCCGAAGACACCGCCGCAGCTCGCGCCGTTCAACGCGAGGCTGATGGCCATGCCGCGCCGCTTGTCGAACCACAATCCCAGCGTGTTGTTGATCGCGGCCAGACTGGTGCCGGCCCAGCCGAATGCGATCAGGAGATAAGCAAAATACAGTTGCCACGGAGCAGTCACCTGCCCGACCAACGCAGTTCCGGCAGCGATGGCGACGATCCCCGTGATCATCAGCCGGCGCGGCCCCATCGTGCGGATGGCTTCGCTGACAAACACAACCAGAACAGCGCTGAACAGATAGTAGACCGTGGTTGCGGTCGAGATCAGCGAGGCCGGCCAGCCGTGCAGGCGCTGCAGTTCGGCGAGATAGACGCCCTGGCCGTAAAAACCCGCCGCCCAGGCGAAGGTCGCAACCAGAAAGCAGACCCCGACAATCGGCCAGCCTTCATAGCGGATTGATGCTTCGTCGATGGGTTTCTCAGTCGCGGCAGAGCCTGCGTGAGGCACGTTCATAGTCCGGCGTTTCCTCAAGGAGCCTGACGCTCTTCTTGTCTGCCGATTCTGGAGGCAGTGTCAGCATCTGTCAGGATGCGGATCGCGCCGTCAAGCGAGGGATTCTCACGCCCCGCATGACAACCGGTCATATGAGGATGGCCATATCCTCATCCTTTGGCGGCGTTGTAGAAGAATCTCTCGCGAAAGATCTTGTCGCCGCGCCATTGCTGCATGGCGATTTCATCGACATGCAGGGTTTTTCCATCGAGGCCAATCAGGTCGAAGTTCCAGTGAATCATGACATGGTCGCCTTCCACCACGGAGACCAACGCCTTGGAGCTGACTTCCTTCATCCGGGCGAGAATGCCGCGCTCATGCGCCACCAGACCGTCGCGCCCTTCGCGCGGCGGCGAGGTATTCTCCTGCATGCTGGCGTCTTCGGTGTAATAGCGCTCGATGGCGCCGGCATGGTCGCCGCTCTCGACCACTGCAATGAATTCATCGACGCGTGCGCGTGTTGGCATGTTTTTCCCCGGTCAAACTTAACCGGAGAGCACATAAGCATGCGCCGATAGACCTGCCATCCGCAGGCCGCACAATCTGTTGCAGATTTACGGGCATCAGAGCACCGTTCTGTGGCAGATTACTTGTAGAGATACCCGACCGGCCTGCCCTCGGTCCGCAGCGGACGGACATCCTTCTGCGTGATGATCTGACCGGCGAGACCATCGATCTCGTCACGCTGCGTCGACGTCCAGCTTCGAAGATTCTCCATGCCCTTCAGAAGGCCGAGCCGAAGGAGCTGCGTGTTTTCTCCCACACCTTCAAGGCTGATCGAGGTCTTGCCGGCCGTGACAACATCGCCTGTCCCAAGCTCAAAAATCTTGCCAGAACTGTCCTTGAATTCGGCGGTGCCGCGAATGAAGCGGTAGATGACCACCTGGTCCCTCTGTTAAAGCCAGCAATCAGCAGTCCGACGCCGGTCGACGGATTGACTT
>CAZQMD010000446.1:0-3421 GCA_964594185.1 uncultured Afipia sp. | reverse complement strand
ATGCACCGTTGGCACCGGTCGCGGTCGGACCGATCCTCGAGGAGATCGTCGCCGCCACTCCGAGGCACGAACGGACGACAGTGACGATCGACGCCAGCGTCCGGGCCATGGTGCTGAATACGAACGCCGAATGCCTACAGCTCGCGCTGCGGAACCTGCACGAAAACGCGATGCAGTACACTAGCGAGGGACGGGTCGTCTGGACGGCCCGGGGCAATGCCGTCGCCATCGAGGACGAAGGGCCGGGGATCCCCGCCGACGAACTCGATCAAATCGGAAAGCGCTTCTTCCGGGGTCGACTGAGGAGCCCGATCGGAAGTGGGCTGGGCCTTGCCATCGTCAAGCTCGCGCTCGCCAAGGTCGGAGCGAAACTCACCATATCCAACCGCGAAGGTCGCAGCGGCACTCGGTCGGAGCTGACGTTCGACGTCTGATCAGCGACCGGTGCCACGGCATGAACGATCGTCTGGGGCCTACACGCAGGTCTGCGCGCCGCCCTTGAGTTTCACGGGGATCGCGAGATAGCGCACCCCGTTGGCTTCGGCCGGCGGGAATTTGCCGGCGCGGATGTTGACCTGAATGGAAGGCAGCAGCAGCTTCGGTGCCGACAGCTTGGTGTCGCGCGCCTGCCGCATGGCCACGAATTCGTCTTCCGATACGCCGTCTTTGACGTGGACGTTGTTCTCGCGCTGCTCGCGTACCGTGGTCTCCCACGCGAACGTATCTCGGCCGGGGGCCTTGTAGTCGTGACACATGAACAGCCGTGTTTCCGGCGACAGCGCCAGCAGCCGCTTGATCGAACGGTAAAGCTTGTGAGCATCGCCGCCGGGGAAGTCGGCGCGCGCGGTGCCGTAGTCGGGCATGAACAAAGTGTCGCCGACGAACACCGCATCCTCGATCTTGTAGGAGACGTCTGCCGGCGTGTGCCCCGGGGTATAGAGAACCTCCACGTCGAGCTCCCCAATCTTGAAGCGCTCTCCGTCGCGGAACAGATGATCGAAGTCGCTGCCGTCGGTCTTCAGGTCGGTGGCGTTGAAGATCGGTCGGAAGATGCGCTGCACGTCTTTGATGTGCTCGCCGATACCGATCTTGGCTCCGGTCTTCGACTTGATAAAGGGCGCGCCCGATAGATGGTCGGCATGCGCGTGGGTCTCCAGAACCCATTCGACGGTGTAGCCCGCTTGTTCGGCGGCTGCCAGCATCGCCTCGACGGAGCGCGTATCCACCTCTCCTGAATTATGGTCGTAGTCGAACACCGGATCGATGATGGCGGCCTTTTTCGTAGCCGGATCGGCGACAAGGTAGCTTACGGTGTTGGTGGGCTCGTCGAAGAACGATCGGATAATTGGCTGTGACATTCTGGAACTCCCTGATGCCATGGTCACTTGGACTTGACGAATATATTAGCGATGCCTAATTAAGCAATACCTGAAATAATGGGAACGGGAATATGGCCATCTCAACATTCGATCCGGCAACTTTCGGAAAGCAGGCAGTTGAAGTTGCCTCCATCTTGCGCGCGCTCGCCAATGAGCGCCGGTTGATGATCCTGTGCAGACTGGTTGAATGCGGCGAGGACAACGTGAGTTCCCTCGCCGAGGCGGTCGACCTGTCGCAATCGGCGCTGTCGCAGCATCTCGCGAAGATGCGCGACGAGGGTTTCGTCACTTTCCGCCGGGAAAGCCAGACGCTCTGGTATCGCATCGCCGATCCGCGCATCGAGCAGCTCTTTGCTACGCTGCACAAGCTGTTTTGCGCGCCCGTCATAGCCAAGCGCAGATAAGCCAAAGAAGGAACCAGGAATGTCTCTACCGACTATCACCCCGACGGATGCGGGTCGTCTTCTCGACAAGGGCGCTACCCTCATCGACATCCGCGAAGCGGACGAGCACGCTCGCGAGAAGATCCCGGGCGCGCGGAACCTGCCGCTGTCGAAACTCGACGACGCCGATCTCGCGGCGCATCACAAGCCGATCATCTTCCATTGCAAGAGCGGCGCGCGAACCCAAGCCAACGCTCCGCGGCTCGCCGTGAAACTCGATCCCGCCTGCGAGGCCTTCGTCGTCGATGGCGGGCTCGATGCTTGGCGTAAGGCGGGTCTGCCGGTCGCGACCGACCGGCGGCAGCCGATCGAGCTTCAGCGCCAAGTGCAGATGGGGGCCGGAAGTCTGGTCTTCGTCGGGACGCTGCTTGGCCTTCTGGTCTCGCCCTGGTTCTTCGCCGTGCCGGCATTCGTCGGTGCCGGGTTGATCACCGCCGGGCTCACAGGCTTCTGCGGTATGGCCCGTATGCTCATGCGGGCCCCTTGGAACCGCCAACTCTACAGCGCGCCGGGGCGAGCCGCGTGACGCCCGAGAATTGAGGAGTATCCGCTATGCTGTCTCTGGCCCAAGGCGCGCTCGGCATCGCCTCTGGCTCGCTGGTCGGCTTTTCGCTGGGCCTGGTCGGAGGCGGCGGCTCGATTCTCGCGGTACCGCTGCTGATCTATCTGGTCGGGGTAGCGGATCCCCATGTCGCGATCGGGACCAGCGCCATCGCCGTCGCGGCGAACGCCGCGACCAACCTGGCCAACCACGTTCGCGCCGGCAATGTGAAGTGGCGCTGCGCCTCCGTGTCCGCGCTCGCGGGCGTCGCGGGCGCCTTTCTCGGCTCCACTCTGGGCAAGATCATCGACGGCCAGAAGCTTCTCGCCCTGTTTGCCATCGTCATGCTGGTCGTGGGAGCGCTGATGCTGAAGGGCCGCTCCGGCGAGGGCGAGCCGTCGGTCAGGCTTAATCGTGAAAATCTGCCGAAGCTGGTGGCTTATGGTCTCGCCACGGGGGGCGTGTCCGGCTTCTTCGGGATCGGCGGTGGTTTCCTGATCGTACCCGCTCTGATCGCCGCCACCGGCATGCCGATCTTGTACGCGGTGGGTTCTTCTCTGCTGGCGGTGACCGCCTTCGGACTGACAACTGCGGCGAACTACGCCGTGTCCGGCTTCGTGGACTGGTCCCTCGCCGGGTTGTTCATCGTCGGCGGCGTTCTCGGCGGGCTCCTCGGCGCCCGCTCTGCAACCTCCCTGGCCAGCCGCAAGGGCGCATTGAACACCGTGTTTGCCGCGCTCATATTCGCAGTCGCAATCTACATGCTGGTCCGCAGCCTGGGTCTGTTGTGATGGACCTTGGCAGGCCGGCTGTTCCGAACGTGGCCGGGCGCGAAAGCCATGAGAGGCGTGGCAGCCCCCTCAAGGAGGGGCCGGGCTCCTGAACGGGTGGCCTTCCAGCTGGTCGCTCGATGACGCGCCCGGCATGGAAATCTATCTGATTCCGAGATCCCGCGGATGAAGCTGCAATGCTCCACGCCGCCCGCGAACGCGCGCGACGAAAGGGCTCTATCGTAGCATCCGCTGCACGACCCCATCGCGGTACAGCAGGATGTGCAA
>CAZQMD010000445.1:0-3441 GCA_964594185.1 uncultured Afipia sp. | reverse complement strand
GGTCGAGCCGCGATGCAGCTTCTCCAGCAGCGACCGGCCAGCCCGCTCGACGCGATCCAGAAGCGACACGTCGGGTGCCGCGGCGAAAGCCGAGCCAGGCAGATAGTGATAACTCGTCCCCTCGTCGCGGAGCGCGCGGTCGATCAGGACGAAATAGGGTGTCGGTCCGATGGGATTGATCTGGCCCGCCGAGGTGACGCTGACGAGCAGCCGGCAGCCTGACGCGAACAGCTGTTCTGCGACCAGGACGGCGAAGGGTGCCCCGACCGCGCAGCCGACGATCCCGACCTCGCCGATGCCGTCGAGATCGAAGGCAAGAAGCTCGGTGTGATAGCATGCCCAACCTTCGTGGATCCGGCCAGCGCCGGTCCGCTTGAGGTGGCGGACGACGTCACCGTCCGGATCGAGCACGCAGATTTCGGGCACAGCGACGAGCGGCAAGTGTCTCTGCCTGCGCGCCTCCCTCAACAGGGATTCAGGCCGGAACACCGAGGGCGCCTTGTGATCCTTGATGCCGACGATCGGCCACGCGGGTTCCGCGCGATGAGGCTTATCATCCATGATGCACCTGACGAGTTGTCTCAAGCCGCGGATTCGATCGGCAGGCCTGCGGCCCTCCACTCCGGGTAGCCGTCCTCAAGACGGCGAATGCGATAACCGCGCGCCCTCAGCGCCGCCACGGCCTCGAACGAAAGCACACAATAGGGCCCGCGACAGTAGGCAATCACTTCACGGCCTTTCGGCAACTCGCCCAAACGTCTTTCTAGTTCGGCCAGTGGAATGTTGAGCGCCCCCGGTAGATGGCCAAGTGCGAACTCATCCTCGGGCCGCACGTCGAGCAACGTAACCAGGTCGTCCCGCAATCGCGCGACCAGGTCGTCACGCGAGACAGGCTCGAGCGAATCTCGGGCCTGGAAGTAATCGGTCACAACACGACCGATCTCGGCAACATTCCGTTCACCGACGCGCCCCAGCGCTTTGAGCAGCGTGACCACTTCGGCATCGCCGGCGAGACGATAGAGAATGTGTTTGCCGCGACGCTCGGTCTCGACGAGACGCGCGCGCCTCAGGATCTGCAGGTGCCGCGACGTATTCGCGAAGGTCAGATGTGCCCGAGCCGACAGTTCCTCGACGGTGCGGATCCCCTGCGCAAGGTGCTCCAAGAGCTCAAGCCGGTGAGCATGGCCAAGCGCCTGCGCTACCTGGGCAAGGTTTTCATAGATCGCCTGTTTCGGTCCCGAGCTTGACACGGCGCTCCCTCAATATATCATTCAGCAGATCGATTGAATGTATCTAGCGTTTCTCACTAGGGAGTGCAAGTCCATGATTCTCCGCCAGTTCTTGCATAGCGATCCAGTCGGTATTTCCTACCTTTTCGGCTGCGGCGGCAAAGCCACCGGGGCGGTCGTCGACCCGGTCGGCGATATTCAGCCCTACCTCCAGGCCGCCCACAATGCCGGCATGCGGATAAACTACGTCATCGACACCCATGTCCATGCCGATCACCTGTCGGCGGGGCGCGCGCTCGCGGCCGCAGGGGGAGCCGAATACGTGCTCTCGGCGGAGGCTGGCGTATCGTTTCCGTACAAGGCGGTGAACGACGGGGAGGTTCTTCCGCTCGGCAATGTGTCGGCGACGGTGATGCACACGCCGGGTCACACACCCGAGCACATCTGCATCCTTGTGACGGACCGAACCCGCGCCAACGAGCCCTGGTTCGTCTTCACCGGACACACGCTCATGGTCGGCGATCTCGGCCGCACCGAACTTGCGGCGAGCGCGGAGGAAGGCGCGAGGCAATTGTTCAAGAGCGTGCGAAGGCTGAAGGAACTTCCTGACTACGTCGAGGTGTTGCCGGGCGCGTATGCGGGCTCGGTCTGCGGTCGCCGCCTGAGTGGCAAGCCATCGTCCGCGATCGGCTTCGAGAAGCGACACAATCAGGCGTTCATGATCGAGGACGAAGCCGAGTTTGTCCGGTTCATGGTCGCCGAGATTCCGCCGGCGCCACCGGGAGCCGCGAAGATCAGGGCGGAAAATTCAGGCACTGCGGCGGCTGCGGCCTGATCTCATGACCGAGGCTGTAACCGGTCCACAGACTGCCTCGTCTGTCCGATTAGGGCTGAAAGAGAACTGGCCGCAATTTGCCTTGCTCGTCCTGATCAACGCCTTCGTCGGCGGGATGGTCGGAATCGAGAGGACGGTCGTGCCGCTGATCGGCTCCGAGGAGTTCAAGATCAGTTCGACGACGCTCGTTGTTTCTTTCATCGTAAGCTTCGGAATCGTGAAGGCGTGCGCCAACCTGGTCTCTGGCCAGCTCGCCGACGCATGGGGACGCAAACGTGTTCTGATCCTCGGCTGGCTCGTCGGGCTGCCGGTGCCGCTCATGATCATGTGGGCGCCAAGCTGGGGATGGGTCATCGCAGCAAACGCCCTTCTCGGCATCAACCAGGGTTTGGCGTGGTCTATGACGGTGATCATGAAAATCGATCTCGTCGGCCCGAAGTCGCGCGGGCTTGCCGTCGGCCTGAACGAGTTCGCAGGCTATCTCGCGGTCGGCGTGACCGCCTTCCTCACCGGGTATCTTGCCTCGAAGTATGGACTGCGGCCGGCGCCGATCTACCTCGGGGTAGCCTACGCCGTCTTCGGCGCAGCGCTCTCGATCCTGCTGGTGCGCGATACACGTGAGCACGTCCGGCTGGAGACCGCGGCGCATGCGCATCAAGCGTCTCCGATCAGCTTCAGGGAGATATTCGTCCTCACGTCGTTCCGAGATCGCAATCTGTTCGCCGCGTCCCAGGCTGGGCTCGTCAACAATCTGAATGATGGGATGAGCTGGGGAATCTTTCCGCTGTTCTTCGCTTCGTTTGGCCTCCACGTCGATCGGATCGGCATACTGAAGGCCGTCTATCCGGTCACCTGGGGCATCCTGCAGATCGCCACGGGCCCTCTTTCCGATCGCTGGGGCCGCAAGGGCTTGATCGTGGCCGGCATGTGGGTGCAGGCCGCGGGTCTATTCCTGACCGCCGCGACAAGTCATTTCGAAGGGTGGCTGGTCGGCAGCCTGCTTCTAGGGCTTGGCACGGCCTTGGTGTATCCGAGCCTGATCGCTGCGGTGTCCGACGCTTCGCATCCAAGCTGGCGCGCACGCTCGCTCAGCGTCTACCGCTTCTGGCGCGACCTCGGTTACGCGATAGGGGCGCTGTCGGCCGGCATCATCGCCGACCTGTTCGGCATGGCCTGGGCGATCGGAGCGATCGGCGCACTTACTTTCCTCTCCGGGGCGATAGTGTTCGTCGCCATGGAGAGTAAGCCCGGAGCACGACAATGATCGAGACCTTTTCAGGCCGCTCCCTTTGTGGGGCGGTGGGCGTCGAGGCGCGAGGTCGGCCGAAGGGAGTCTTGTGGTGTCACTGCGATAGCTGCCGCCCCCATTCCCGCGCC
>CAZQMD010000444.1:0-3444 GCA_964594185.1 uncultured Afipia sp. | reverse complement strand
CTCCGAAGACCCAGATCGAAGCGCTGGTCCGCTTCCAGAACGAGCAGCGCTCGGCTGACTTCGTCAGGCTGACCGCCGCGCAGGCCGGCACCATCGACGCGCCTTCGCCCGAAGCACTCGCGGCTTACTTCGAAGACCGCAAGCAACTGTTCCGCGCGCCGGAGTTCCGCAAGATCGCAATGCTGGCTTTGACGCCGGATGATATCGCCAAGACCATCACCGTCTCCGACGAGGACGCGAAGAAGGCGTTTGAGCAGCGCCGCGAGCGGTATGCGACGCCGGAGAAGCGTCAGGTGTTCCAGATTCCATTCCCGAACGCCGACGAAGCGAAAGCGGCAAGCGACCGCATCAAGGCCGGAACGTCGTTCGAGGACATCGCCAAGGAGCGCAAGCTAAGCACGGCCGACATCGATCTCGGCACCGTGGCGAAATCGTCGATCGGCGACAGCGCCCTCGCCGACGCCGCATTCGCGCTCGCACCCGATACGGTGAGCGAGCCGGTCAAGGGAACGCTGATTACCGCCCTGCTGAAAGTCACCAAGGTCGAGCCAGGCACCAATCCATCGTTCGAAAGCGTTGCACCTGCGATCAAGCGCGAGATCGCGCTGGAGCGCGCACGTACCCAGATGCAGGACCTGCACAACAAGATCGAGGACGAGCGCGGCGGCGGAGCGAACATCGCCGAGGCCGCTCAAAAGCTCGGGCTCAAGGCGACCACGATCGAAGCCATCGATCGTTCCGGCCGCGCGCCGGACGGCAAGCCGGTGACCGATCTGCCGCAGGGCGTGGATATCGTGTCCCCCGCCTTCGCCAGCAACATCGGCGTCGAGAACGAACCCGTCCAGTACAACGGCGGCGAACTTTGGTTCGATGTTCTCGGCATCACGCCGTCACGCGACCGCGCGCTCGATGAAGTGAAGGATCAGGTTCTGGCGCGCTGGAAGGATGAACAGGTCTCGACCCGCCTGCGCGCCAAGGCAGCCGAGATGGTCGGCAAGCTCGAAAAGGGCGCCACGCTCGAGGCTGAAGCCGCGGCTGCGGGCGTCAAGGTCGAAACCGCCAAGCTGTTCAGGCGCGACGCCGAGGCCAAGGACATTCCTGAGCGGCTTGTCACGGCAGCATTCCGCACGCCGAAGGATGGCTTCGGCCAGACCGAGGGCGCGGGAGCCAGCGAGTGGATCGTGTTCAAGGTGACCGATATTGTCGTGCCGCCGGTCGATCTCGCATCCGAA
Organism: uncultured Afipia sp.; assembly: GCA_964594185.1. Lineage (GTDB taxonomy): Bacteria > Pseudomonadota > Alphaproteobacteria > Rhizobiales > Xanthobacteraceae > Afipia. The sequence goes on along the minus strand of CAZQMD010000444.1, from coordinate 2,212 downwards.
GACGTCAAGAAGCTGACGGACAACCTGCGCCGCGCCGAAATGGAAGAACAGCTTGCCGCCTATATCGCGAAGCTCGAAACCGAGATCGGCGTCACCATCAACCAGAATGCGTTCGCCACGGCGACCGGCGCTTCCTCGGCTCAGTGATATGGACGATCTGAAAGCCATTATCGGAAAGGTCGCCACCGGCGCTGCGCTGTCACGCGACGAAGCCGCAGCGGCGTTCGACCGCATGATGTCCGGTGAAGCGACGCCCTCGCAGATGGGCGCGTTGCTGATGGGCCTGCGGGTTCGCGGCGAGACCGTCGATGAAATCACCGGCGCGGTGTCCGCGATGCGCTCCAAGATGCTGACGGTGAAGGCGCCTGCCGACGCCGTCGATATCGTCGGCACCGGCGGCGACGGATCGGGCTCGGTCAATGTTTCGACCTGCGCATCGTTCATTCTCGCAGGCACCGGCGTGCCGGTCGCCAAGCACGGCAACCGCGCGCTGTCATCCAAGTCCGGCGCGGCTGACGCGCTCGCCGCACTCGGCGTCAATATCAACATAGCGCCGGAAGCCGTCGGACGCTGCATCGCCGAGGCCGGGATCGGCTTCATGTTCGCGCCGACGCATCATCCGGCGATGAAGAATGTCGGCCCGACCCGCGTCGAGCTTGCCACCCGCACCATCTTCAACCTGCTCGGACCGCTGTCCAATCCTGCCGGCGTCAAGCGGCAGATGGTCGGCGTGTTCTCCAAGCACTGGGTGCAGCCGCTGGCGCAGGTGCTGAAGAATCTCGGCGCGGAATCAGCCTGGGTTGTGCACGGCTCCGACGGCCTCGACGAAATCACCCTCACCGGCCCGACGCATGTCGCGGCGCTTGAGAACGGCAACATCCGCACCTTCGAGGTAACACCGGAGGATGCCGGGTTGCCGCGCGCCACCGCCGACGAACTCAAGGGCGGCGATGCCGAAGCCAATGCAAAAGCGCTGCGTGACGTGCTCGAAGGCAAGCAGAACGCCTATCGCAATGTCGCGCTGATCAATGCTGCCGCGGCGCTTGTGGTCGCGGGCAAGGCGAAAGACCTGAAGGAAGGCGTTGCGCTCGGCACCAGGGCGCTGGACACTGGCGCGGCAACGGACCGGCTGACGCGTCTCGTCGCCGTCTCCAATGCTTGAGGAGGAGCGACCCTTGGCTGACATCCTCGATAAAATCGAAACCTACAAGCGCGAGGAAATCGCCGCTGCCAAGCGCGCGGTTTCCCTGAGCGAGATCGAAGCCCGCGCCAAGGCCGCGCCCGCGCCGCGCGGCTTTGCAAAAGCCATTCGCACGAAACACGCCAATGGCGACTACGCGCTGATCGCGGAAATCAAGAAGGCCTCCCCCTCCAAGGGACTGATCCGCGCCGACTTCGATCCGCCGCTGCTTGCCAAAGCCTATGAGGCTGGCGGCGCGGCATGTCTCTCGGTGCTGACCGATACACCGTCGTTCCAGGGGTCGCTCGCCTTCATGGTCGCGGCCCGCGCTGCGGTGGCGCTGCCGGTATTGCGCAAGGATTTCATGTACGACACCTATCAAGTGGCGGAAGCGCGTGCGCATGGTGCGGACTGCATCCTGATCATCATGGCCGCGCTCGATGACGCCGCAGCCAGAGACATTGAGGACGCGGCGTTCGCCCATGGCATGGATGTGCTGCTCGAAGTCCATAACCGCGAAGAACTCGACCGCGCGTTGAAGCTGAAGTCGCCGCTGCTCGGCGTCAACAACCGCAACCTGCGCACCTTCGAGGTCACGCTCAGGACCAGCGAAGATCTCGCGCCGCTGATCCCGAAGGATCGCATCAGCGTCGGCGAGAGCGGCATCTTCGCGCCGGAGGATTTGTCACGTCTCGCGCGCGTCGGCATGGAGACGTTCCTTGTCGGCGAAAGCCTGATGCGGCAGTCCGATGTGACGGCGGCAACGCGCACGCTGCTTGCGCGCAGCAATGCCTCTCCCCGGGTCGCGTAATGGCGAAGAAGACAAAACAGCTCACTCACATCGACGCCAAGGGCGAAGCCCGCATGGTCGACGTGTCCGCCAAGCCGGATACGGAGCGCGTCGCAGTGGCCGAGGGTCAGGTCGTGATGACCCGCAAGACGCTCGATCTGATTGTGAAGGGCAACGCCACCAAGGGTGATGTGCTCGGCACGGCACGCGTCGCCGGGATCATGGCGGCGAAGCGCACATCC
>CAZQMD010000443.1:0-3472 GCA_964594185.1 uncultured Afipia sp. | reverse complement strand
TAATCACTGCGCCGGTGAGAGCGAGCATTGGTCGGCGGCGAGTCCTGGAAACACTGGAGACGGCGTACGTCTGGGCGAGTCGGTTGGCGGCGAGGTCGTCAAGGATTATCCCAACGCGGGTGCCTGGGCTCCGACCAGCCTTGTGCCGCGCAAGGATGGTACCAAGGGCCCGTTCCCCCACTTCATCGACCGCGGCAAGCCGGGCGTCATCGCTGTCTCGCGAGCCGGACGCCGCTTCGTCAACGAAGCCAACAGCTATCATGATTTCGTGCAGGGCATGGAATGTGCGTGCCCTTCGGACCAACCGGCGGAGGCATTCCTGATCGCCGATCACCGCACCATCCGCAAATACGGTCTTGGCCATGTGAAACCGGCGCCGCTACCTCTTCAACCTTCGATCCGCTCCGGCTACCTGATGCGCGGCAACACTCTTGCCGAGCTTGCATCAGTGGCGGGCATTGAACGAAACGCTTTCGAGGAAACGGTCGCCCGCTGGAACGCGGACGTTCCGACTGGCACGGATACTGCCTTCGGCAAAGGCTCGACCGCCTACAACCGTTTTCACGGCGATCCAGAGGTCAAGCCGAACCCGTGCCTCGCGCCGATCGCGACCGGTCCATTCTACGCTGTGCGGGTCGTCCCCGGCGATATCGGCACTTTCGCAGGCCTCAAAACCGACGAACACGCGCGTGTGATCGGCCCTGACAATACGCCGCTCAAGGGGCTTTATGCCGTCGGCAATGACATGGCGAGCGTGCTTGGCGGGAATTATTCCGGCGGCGGCATCACGCTCGGACCGGGCATGACCTTTGGTTACATCGCGGGCCTCCATGCGGCCAGCGAACGCAACTGAAGACCAGTATCGAGAAACTCTAAGGGAGGAAACCCATCATGACAACATGCAGAAACCTGCTTTCCGCCGGTCTGGGCCTGACTATGGCCGTCGCTTTATTGGGAGCAGCGCAGGCCCAGGATAAGGAAATCCGCATTGGTGCGTTGATCGCAGCCTCGGGGCCAACGGCCTTCATCGGCGCATCACAGAAGAACGCCTTCGAGATGCTCGTCGAACAGATCAATGCGCGCGGCGGCATGGCCGGTAACAAGATCAGGCCGTTCCTCTACGACACCGAAGGCAACGGCACAATCGCGGCCCAGCAGTTCCGCCGCCTAATAGATTCAGACAAGGTGCATGTTGTGGTCGGCCCCTCGACGACCGGCGAAAGCCTGGCGATCCGCGCGGTCGCAAACGAAAACAAGGTGCCGCTCGTCAGCTTCGCAGGCGCGGAAGCGGTTGTTGTGCCCCCAACCCCTTACGTCTTCAAGACTCCACCGACCGACCGCATCGTTGCCGAGCACCTGATTTCTTTCATGAAGGTCAAGGGCGCCACCTCCGTCGGCATCCTGTCCTCCGCCGATGGTTTTGGGCAGGCCGGTGCCGCAGTCGTCAAAGAGGTAGCCAGCCAACTCGGACTGAAGGTCAACGCAGCGGAAGAGTTCGGCCCACGCGATACCGACATGACGCCGCAGATCCTCAAGATTCGGTCGAGTGGCGCCGATGCGATGCTGATCTGGAGCGTCAACCCCGGTCCGACCATCATACTCAAGAACGCGGCGGCCATTGGCTACAACAAGCCGATCTACAACAGCTATGGTGCTGCCTCGCCGCAGCTGATCGAGCAGGCCGGCGCGGCAGCGGAGAAGTCTTACGTATCGTCCATGCGTCTGCTCGCGCCCGAGAGCCTTGCCGCAAACGATCCGATGCGCCCAGTGGTGACCAAACTCGCGGCCGATTACAAGGAGAAGTTCAAAGCCGACGCCACGACCTTCATCGGGCATCCCTCGGACGCGATGCTGCTCATCGAGGAAGCGCTGAAAAAGGCTGGCGGGTCCCCGGATCGCGAGAAGCTGGCGGAAGCCATGCGCAGTGGCATTTCCTTCCCCGGCGCCAACGGGATGTTTCGCTTCACTGACGCCAACCACAACGGCCTCGACCGGGAGTCGCAGTCGATGGTGATGCTGCAGGTTCAAGGCGGCAAGTTCGTCACCGTGAAGTGACCTGCAGGGCGGGCGGTCTTGCAATCCGTCCGTCAGCGACCGAAGCAAAGCCTGGAGGTAAAATGGATACCCTGCTGCAAATCCTGATCACGGGCCTCGTGGTCGGCTGCATTTACGGCATGGCGGCACTTGGTTTCACCATTGTGTACAATGCTACCAAACTGATCAATTTCGCCAACGGCGAATTCCTGATGCTCGGCGGCGTTCTTCTTGCCTGCGCGGCGCAGGCCGCCAAACTGCCGATGTCGCTGGCGCTCCTGCTCGCTGTAGCGGGTGCGGCGCTTACCGGCTGGCTGATGCAGCGCTGCATTCTCGATATGGCGATGGCGCGCAGTTCCGATCCGTTGACGCTGGTGATGCTGACCATCGGCGTGGCGCTCGCCTTGCGCGGGGCAGCCGCGCTCGCCTTCGGGCGTGAAATCACGTTCGTGCCGGAATTCGGGCTTTTGCCGCTGGTGTTGATAGGCAACGTCTACATTCCGAGCCAAGGCCTCTGGATCATCTTCGTCCTGGCGCTGACCAGCACCGTTTTGTGGTACATGTTCTCGAAAACCATGTTCGGCAAGGCAATGCGCGCCGCGAGTCAAGAACCGAGGGCCGCCGCCCTTTGCGGCATCGAGCCGAAGCGCGCCGCCGCCATCGCCATGACCTTGGCGGGTGCGCTCGGTGGTTTGGCCGGCGCGATGCTCGCCCCGATATCCGCAGCGTTCTACGAAAACGGCATCTTCCTTGGTCTCAAGGGCTTCGCGGCGGCTGTCGCCGGCGGGCTGGGCAACCCCATCGGAGCTATTGTCGGTGGACTGTTGATCGGCGTTGTTGAGAGCCTGTCCGCCGGATACGTCGCCTCCGGCTTCAAGGATGCCGTCGGTTTTATCCTTCTCATTCTCGTTCTAATCCTTAGGCCGCAGGGCCTCGTCGGTCGCGCCATCGTTACACGGGTCTGAGCCATGACCACTTCGACATCGAATTCCAACCTCCGGCATGACGCGGTTATCCTCGCAGGCCTTGCTGTGGTTCTTACGCTCGCAGAACTAGCGCTGACCAGCCAGTTCCATCGCTCGATTCTGATCCTGTCGATGATCCACGCTATCGCGGCCATTGGCCTTACGTTGCTGCTGGGCTACGCAGGGCAGGTCTCGCTCGGCCAAGGCGCCTTCATGGGCATTGGCGCTTATGCGGCGGCCTTTGCCCTGCAGAAGCTGGCGCTGCCAGCGCCCGTGGCGCTGGTGGCTGCGGTGCTATTGCCGGGGCTGCTCGGCTTCTTGATCGCCCGACCGATCCTGCGCCTGTCGGGCCACAATCTCGCGCTGGGCACATTGGCGCTCGGCGCCGTGTTTTTCGTCGTGGCGGCGCAATGGCGCAGCGTTACCGGCGGCCTCGTCCCCCGTATCGGCGATCTGCCGTGTCTGGCGGTCCC
>CAZQMD010000442.1:0-3513 GCA_964594185.1 uncultured Afipia sp. | reverse complement strand
CGTGATCAAGGACATCGAGAAGCCCGCCAAGCCGGTCGCCTCCTCCGCAGAAATCGCGCAGGTCGGCACCATCTCGGCCAACGGCGACTCCACCATCGGCTCGATGATTGCCAAGGCGATGCAGAAGGTCGGCAACGAAGGCGTCATCACGGTTGAAGAAGCCAAGTCGCTCGACACCGAAGTCGACATCGTCGAGGGCATGCAGTTCGATCGCGGCTATCTCTCGCCCTACTTCGTGACCAACCCCGAGAAGATGACCGCCGAGCTGGAAGACGCCTACGTCCTCCTGCACGAGAAGAAGCTCTCCGGCCTGCAGGCGATGCTGCCCGTCCTCGAAGCTGTCGTTCAGACCGGCAAGCCGCTGCTGATCGTCGCTGAAGACATCGAAGGCGAAGCGCTCGCGACCCTCGTCGTCAACCGCCTGCGCGGTGGCCTCAAGGTTGCAGCCGTCAAGGCTCCGGGCTTCGGCGATCGCCGCAAGGCCATGCTGGAAGACATCGCGATCCTGACCGGCGGTCAGCTGATCTCCGACGATCTCGGCATGAAGCTGGAAAGCGTCACCCTGAAGATGCTCGGCCGCGCCAAGAAGGTCGTGATCGACAAGGAAAACACCACCATCGTCAATGGCGCCGGCAAGAAGGCCGACATCGAGGCGCGCGTGAACCAGATCAAGGCGCAGGTCGAGGAAACCACCTCGGACTACGACCGTGAGAAGCTTCAGGAGCGTCTGGCCAAGCTCGCTGGCGGCGTCGCGATCATTCGCGTCGGCGGTGCCACCGAAATCGAAGTGAAAGAAAAGAAGGATCGCGTCGAAGACGCCCTGAACGCCACCCGCGCGGCCGTTCAGGAAGGCATCGTTCCCGGCGGCGGCACCGCGCTGCTGCGCGCCAAGAAGGCCGTCGGCCGCATCCAGAACGACAACTCCGACGTTCAGGCCGGCATCAACATCGTGCTGAAGGCGCTGGAAGCTCCGATCCGCCAGATCGCCGAGAACGCGGGCGTCGAAGGTTCCATCGTTGTCGGCAAGATCCTCGACAACAAGACCGAGACCTTCGGCTTCGACGCGCAGAACGAAGAGTATGTCGACATGGTCGCCAAGGGCATCATCGATCCGGCCAAGGTGGTTCGCACCGCCCTGCAGGACGCGGCCTCTGTCGCCGGTCTTCTGGTCACCACCGAAGCCATGGTTGCCGATGTGCCGAAGGATGCAGCACCGGCGATGCCGGGCGGCGGCGGAATGGGTGGCATGGGCGGTATGGGTGGTATGGGTTTCTAAGCCACCCCGTTCATCTCAACGACATCAAAGGCCGCCTGCGGGCGGCCTTTTTTATTGTCTCAACTCCAAGAATCACCGCGACAATCCGGCTCGCTTTTGAGATTGTCCGGTTCCCTTTCGACTCAGGATCAGACCCATGCGCGCATTGATGATTGGCTGCACTCTCGCACTGGCAGGAGCGTTGCCGGTTCAGGCCCAGACCGCCAAGGATGCGAAGGCTGCGCCGGCCATAAGCGACGTGCGCTATTTCAATTCGCTGGGCGATATTCTGGGTGAGCTGCCGGTCGATGCCTTCATCAAGGAGACCCGGCAGGGCGGCAAGGTGGTGTCCGCCTTGCTTGACGTCTGCTATTCGGTATCGACCCATTCCGACCGCAAGGACCGTTTCACGCTCGATCTGAAGGTCGAAGGCGAGAAACTCTCCGGCAGCGGACAAAGCCTCGAAAACAAAACGCCGGTCACGGTCAATCTGACCCGCAAGGGCAGCAAGTCGGTCTCGTTCGACGGCAAGATCACGCTGGGCGGCAATCTCACCTCGGTCTCGTCACCGGACAATGCCGATGTCGATGAGAAGGAATTTCAGCAGTCGCAGGTGGTCGATGACGATCTCAGCGAGGCGCCGAAGGATTTCACGCAGGTGTCGCCGCAGTCGATCGCGATCCGCGTCAAGCGCGAGAATTTTGCCGATCTGGTGAAGAGCATGAAGGGCCAGAACGTCCAGATCGCCCTCGACAGCATCGCGACCGATTGCAATGCGCTGCGCTCGGGCCATCAGATCCTGCGTCTCTTCATCGATCCGGCGCGCGCAGCCGCGCTGATCGCAAGCGTGAAGACCGCACCGGGCGTTGCCGCAGCGGGCTGGACCTCCGGCACCTATGACATGGAGCGGGCGATCCGCTTTGCGGGCGGCGAGTGGAATCCCGACGGAAAACTCAACCGCGACAAGCTCGCCACGGCGCTGACCGGCATTGCCGCAAAGACCATGGGCGCGAAACCGGCCTCCATGACATGGAACGACGCCACCGGCGAACTCACGTTCACGCTCAAGCGCCCGAGCCAGCTTTCGCCGGCGCTCGACCTCACCGAGACGCTGGAAATTACCGCACTGGTCAGCCCCGACAAGCCCGGCGGATCGGATCGCCTGGTGATGTGGCTCGGCATTCCCTCCAGCAAGACCACGGATGAGACGGCTGCGCCGCAGTTGCAGTTTGCCGAGAATGCCGGTGGCGAGGAAGAGAGCACGTTCAACGACGACGACGGAATGATCAAGGCAATTGCGTCGGAACTGAAAGGTCAGCGCTGGGACACCGACAAGGCGGCCTGGAAATAGTGCGCGGTCTCGCCAGAGCATGACGCGCACCGACGCCGTCATCGTTGGCGCGGGCCTCGGCGGCCTGACCGCCGGCGCGATCCTCGCACGCGCCGGACGCAAGGTGCTCGTGATCGAGCGGAGCAATTCGGTCGGCGGTGCCGCCTCCAGCTATAAGGTCGGCGACCTGTTTGTCGAAGGTTCGCTGCACGAAACCAGCGACCCGCACGACCCGCGCGATGCCAAGCACGATCCACTCACACGCGCCGGTGTGCTCGACGCCGTCCAATGGATTCCGTCTGGAACATTCTACGAGGTGCGCGGCGGACCGGTTGGTGCGCCGATGACCTTGCCCGACAACTTCGATGCTGCGCGGCGAGCGTTGATCGAACGGTTTCCGGAAGCACGCGAAGGCATCGTGCGCTTGCTGGGCGAGATGGAGCAGATCGCATCTGCGGTCGGCGTGTTATCGCGCGGGCCGCGCATGTTCCGGTCGCCGTCGCAGGCCATCGGCGCGTTGCGTCACATGCTGCCCGCGATCCGCGACTGGACCCTGTCACTGTCGCAAAAACTCGACCGCGTCTTTGGAAACAACGAAGCGGTGAAAACCGCACTCGCTGCAAACCTGTCCTACTATCACGACGATCCGGCCACGACATGGTGGGTGTTCTTCGCCGCCGCACAGGGCAGCTACCTGTTAAGCGGCGGACGCTACGTTCAGGGCGGCTCGCAACGCCTCTCCAGTGCGCTGGGCCGCGCAATCAAGACCGCGGGCAGCGATGTCATCCTGCGGCGAACCGCGAGCGCCATCGGCTTTGACTCCCATGGCCGCATCGCGAACCTGACACACACCGCAAAGGACGGCAGCAGTCCGCAAACGGTGGAGACGTCACGCATTATCAGCAACGCGGCACCGGAAACGCTGGCC
>CAZQMD010000441.1:0-3514 GCA_964594185.1 uncultured Afipia sp. | reverse complement strand
GGTCGGTTCGACCAGCGCGCCGGCCTCCACCAGACGGCGGAAATTCTGCTTGTGCAAATGACGCCCCGAGATCGCCTCAACGGTCCGCTGCAATTCGGTTAGTGTGAAGTCGGGCGGCAGAAGTTCAAACACCACGGGACGATATTTCAGCTTCGCGCGCAGCCGCGCGATGGCGGTCGCGAGAATCCGGCGGTGATCGAAGCGCATCGGCACGCCCAGCGCGGGCATGGTCTTGCGCGCCAGCGCTGCGGGGCGTTCGTCGCGGCGGGCTTCCTCGATCAGTCCGGCTTCATACAGCAGCTCATAGCGGTCGAGCACGCGCTCCTCGTCCCAATGCGCGCCATCGCCGCTGGAGTCATGGGCCCCGAAATACAGCCGCACGCGGTCGCTGCGCGAGAACGCGCGGTCGGTGTCGGGCCTGTCGGATTGTGCCGCCCAGGCTTCCAGCGCGGGAAGAATCTCTTTTGCGATCATGGGCGGCGGCGCATCGCGCCAGTCTTCCCATGGAAAATAGCGATACCACGGCTTGAAGGTGGCCCCCGCCACCTGCGGCTTCGAGGTGTTATCCGCAGCGCGCGTCAGCGCGAGATAGCCGACGGACGCGACATGCACGTCGGTATCACCGCGCTGCGCATGGCGGCCGCGGTCGCCGAATGTATAAAGCTGTTCGACATAGCCGAGCCGCAGGCCGGTCTGTTCTTCAACCCATGCGCGCAGCCCGATATCCAGCGTGCGATGGGCCAGAGCGTCGAACGGGCCGAAAGGCAGGCCGTCAAGATCGTCGCCGCCGGACGCGGTCAGGATCGACGGTTCGTTGCCGTCGACCGACACAATGGCCGCCGTCAGCCCGATCTGGATCGGTGTGAGGACTTTATCCGTCATGGCATTGGTTTGAATAGCAGACATTCTGTCCGTCATGGCCGGGCTTGTCCCGGCCATCCACGTCTTTCACGCTGCGGGTTTGGCCAACAAGGCGTGGATGGCCGGAATAAATCCGGCCATGACGCGCCAAACAATAGCGCCGGTTCATTGGCTGCATGTCAGCGGCGATGACGTGGAGATCGCGTTTTCATTCGATCTCCACACGGAACGGGCGGCCTTCGATGGTCATGTTGCCCGGTCCCATGGCGTCGAGCGCGCGGACCATGCGGCCGCCCCGGCCGAGCACCTGATCCGCCAGCGTGACGATCAGGCGGTTCGGATAGGCGCTTGGCGACGCGGCGCGGATCTGGCGCGCGATCGACGTCTCGTCGCGATGCGGATTGAGCGCGCAGGCGGCCATGAATGCGCTCGCGGTGGAGCGGCTGATCCCGGCATAGCAATGGATCACCATCGGCGCGGTGCGATCCCACTTGCGGATGAACGCCAGCGCCTGCTGGACGTGATCATGCGAGGGCGCGGTGAATCCCATCGCAGGCTCGTTGATGTCGTCCATCTGGATGCGCAGGTGATTGGCTTCCAGCACCGAAGCCGGGCGGACAACCTGGGCCACATTGGCCATCACCGTGAGGATGTGTTGCGCGCCCGTGGCCTCGACAGTGGCGGGCAGGGCGGCAAGCGAGCAGACGTGAATCATGGCGTTTCCTTTTGCCACCAGTATAGGCGGGCGAGGGAGGGGGCGCCATTCAGGATTGGAAGCGGGTGATCTCTATTCGTCATGCCCGGACTTGTTCCGGGCATCCACGTCTTTCGTTGCGTTGCAATCAAGACGTGGATGGCCGGGATAAACCCGGCCATGACGAAGAACTGAAGCTCTGTGGTCGCTTATCCGCACAGCGCCTTGAATCGCGCAAGAAACTGCTTTTCGGCGCGCCCGGCCGACCATGGTGTCACATAATCTTTTTCCGTCGCCGCAGGCAGCTTCGGGTCGCGGCCGAACAGGCGCTTGGCCTCGGCCTGTGCAAAGCCCGCCAGATGCGTCGCCTCGAGATAGGCCGCGCCCATATCGGCGGCCTTGATCTGCGTTTCGATCTCGGCAGGCAGCACGGCGGGCAAGCCGAAACGGATATGGATCGCCGACAGCAATCGCTTCTCGACCACTTTATATGAGCCGCCGATCACCGCCTTGAACGGCGAGATCATGTCGCCGATCACGTATTCCGGCGCGTCGTGCAGCATCGCCGCGAGGCGGATGCGATGATCGACGCGCGGGGTCTGCTGACGCAGCACGGCTTCGACCAGCAGGGTGTGCTGCGCCACCGAGAAGATGTGCGCGCCGTGGGTCTGTCCGTTCCAGCGCGCGACCCGCGCAAGGCCATGCGCAATGTCCTCGATCTCGATGTCGAGCGGCGAGGGATCGAGCAGGTCGAGGCGGCGGCCCGACAGCATGCGCTGCCAGGCGCGGGATGCCGCTTGGGCGGGTGGTGATTTCTTCGCAGTCATTTCGATTTAATGCGCTTCGGCTTCTTCAGCTTGCTGCAGGTCTCATGGCAATGGCAGGTGACGAGATGATCGTTGACCATGCCGGTGGCCTGCATGAAGGCGTAAACAATCGTGGGACCCACGAACTTGAAGCCTCGCGCGATCAGTTCCTTCGACATCCTGGTCGAGACCGGCGTCGCCGCGGGCACCGAGGCCGTGGTCTTGAAATTGTTGATCTTGGGCTTGCCGTCCACGAAGTCCCACAGGAAGGCCGAGAAGCCAGATCCTTCCTTAGAATTTCTACCTTCTTCCATGATCTTCAGATAGGCCTTGGCGCTGTTCACCGTGCCTTCGATCTTGGCGCGGTTGCGCACGATTCCGGCGTCGTTCATCAGCGCTGTGATTTTCTTGTCGCTGTAGCGCACGATCTTCGACGGCTCGAAATCATCGAAGGCTTTGCGGAAGTTGTCGCGCTTGCGCAAAATGGTGATCCACGACAATCCGGCCTGAAAGCCGTCGAGGATCAGCTTTTCGAACAGCGCGCGGTCGTCGTATTCCGGCACGCCCCATTCGGTGTCGTGATAGGCCATGTAGAGCGGGTCTTCACCCGGCCATGGGCAGCGATGCAGGCCGTCGTCATGCAGGCGCGCACTTTTCATGCCGATGCTTTCTTCGTCATGCAGAGGCCTTCTTCGGCGGGGCGACATCGTCAACCGAAACGAGGCTGATCGGCAGGCCGCCTGCGGTCAGCGGAAGGCCCGCGTCGAGGGCATCGGACACGCGGTCGGTGCGTAACAGTGCGAGACCGACGCCATTCGATGATGAGCCCATGGTGCCGACCGGCTTGTCGCCCGCGATCACCGGCAGCCCGATTTCCGGCACCGAACCGTCAAGACGGATGCGCACGGTGCGCGTGCGCGCGGTGCCGCGATGCTGCATGCGCGACACCACTTCCTGTCCGACATAGCAGCCCTTGTCGAAATCCACGCCATGCAGGCGGTCCATGTTGGTCTCGTGCGGGAAGGCGTCGCCGTAGATGAAATCGACCCCGCCGCGCGGCGCGCCGCAGGCGATGCGGTGCGCTTCATAGGCCTCGCTGTCGGTGGCGTCCGCGCCGAGCGCGGCTGCCGGCTCATCCACCAGATCGTCAGGG
>CAZQMD010000440.1:0-3566 GCA_964594185.1 uncultured Afipia sp. | reverse complement strand
CGGATTGGCTGCTGAAGAGTCCGCCGCTTCGCAAGGTGCCGGTGCTGCAGAACGGCGACAAGGCGGTGTTCGAATCCGCGGTAATTCTCGAATATCTTGAAGAAACTTTGCCCAATCCGCTGCACCCGCAAGATCCGCTGACGCGCGCCGAGCATCGGGCATGGATGGAGTTCGGCTCCGCTGTGCTGGGCGATGTCTGGGTGCTTGAGACGACCGGCGACAAGGCCACCTTCGACGCCAAGGTGAAGCAGGCGTCCGACAAGTTTGCACGGCTTGAGCAACGTCTTGTCGCGGGGCCTTGGTTTGACGGTGACAAGTTCTCGCTGGTCGATGCTGTGTTTGCGCCGGCGTTCCGCTATTTCGACACCATCGACGAGATCGGCGACTTTGGCATTCTGGCAAACAAGCCGAAGATCGCGCGCTGGCGCAAAAGCCTGCGCGAGCGGGCCTCGGTCCGGGACGCGGTGAGCGCCGAATATCCGGCGTTGCTCACGGCATTCATGAAGAAGCACAAGTCGTATCTTTCCCAACTGGATCAGCGTGCCGCTGCTTAAGGGCGCAAATCCAGTTACAAGAATGGCGCGGAATGATCCCTCATCCGCGCCATTTCTGTTTTGAGAATGTCGTTATCGTCAGCGGACGTTGGCGAGCCGCATGTCGAGATAGGACGTCACCGATTCCATCAGCGGCTCCATCTTGTCGACGAAGAAGTGGTTGGCACCGGGAATGACCTGCTGGTCGATGACGATTCCCTTCTGCGTCTTCAGCTTCTCGACCAGCGTGGTTACATCCTTTGCGGGGGCCACGATGTCCTTGTCGCCATGAACGATCAGGCCGGACGACGGGCAGGGTGCGAGGAACGAGAAGTCGTAACGGTTCGGTTCAGGCGCGATCGAGATAAAGCCTTCGACCTCGGGGCGGCGCATCAAAAGCTGCATGCCGATCCAGGCGCCGAACGAGAATCCCGCGACCCAGCAGGCGCGCGCTTCGGGGTTGATGGTCTGCGCCCAATCGAGCGCGGATGCCGCGTCCGACAATTCGCCGGTGCCGTGATCGAATTGTCCCTGGCTGCGGCCGACGCCGCGGAAGTTGAAGCGCAGCACGGAGAAGCCGCGTGCGACGAACGCGTAATAGACCTGATACACGATCGGGTGGTTCATATTGCCCTGGAACTGCGGATGCGGGTGCAGCACCATCGCAATCGGCGCGTTCTTCTGCTTCGCCGGGTGGTAGCGGCCTTCAAGACGGCCGGCAGGGCCGGTGAAAATGACCTCAGGCATCAAAATTCCTTTGAAGCGTCGTTGCGCAGCCCGATTGGCCGATACAAACGATGTGTCTGTCGAATGGTGCCGCGTTCTAGCATGGGGCAAGGGGCAAAAAGCAAGCATATTGCGCCTGCTGAGAGGTGCTGTTAGGCCGGATTGCTGATTATTTTCATGCAATTGCAGGATAAAACGGCGTTCAGACCGGATTGGACGATCAGACCCTATGCGTGAGCGCGTTTATCTCGACTGGAATGCGACGACGCCGCTGCGGCCGGAAGCTCGCAGCGCGATTGCGGCCGCATTCGATGTCAGCGGCAATCCGTCCTCGGTTCACAGTGAAGGCCGGGCGGCACGCAAGTTGGTTGAGGACGCGCGTGCCGCTGTGGCAGCGGCGATCGGTGCCGATCAGCGGAACGTGGTTTTCACCTCCGGGGGCACGGAGGCGAACGCGCTTGCGCTCACGCCTGGTCTGCGCAGGGGGCGTGGGGAACCGGTGCAACGGCTGATCGTCTCCGCCATCGAGCACCCGTCGGTGCTGGCAGGCGGACGATTCGCGGCGAATGCCATTGCGATTGCGCCGGTGCTGCCCTCGGGCCTGATCGATCTGGACGCTCTCGCCAAGTTGCTGGCGGGGAAGCCGCTGGCGCTGGTGTCCGTGATGCTGGCCAATAACGAGACCGGGGCAATTCAACCGATTGCGGAAGTGGCGGAACTCGTTCACGCCGCCGGGGGTATTCTGCACATCGATGCCGTGCAGGCGCTTTCAAGAATACCGATTGATATCAAAACTCTCGGCGCGGATGTTCTCACCGTTTCTGCGCATAAGGTCGGTGGTCCGAAAGGTGTCGGAGCCATGATCGTGGGGGGTACCCTGTCCGGTCTGGAAGCCCTCATCAAAGGCGGCGGGCAGGAACAGGGGCGGCGGGCAGGAACCGAGAATGTTCCCGGTATCGCGGGCTTTGGAGCGGCGGTGAGAGCCGCAACGGCGTCAATGGAAGTGGATGTTGCCCGAATGAATGGGCTTCAGGCACGGCTTGAAAAGGGTCTCAGAGCCCACCCCGGAACTGTCATTTTTGCTGATTCCGTTCCGCGGCTGCCCAACACCACGTTGATGTCGGCCCCCGGCCTCAAGGCGGAGACCGCCGTGATCGGCTTCGATCTGGAGGGTATTGCCGTCTCGTCTGGCTCAGCCTGCTCTTCAGGCAAGGTTCAGCCGTCTCACGTCCTGCAAGCCATGAATGTGGATCCAGCAGTCCTTCAGGGAGCTATTCGCCTCAGTCTGGGCTGGGACACCACGGAAGCGGACATAGATCGGTGTCTAGAGGCTTGGATAAAGCTCTCGAGTGTATTACGTAAAGCCTCAGCAATTGGGCTTGAACAGTTCTAACGTTCTCGTTTCACGAGTGTTTTAGCCCGCTACAACTTACGCGGTCCACCGTGGTCCTTGAAACCGCGAGCGGAGGATAAAGATGCCGGCCGTACAAGAGACGGTCGATCGGGTTCGCCAGATCGACGTCGATCAATATCGTTATGGATTCGAGACTGTGATCGAATCCGAGAAGGCCCCGAAGGGTCTCTCCGAAGACACGGTCCGATTCATTTCCGCAAAGAAGAACGAGCCGGAATGGATGCTGGAGTGGCGCCTTGAGGCGTTCCGCCGCTGGCTGACCATGGACGAGCCGACCTGGGCGCGTGTCGATTATCCGAAGATCGACTATCAGGATCTCTATTACTATTCCGCGCCGAAGAAGAAGGAGTTGGCTTCGCTGGACGAAGTCGATCCTGAAATTCTCAAGACCTACGAGAAGCTGGGCATTCCGCTGCGCGAGCAGGAGATGCTGGCAGGCGTGGTGCGCAGGGATGCCGATGGAAACGCACTGCCTGAACGGCGCGTGGCTGTCGATGCTGTGTTCGACTCGGTCTCGGTTGCGACCACGTTCCAGGCGGAGCTGAAGAAAGCCGGTGTGATCTTCATGCCGATCTCGGAAGCGATCCGCGAGCATCCCGAGCTGGTGAAGAAATATCTCGGCACAGTGGTGCCGACGTCCGACAATTATTTCGCGACGCTGAATTCAGCGGTGTTCTCTGACGGCTCGTTCGTTTACGTGCCGGAAGGCGTGAAGTGCCCGATGGAGCTGTCGACCTATTTCCGCATCAACGAGCGGAACACCGGTCAGTTCGAACGCACGCTGATCATCGCCGACAAGGGCGCCTACGTCTCGTACCTCGAAGGCTGCACCGCGCCGCAGCGCGACGAGAACCAGCTGCACGCCGCGGTGGTCGAACTGGTCGCTCTCGACG
>CAZQMD010000439.1:0-3590 GCA_964594185.1 uncultured Afipia sp. | reverse complement strand
GAGCGAAAGCCGAAGGGAAACCAATCAATCAAATGGGAGAAAAGCTCCGCTTACGTTGCACCTTTCCTGATCGAGCCCGAACACGAAGAGGCCGGACGGGAGCGCGATCTCATTCTCTTGAGTGACAAGGCCGATTTGAACGATCCAACGTTGACCGAGGCACTCAAACGCTACTTCGACAAGACCTCGCCAATGTCGAAGCGCGTCAAATACTGTGCTGTCGCTCTTGTCGGCTTTGACGCAGATTTCTATCCTGACGACCACGTTCAAGCTGTTGCAGAAAAAATGGCAGAAGCTGCGCGGATCGAACTCCAGAAATGGAGTGCGACGATCGGAAAGCATCTGAAGAAGGAGAAACTCGAGCAAGTTGAAGTCGAGATATTCTGCCTTCCATTGCCCTCAGCTGAAGATTTCCGGGCCGCGTTTCTGAAAGCAATGGGACAGACCGCATGAGCCTGAATGAATTGCAAGGCTGGCTTGTCGGCCAAGGTCTCCGCGAGGACCTCGACCAGCTGACCCGACACACTGTCGTGGCT
Source organism: uncultured Afipia sp. (assembly GCA_964594185.1). GTDB lineage: Bacteria > Pseudomonadota > Alphaproteobacteria > Rhizobiales > Xanthobacteraceae > Afipia. The sequence continues at coordinate 3,054 of CAZQMD010000439.1, read as the reverse complement.
GAACTAGACAATCTTGTCCCTCCTGCTGAAGGCCGGGTAATCTCGTTCGACTGGCCTCGGCTTCTGCTTGCCGGTAGTATACTAGCGCGTTCTGATCAGCGGACGTATCAAGACGCGGCGCTTCGTATCGCCACTGCTGCAATCACGCTCTCCGACAATGAAGCCATAAAAGACTCTGCAGCGGTTCTCTTTAGCAAACTGGCGAATTTTCGCGCGGTGGCACTCGCAACCGAGCGCGGTTTGCTCGCGGCCGATCTTGAGGGACGGCTCGGCATGGCCCTGCGTACCGAGGCGCAGCGCCGCCAAATGGATCAGTCGATCCTCGTCCAGTCCAGCGGGCAATGGCTGCAGGTCAACGATTTCCAAAAGCGCTTTTGGAGCAATGCCGACGATTACCAGTGGCTTTCCGCGTCTGCTCCGACTGCTTCCGGCAAGACGTTTTTGGTCTTGCAGTGGCTGATCGATCAAATCCGATCGACCGAGATGCGGTTCGCTGTCTATTTGGCGCCGACGAGGGCGCTCGTCGCCGAGATCGAAGCAAACCTGGTCTCGTTGCTCGGAACCGGCACCGGCATAGAAGTTTCTTCGCTTCCAGTCCGTGAAAGGCACGACAGGGCGCACGCAGGTGGTCTGCGCACTATCCTCGTGCTGACGCAAGAGCGGATGCATCTTCTGGCAAACGCCGTCGGGAGCGCCTTCAAGGTCGATCTGCTTGTCGTCGATGAGGCTCATAAGATCGGAGACAATCAACGCGGCGTTATCCTTCAAGATGCCATTGAGCGTGCCAGCCGCTCCAATCCCGCGCTCAAGCTCGTGTTCATCAGCCCCGCCACGCAAAACCCGCAAGAACTTCTTGCCGATGCTCCGGAGGGAGCTCACACCGCGTCGTTTGAGAGCGACGTGCCGACCGTGCTTCAAAACTTGATCGTGGCCGAGCAGATGCCGCGAAAGCCCAAGCTATGGAAATTATCGGCACGCCAGCACGCTTCGATGCTGTCACTTGGCGTGGTCCAGCTACGTAGCAGTCCGAGCTCGCTCAAGAAAAAGCTGGCGTTCATCGCCGCTGCAGCCGGCGAGCGTGGAGGGACACTCGTCTATGCGAACGGTGCTGCCGATTCTGAGGACATCGCTGATCTCATCAGTCAATTGATACCAGAAGCACCGCCTGACACCGAATTGCTTGAGCTTGCGGATTTGGTACGCAAAGGCGTTCATCCGCACTACAGGCTCGCGCCACTCGTCGAACGAGGCGTTGCCTTTCATTATGGTAACATGCCGTCGCTCATTCGTACCGAGGTCGAACGGCTGTTCCGGTCCGGTAAGATTCGGTTTCTTGTTTGCACCTCGACGCTCATCGAGGGTGTCAATCTGTCATGCAGAACTATAGTACTGCGCGGGCCGAGAAAGGGCATCGGGCATCCGATGGAAGCGCACGATTTTTGGAATCTCGCGGGGCGCGCCGGCCGCTGGGGTGATGAATTCCAAGGGAACATCATTTGCATCGATCCTCAAAATGCACAAGCCTGGCCCAATGGGGTTCCCGAACGTGCTCGCTTCCCCATCAAGCGCGAAAGCGACGCGGTAATCGAGCAAGGAGATAGCCTTGCCGATTACTTGGACCGCCGGGCCACGACAGATTTGGCGGATTTCGAGGATCCCAATCAGTTTGAGCAGGTCGCCTCATATCTGCTCGCTACCTTTTTGCGGCAAGGATCAATCTCACAATCAAGCCTTGCCAAACGCCACAGTCCGGCAACCATCGAACGGCTTGAAGCGAGCCTCACAAATATCGCTGCGCAGATCACAATAGGCCCAGATATTGCGGCCCGGCATCCAGGTGTCAGCGCTCTTGGCATGCAGCGTCTGCTCGACGCATTCCGCAACTACCAAGGTAACGTTGAAAATCTACTGCCGGCCGCGGTCGACAGCCAGGACAGCTACGATCGCTTCGTGACCATTATGCGCCGGATCAACCAGTATCTGTTTCCTGCGTTCATGCCAGATAAGATCATTCCGCTGCATGCATTGATCGTCGTTCAATGGCTGAAAGGCTTCTCCCTGTCTCGAATGATCGATCGGAATATCGAATACCACCGAAACAACGCTCGGTCCTTTAAGCTACCAGTTCTGATTCGCAACACGATGGAGCTTGTGGAACAGATTGCCCGGTTTCGTGCACCGAAGTATCTGTCGGCCTATGTCGATGTTCTCAATATGCATCTGGTTGCGATAGGACGAGAAGATCTAATCGATAGCGATGTCGATATCGGAACGCAACTCGAGTTTGGCGTTTCTTCTCGGACCTTGCTCTCACTGATTGAGCTCGGATTGTCGCGCGTGAGCGCCGTCGCGCTGTATGAAAAGATCGCACGAGACGATCTCAAAAAAGAGGATTGTATCGCTTGGGTGAGAGAACGCGCCGCGCAATTTGCGAGCATGGATATCCCAGTCATCATCCTTCGGGAGATTCGTGCCAAATTGCTACCCTCGAATGACCCAGGATTTACCACGTCGACATCCTAATAGGGGCAGGAGAATGCGATGGTAAAAAAGCCGCTTAGAATAGGCCGTCATCACTTCGGCAAGAAGGGTGATGCTGAAGCGTTCTTGAGGGCCATACTTCACAAATATGATATCGGAGATAAGGTCGGCGCCGATGATGAGGAAGTGCTGAGAGCCGCGCTAGCGCTCCACCCGGACGCAACAGCGAAAGTAGGCGTAGGCGTCACTCACTTCAGTGTTAGGAGTGCAGACTTCGGAACGAAATGCTTCTGGGTCAATCGCGTCGACGGAAGCAGTGAGAAGTTTTCCTTTAGAGCCTGCCTCAACGGTTGAAAATCAGAGGTATCTCTTCCGAGGAGCCAAGACCATCAATGGGAAACGCGTGGCCCAGTCGCGCTATCGGATCAACGGCCGAGAGATTTTGGAAGACTTGGCAATACTTGATATTGGAATGCGTTTTTTGGATGTATGCGGAACACATTGCAATTTTTTGTAACTGGCGCGCCATTCAGAATAAAACTACGAACTCTTATACTATTGAAATCGTTATAC
>CAZQMD010000438.1:0-3612 GCA_964594185.1 uncultured Afipia sp. | reverse complement strand
GCAGCGACAGCGGCAGGTACTGATCGATGCGGCCTTCGCCGATATCGCCCATCGGCATCACCTCAATCAGAGTGAGGTCCATGTCCCGGTCGTGCGCCCATTCCATCAGCGAGGGGATTTCGTCCTCGTTCATGTTCTTCAGCGCAACGGCATTGATCTTGATCCTGAGACCGGCATCCCTTGCGGCGTCGATGCCGCGCAGGACTTTATCCAGATCGCCCCACCGCGTGATCGCGCGGAACTTCGTCGCATCGAGCGTATCGAGCGAGACGTTGATACGCCGGACGCCGTGCGCTTTCAGATCGGCGGCAAATCTTTCGAGCTGCGAGCCGTTCGTTGTCAGGGTCAGTTCGTCGAGCGCGCCCGTATCAAGGTGGCGGGAGAGGGATTGCACCAGCGACATGACATTGCGCCGGACCAGCGGCTCGCCGCCCGTCAAACGCAGTTTCCGGACGCCCTTGGCGATGAAAGCCGAGCACAGCCGGTCGAGCTCTTCGAGGGTGAGCAGGTCAGACTTCGGCAGGAACGTCATGTCTTCCGACATGCAATAGAAGCAGCGCAGATCGCAGCGGTCCGTCACGGACACGCGCAGATAGCTGATCGACCGCCCGAACGGGTCAATCATGGAAGAAGCCGCCGGAACAGCGATGGAACTCGGAGCAGGTCCGCTCATGTAGCGCCCTTGGTCTTGCTTGGCCGCAACCGGTTACGCCGGTCGTGGCATGCCAGACCCTAATCTAGGCATGAAGCGGCGCTGGCACAATCGATCTGTGCCGGAACCGGATCAGCGGCCAGGCGGTGGCGGGAAGGGGGAGTTCGGCGCGTCAGCCGGTTCGGCGGACGCCGGCGCGGCCTTCGGCTTCTTGGCTTTAGGTGCAGCCTTCGGGGCTGGTCGTGCGCCTCGTTTTGGTGGAGGCGCCGGCTGCAATTCCGCATAAACCGGATTCGGATCGATCGCGCTCGAGGACGGGCTGGCAGGATCGCGAATGACCTGCACAGGCACTGTTTCCGATTGGTACTTCGGCAGCGAGAAGGTCACCGTGAAGTTGTTTTCGGCTGTCACAGCGACTGCGCAAGGCGTCTTGCAGGTTTGGCCGGTAGAAGTGCGCGCCTCAGCGCCCGCGGGGAGCGATTCCATCTGCACCGTGACGGTGGGCGGTGCCGACTTCAGCATGTCCGGCATGGAGAACGATGAACAGCCTGCGAGGCCAAGGCCCGCTGCAACGACAACAATGATACGCATGGTGCATCCGTCTTGTGATGCGGTGGTAGCCGCATAGTCCCCGCGCGGACCTTAGAAGTGTCGTATGCCACACGCAACGGGGCGGGCCGGTTTCGTTAAACGAAGGTTAACGTCGGTCGAGAAACTCCGGTCCTGAAAAAATATTATAAATATCATATACTTAAGTTGCTGCGAACAAGCCTTGAACGGCCCCCGGCAATTCGCGCATGTGACCAATGACAACGTCGGGCTTCAGTTCGGCGATCGGGGTTTCGGTATAGCCGAATGTAACTCCGATCACCGGAACGCCGGCGCGTCGGGCGACCCCGACATCCGGCCCAGAATCACCCACCATGATCGCCCGCGAAATGTCGCCGCCGGCATGTACGATGGTCTGGCGCAGGATGGTCGGATCGGGCTTCGCCACACCGAAGGTATCAGCCCCGCAGATCGCTACGAAACGCCCCGTCATCTCAAGCTTTGCCAACAGGAGTTTCGAAAGGCCTTCCAGCTTGTTGGTGCAGACAGCAAACCTGAAGCCCTGGTCTTCGAGTGTGTCGAGGGCGGCATGGAGACCGTCGAACGGCAGGGAGGCGTCCGCGATATGGTCCTTGTAATAGGCGATGAAATCCGCGGTCAGCCGATCGATGTCCGGGACGCTCATGATGCGCCCCTCCAGTTCAAGACCGCGCTCAATCAGCTTCCGCGCGCCGGCTCCAATCATGGTGCGGGCCGATGCCACCGGCACAAGCGGCAGACCTTCACGCTGAAGCACGAAATTCAATGCGCCGACGAGATCGGGAGCGGTATCGACGAGGGTGCCGTCGAGATCGAAGACAATAAGGGGTGATTTGATCATTCCGGATCGCTAGCGGGCTGGACCGGATCAGACAAGCCCCACTGTGGAATTGGTCTCATACCGGTTCATTTTGACGGGTTTTCGCCGGCAAGGCCGTATCCACCATCGCAAAAACCGCGCTATATGCCTCGCGTTCCACGGGAACGGAACATCGAGGGCGATGATGTCGATGGACGATCTGAAAAGGCAGGCTGCAGCGCGCGCGGTTGAGCAAGTGCGCGATGGCATGAAGCTTGGGCTGGGCACCGGTTCGACCGCCAAGCATTTCGTCGAATTGCTCGGCGAACGTGTGAAGGCTGGGCTGAAGGTCGTCGGCGTTCCGACTTCGGAAGCGACGCGGGCCGACGCCGAGCGCTGCGGCGTGCCCCTCACCACGCTCGAAGAGGTCGATCATCTCGACCTTACCGTGGATGGCGCCGATGAAATTGATCCCAACCTTGAACTGATCAAGGGCGGGGGCGGGGCCTTGCTGCGCGAGAAGATCGTTGCCGCGGCATCGGACCGGATGATTGTCATTGCCGACGAGTCCAAATGGGTCGAAGCCCTCGGCCGCTTTCCGCTGCCGATCGAGGTCATCCCGTTCGGTCTGGGCGCCACGCGCCGCGCCATCGAGGCAGCCTTTGCTGAAAATGGCGTTTCCGGGGAAATGGACGTCCGCAAAGCCAAGGATGGCCATGCTTTCGTCACCGATGGCGGCCACTGGATTATCGATGCCCGGCTTGGGCGGATACCGAATTCCCCAAAGCTGGCGGCTTCGCTGAGTTCGATACCGGGTGTGGTCGAGCATGGTTTGTTTATCGGCCTCGCGCGCACCGCCGTGCTCGCCGGCCCTCAGGGTATTCGCGTTGTTGAACGGCACTAGTGTGGGCCGCAATTGAGGAGAATTGATATGAAGAAGTTTTCGAACGTGCTGCTCGCGGCCGGCGCTGTGCTCGCCCTGACGGTGGGCAGCGCGATGGCGCAGGCTCCGAAGCCGCCGTCACCAGCCGCCATCGGCTATGCCAAGGAAATCCTGGCGTCCAAGAACGTCAGCTCGATCTATCAGGGCGCCGTTCCCGGTCTCGTGCAGCGGACCAAGGAAGTGCTGTTACAGTCGAACCTGAACTACCAGAAGGACCTCAACGAGGTCGCCGTGCAGGTAGCGAAGGATCTTGCCGGTCGCGAAAAGGAAATCGGCGAGGAAATGGCGCGGATCTACGCCGCTACCTTCACGGAGCAAGAGCTGAAGGAATTGTCGGCGTTCTACAAGTCACCGCTCGGCGTCAAGGTGATCGCGCAGGAGCCGGTGGCATTCAACGCTGCGCGCCAATATATGGATCAGTGGGCGCAGAAGTTCGGCGAAGAAATCAACGGCAAGTTTCGCGCTGAAATGAAGAAGCGCGGCAAGGATATCTAAGATCGGACATTCCCATGGCGGACCGGGACGTTGACCTGTTTGTGATTGGCGGCGGATCGGGCGGCGTGCGCGCTGCCCGCATCGCTGCCGGTTACGGTGCAAGCGTTCTGGTCGCCGAGGAATATCGCATGGGCG
>CAZQMD010000437.1:0-3616 GCA_964594185.1 uncultured Afipia sp. | reverse complement strand
ATCCCTCAAATCGGCCGACAAGGGTGCACCATCAAATCCCGGGATCAAACATCTATATGACAATCAGCCCCGATTATTTCAAAATGATTACTGCTAGGCTAGTAGTATGGCACTTTACGTCGGCGCAGGATCGTCACTCGCCATTCGCACTCAGATCTTCGATTCAGGCGACCCCACCTGATCGAGATTCGGTATGTGCGCCTTTTCAAGATGCACACTGTGGAGGCCTCGCATTACGACAGCCAGCGCTTGCGCCGTTTGTAATGCTTGGTGTCGCGGTAAGACTTGCGCGCGCCGCCCTCGTTGAGGCCGAGGTAGAATTCCTTGATGTCGGAGTTATCGCGCAGTTTGTCGGCCGGCCCTTCGAGCACGATGCGACCGTTCTCCATGACGTAGCCGTGATCGGCGACCGCGAGCGCCATGGTGGCATTCTGCTCAACCAAGAGGACCGAGAGTTTCTCCTGCTGGACCAAGCGACTGACGATGCCAAAGATCTCTTCGATCAGCATGGGCGCAAGGCCGAGCGACGGCTCGTCCAGCAGCACGACCTTGGGTCGGCTCATCAATGCCCGGCCGATCGCCAGCATCTGCTGTTCGCCGCCCGAAAGGTAGCCGGATTGCTGATTCCGCCGCTCCTTGAGCCGCGGGAAATACGTATAGACCAGTTCGATTCCCTGCTTCACCGCACTGCCGTCCTTCCGGACGTGGCCGCCGGCAATCAGGTTCTCCTCCGTGGTCAGATGTTCGAACACGCGCCGGCCCTCGAAAACCTGGGCGAGACCGAGCCGCGTGACATCGTGCGCACGCATGCCGTCAATGCGACGGTCGCCGATCTGGATCGTACCCTTGGTGACCTCGCCGCGCTCACTGTGCAGCACGCCGGAGATCGCCTTCAGCGTCGTCGTCTTGCCGGCGCCATTGGCGCCCAGCAGGGTCGTGATGGCGCCTTCGCGCACGTCGATCGACACGCCCTTGAGGACGAGAATGACGCGGTCGTAGACGACTTCGATGTTGTTGATTGCCAGCATGGGGTGTCGGGCAGCGGTTTCCCGCCGCCCGCGCGCTCCTTCGTTCAGGACTTTGAGGCTTCTGCCGCGAGATGCTTCTGGATGATCTCGCGATACCCCTGAAACCAGTCCTTAGTCCGGACGAGCTTTCCGCCCTTGACTGTCCAAATCTGGACCCATCCGCCACCTTCGTGATCAGCGGGCGTGATCTCCATCGGCGGCACCAGGCCGCCCAGGGTGAAGCCCTTGATCGCTTCCATGCCCTTCTTGACCTCTTCCGAGTTCGGCACCGCGCCAGACTTGGCCTTGATCGCATTACGGGCCGCCTCGACGTGCAAGGCTGCAACGAAGACGCCGCGGTTGTAGTACACTGTCGAGTCCATTTCCTTCGGCACAGGCTTACCCTGCGCCTTGTACATGGCCTCGATGTCTTTGATAACTTGGAAGTCCTTGCCGACGCCAGCGAACTGGATGCCATTGTAGCCTTCAGCGACGCCCATGCCGCCGGCCGCGATGATGTCGGCCTCGGCGCTACCCCACACGAAGGCGACGACTTTACTCAGCGGATAGCCCTTGCCCTTCAGCTCCTTGATGGAGACCGACGGCGAGCGGCCGAACAGGTGGGTGATGACGAAGTCCGGCTTGAAGCGGCTGGTGATATCAAGGACTTGCGCCCCCATCTCTAGACCTGGTGCGGGCACCGCGAAGGTCCGCAATTCGAACCCCTCGGACTTGGCGAGTTCCTCGAAGATCGGCATCGGCTCCTTGCCCGCTGGGTTGTCAAAGAAAAGGTAAGCGATCTTCTTACCCTTGAGACTCCCGCCCAGCTTCTCCTTGGCGAATGCCACCGCAGCACCGGCTTGCGACCAGTAGCTGGCGGCGATCGGGAAGGAATAAGGGAAGCGCTTGCCGTCCGCAGCCGAGGCGGATCCGAAGCCCGGAGACGTACCGAGAATCTTGTCCTCCTCTAGCTTCTTGGTCAAAGCCATCGTCGACGCGGTTCCGAAGAGCCCCTCGAGGACTGCACCCTCTTTCTTGAAGCGCTCGTGCGCTTCCATGGCGGGCGGCACCTTATACTCGTTGTCGACCTCGAGAACCTTGATCTTGTAACCCTCGACCCCGCCCTTGCTGTTCACCAGGGCAATGTAGTCGTGATAACCTGGGCAAAGGTTGACGCCCACTGTGGCCGTCACACCAGTTCGATCGCACTGGAGACCGAACACCAGTTCCTTCTGCGCGAAGGCTTGGCCTCCGCCGAACATCAGGGAGCCAGCCATCGCCGACATTCCCAGCCAACTCCTAGCGAACCTCGTCATGGGTTTCTCCCTTCGCTTCGCCGTAACGCCCCGCTCTAGTAGGAGAAGGGCCAAACCCGGAAGTAGCTCCGGATATTCCGCCACAATCTATTGAGCCCTTCAGGCTCGACGATCAGGAAAAGGATAATCAGGCCGCCGAACACGCCTAGCCGCACTCCGGAGATGACGTTCGCCATCTCAGACTCAGTGAAGAACAGCGAGCCAAAATTCTCAAGTACGATACGAAGTACAATCGGCAATAAGGTTACGAACAGTGCCCCGAAAATCGACCCCAAAACTGAGCCCAGCCCGCCGATGATGATCATGGCGAGGTAGTCGATCGAGACGATGAGCTGGAACTGCTCGTAATTGGCGATGCCAAAATAGTAGGTGTAGAGCACGCCGCAGACCCCGGCATAGAAGGAAGAGATCGCGAACGCCATCAGCTTGTAGCGATAGATGTCGATACCGATGATCTCGGCCGCGATGTCCTGGTCGCGCACCGCCACGAACGCCCGGCCGATGCGGCTGCGCACCAGGTTGAGCGTCGCCACGATAGCCAGCACGGCGAAGAACAGCAGGAAGAAATAGAGGCTGCCTTGGGTATTGAAGCTAAAGCCGAACAGACTAGGCCGGTCGATCTGGATCGAAGCCTGCGCGCCGCCCGAGATCGCCGGCACATGGTTGATAGTCCACTCGATGATGAGCTGCCCCGCTAGCGTGGCGATGGCGAGGTAGAGGCCCTTGATGCGTAAGCTCGGCATGCCGACGACGACGCCGATCGCCGCCGCCATCAGCCCACCCGCCGGCAGCGTGATCCAGAACGGCAGATCTAGCTTCACCGCAAGGTTGGCTGCGGTGTAAGCGCCGACCGACATGAAGGCGCCGTGCCCCAATGAGATCTGGCCGGTGTAACCCACGAGAATGTTCAGCCCGAGCGCGCCCACGATGGCGATGAAGATTAGATTGAGAATAGAGAGGTAGTATTCGTGGACTGTGAGCGGCACGATCACCACAAAGAGCAGCGCAAGCACGGCGACAGTCCACTTGGCGATCGGCAGCGGATAGAGCGCCATGTCGGCGCGGTAGGTCGTCTTGAAGACTCCGGATTCACGGTGAAACATGGAACTACACGCGCTCTATCTTGCGTTTACCGAAGATGCCGTAGGGCCGGATCATCAGTACAAGGATCATCAGCACATAAGGCGCGAAGTCCTTGGTTCCGCCGCCGACATAGGGATCTAGGTATCCGGCGGCCAAGCTCTCAACGATGGCGAAGATCACGCCGCCGACCCGCGCACCGCCCATCGAATC
>CAZQMD010000436.1:0-3633 GCA_964594185.1 uncultured Afipia sp. | reverse complement strand
CTGACGCTGACCGGTCGAACCGAGCGAACGGTGCGAGACGGAAACGCCGTGGGTGGCGCGCAGCCCGCCGAAGCCCCAACGCTTCATGCCGCCCGCGAAGCCCTTACCCTGGGTCACGCCCTGGATATCAACGATCTGGCCAGCGACATAGTGGTCGGCCGAAATCTCGGCGCCCACTTCGAGCACCGCGTCGTCAGCGACGCGGAATTCAGCCAGCTTCGCCTTGAGCTCGACTTCGGCCTTGCCGAAGTGGCCCCGCTGCGGCTTGGCGACATTCTTCGCCTTGGCGGTGCCAGCACCAAGCTGGACAGCGGTATAACCATCACGGTCGGCCTCGCGAACGGCCACTACCTGCAGATTTTCCAGTGCCAGAACGGTCACGGGCACATGGCGCCCATCGTCCTGGAACAAGCGGGTCATCCCCATTTTCTTCGCGATCACGCCAGTGCGCATGATCCTTGCTCCCATTACAGAGGCCCGCCGGAACCATTTCCGACGGGCGTGTCAGCCCAAAATATAATGCGTGCCCCGTCCCGGGCTGGTGCCCGCCCCTCTTCGAAAAGAGGATCAGGCGTGACGGGGGACGCAGACCCCGGCAAGCCGGGCGGTATCCCTATCAGGCTCCGCCGTGGCGGAACCGAATCTCTTATTGGAGCGCGGCCTTTAGGCCAGCTTGATCTCCACGTCTACACCCGCGGCGAGATCGAGCTTCATCAGCGCGTCCACCGTCTGCGGGGTCGGCTGAACAATGTCCAACATCCGCTTGTAGGTACGGACCTCGAACTGCTCACGCGACTTCTTGTCGATGTGCGGTCCGCGGTTCACCGTGAACTTCTCGATGCGCGTCGGGAGGGGAATGGGACCGCGGATGAGTGCGCCGGTGCGGCGCGCCGTGTCGGCGATGTCGCCGGTGGCCTGATCGAGCACACGATGATCGAATGCCTTCAGACGAATCCGAATATTCTGCGTTTCCATAACCCTACCGATGCGAAAGAGCGGGTTGCCCGAGGACAACCGAACCATTGTTCACTGAAATAGCAACCGCCCGACTCCCACAGGGAATCGGGCGGTGGCGCGTCTATATTACTTCGAGATGCCGCTGACAACCCCTGCGCCGACGGTACGACCGCCTTCGCGAATGGTGAAGCGCTGGCCGACGTCCATGGCGATCGGCGCGATGAGCTTGACGCCCAGCGCGACGTTGTCGCCCGGCATGACCATCTCGGTGCCTTCAGGCAGCTCGACGGTGCCGGTCACGTCCGTGGTCCGGAAATAGAACTGCGGACGATAGTTGGCGAAGAACGGCGTGTGACGGCCACCTTCGTCCTTCGACAGCACGTACACTTCCGACTGGAAGTCGGTGTGCGGCTTGATCGAGCCCGGCTTGCAGAGAACCTGGCCACGCTCGACTTCGTCGCGCGCAACGCCACGGATCAGCGCGCCGACATTGTCGCCGGCCTGGCCCTGGTCGAGCAGCTTGCGGAACATCTCGACGCCAGTGACCGTGGTCTTGCGGGTGTCGTGGATGCCGACGATCTCGACTTCCTCGCCAACCTTGACGATGCCGGTCTCGACGCGGCCGGTGACGACCGTGCCGCGACCCGAGATCGAGAACACGTCTTCGATCGGCATCATGAACGGCTTGTCGAGCGGACGCTCGGGCTGCGGGATGTACTCGTCGACGGCTGCCATCAGCTTGAGCACGGCGTCATGGCCGATCTCAGGCGTCTTGTCGGTCAGCGCGGCAACGGCCGAACCCGGGATCACGGGGATGTCGTCGCCCGGGAAGTCGTACGAGCTGAGCAGCTCGCGGATTTCCAGCTCGACCAGCTCGAGGATCTCGGCGTCGTCGACCAGGTCGACCTTGTTCATGAACACGACCATCGCCGGCACGCCGACCTGACGTGCGAGCAGGATGTGCTCGCGGGTCTGCGGCATCGGGCCGTCGGTGGCGGACACGACCAGGATCGCGCCGTCCATCTGGGCTGCGCCGGTGATCATGTTCTTCACATAATCGGCGTGGCCCGGGCAATCGACGTGCGCATAGTGGCGCTTCTCGGTCTCATACTCGACGTGCGCGGTCGAGATGGTGATGCCGCGCTCGCGCTCTTCCGGCGCCTTGTCGATGTTGTCGTAGCTCGTGAAGGTGGCGCCACCGGTCTCGGCGAGCACCTTGGTGATCGCGGCCGTCAGCGACGTCTTGCCATGGTCGACGTGACCGATGGTGCCGATGTTGAGATGCGGCTTCGTCCGCTCAAACTTTGCTTTTGCCATTTTCGCCTCTTCTTATTCAAATTCCGGGGTCGCTGCGGAGCCGCGCGGACGCGGCCCTTTAGCGACTGATTTTGGATTACGCCAGCTTCGCCTTCACTTCGTCGGCGACGTTGGCAGGAACCTCGTCATAATGCGAGAACTGCATCGTGTACTGCGCGCGGCCCTGGCTGAACGAGCGGAGCTGGTTCACATAGCCGAACATGTTCGCCAGCGGCACGATCGCGTCCACCGCAGTCGCGTTGCCGCGGCTGTCGGTGCCCTGGATCTGGCCACGGCGGCTGTTCAGATCGCCGATCACGTCGCCGAGATAATCCTCGGGCGTCACGACCTCGACCTTCATGATCGGCTCGAGCAGCTTGATGCCGGCCTTCTGGGCCCCTTCACGCATCGCGCCGCGCGCGCAGATTTCGAATGCCAGCGCCGACGAGTCGACGTCATGGTATTTGCCGTCGAGCAGTTCCACCGAGAAATCGATGATCGGGAAGCCGATCAGCGATCCGGTCTCCGCCGTCTCGCGCATGCCCTTCTCGACCGACGGGATATATTCGCGAGGAATATTGCCGCCCTTGATCGAGTCGATGAACACGAAGCCAGTGCCGCGCTCACCCGGGGTCAGCTTGACCTTGACCTCACCGAACTGCCCCGAACCACCCGACTGCTTCTTGTGGGTGTAGGTCAGCTCGACCGGCTTGGCGAGATATTCGCGATACGCCACCTGCGGCGCGCCGACATTCGCCTCGACCTTGAACTCGCGCTTCATGCGATCGACCAGGATCTCGAGATGGAGCTCGCCCATGCCCTTGATGATGGTCTGGCCACTCTCGATGTCCGAGGTGACGCGGAACGACGGATCCTCGCGAGCGAGACGATTGAGCGCGATGCCCATCTTCTCCTGGTCAGCCTTCGTCTTCGGCTCCACCGCAACCTCGATGACGGGGTCCGGGAATTCCATGCGCTCGAGGATGATCGGGGCGTTCTGCGCGCAGAGCGTGTCACCGGTCGTGGTGTCCTTGAGGCCTGCCAGAGCGACGATGTCGCCGGCGAATGCTTCCTGGATGTCCTCACGGCTGTTCGCGTGCATCAGCAGCATGCGGCCGACCTTCTCCTTCTTGTCCTTCACCGAGTTGGTGACGACGGAGGCGGCTTCGAGCTTGCCCGAATAGATGCGCGCGAAGGTCAGCGTGCCGACGAACGGATCGTTCATGATCTTGAACGCGAGCGCGGAGAACGGGGCATCGTCGGCCGGCGGACGCGTATCGGGCGTCTCGCCATCGAGCTTCAGACCCTCGACGTCCTTGATGTCCAGCGGCGACGGCAGATAGTCGACGACGGCGTCGAGCAGCGGCTGAACGCCCTTGT
>CAZQMD010000435.1:0-3636 GCA_964594185.1 uncultured Afipia sp. | reverse complement strand
TGCGCGTTGCTGATATCGACGAAGCCATCGCGGTTGCCGATCCCGCCGGCGTGCGTTGCATTGGTCTGCGCGACGCCAATGCCCGTCACTTGGCCCGACACCAGAATCTGACCGAACGGTCCTGCCTCAAGCGCGATGGCGTCAGGATTAGGGACGAGGGGGCCAGCAAAACTCGGTGACGGAACCGGATCTGCATATGCCGCGCTCGCGCCGAAGAGCGTAGCGCACGCCACTCCAAGCGCCAGGGTCGAGGGCGATGTCAACCACCGTTTGTGTCGCGGCGTCGACTTGCGAATAGCAGAGAAATCGGCACGTCCGGGCATATATGCATCCCCATTTGCTTGGGCAGATGCAGCGAAGCACTAATTTTACGCGTATAAAGTCGGCGCTTTATCTGACGTTGAGCCGTAAGGATTGCATATATATTTGAGCAGCGTCCGCACTGTTTGACGCGGCTTAGACCGCCTGGCGGTAACGAACCTCAGCACGGGCGACTTCGACCATTATGCGGTAGCGGCTTGCCCGGCCGTCAAGCTCAGCAGCCGACGAAAGGGCGGGTTATCGTTTTCGGTCGACCAAACCGCGGAGAAGGGCAGCGCGCAACCTTCGAGCTTCCGATAGGTGATGCCGGGGAACGACGTCTCCGCGACCGATTGGCTCGCTATCGAGATGCCTCTGCCGATCGCAACCAACTGCATCAGGGTCTGTGACGACACGCGGTCACGCTGTATCCGTGGCGAATATCCAATGGATGAGAGGTGCCGGAAAACGAACGCTTCGATATCGCGTCCCGGCGCAGCTTCGGTCACCAGAAACTGCTTCAGCCTGATGTCACTCCACGCGATTTCGCTCTTTTTCGTGAGTGCATCATTCTCCGACAAGACGACAAACACATCCTCGGTCCACAGCCGTTTGGTGGCGAGGCTGCCAGTGTCAAGCGGCGCGGCCATGAACGCGATATCGAGATTGCCGCGCTCTAAGTCCTCGAAGAGATGTGTATGTGTGCCTTCCACAAACTCAAGCTGCACTGCTTCATGTTGATGACAAAAGCGAATAAGCAGCTCCCCGAGGAACCCGGTTGCGAGCGGAGATGACAGGCCGACGCGAACCGTACCGGACCTGCCGCGACCGATCGTGCCGACATCGCCTACCGCACGATCAATCTCGTTCAGCGCGGCTTGGGCATGCTCGACAAAAATAGACCCAGCTTGCGTTAGCGAAACGCCGGACCTTTTGCGAAGAAATAAGCTGGAGCCTAACCCGTCTTCCAAGTTTCTGACCTGCCGACTGATCGTCGACTCCCGCACGCCAAGGCGTGAGGATGCCTTGCGAAAGCTTCCGAACCGGGCGGCCGTCACAACGTATCGTATGTGCCTAAGCTCTAGCTCAAAGGCCTTCACCGCCAGAAGGGCCGGGCTACGCAGCGATGTCGGTGGGGATGGAAGCTACAGCGCATCTCGGCGTTACCTGTAATTGGAACGCGTCGAGTCGAACGCGATGCTATAGAACGCTGCTTACCCCGGGTGACATAAGTATCACGTAGAGTTTCGAGGGGCGACCGCAAAGACCGCGTAAACGCAACCCTCATTCGCCAGTTCCAGTGCGTACTCCACTTCACTCGCATTCATCTATTCATGGTCGGCCAAGAAACGTCGCGGGCGGTGGCTGTGACATGCTTCCTTACGCCATCCTTATACACGGGCATAAAAACTCAGCGCCGCCTTTACGTGCAACGTCTTAAAGGCGTCCCGCAGACTGACACTAAACTGGAGCTGCAGCCAAAATGCTCAGCAACTTTCTGGCCGAGGAGCCGAGATCTGCGCGTCTACTGAGCCGCGTGCGTCCGCGCTCTCGCACGAAGAGACGATCGTTCGGCGTCGTCGCGCTGTTTGGAGAACCCTCGTGACCGCAACCCTTGTGATTGTTCTGGCCGGCGCCTGCGCGGTCGGCCTCTTCATCTACCTTTTCTACGCCCTCATGAAGCCTGAGCGCTTCTGAGCGTCAACGATCCATTCTAACCGGCAGGTGGCAAATATGGGCGACCTCATCTTCGTAGCGGTAACGCTCGGATTCTTCGCAATCACAGCAGGGTTCATCGTGGCCCTCGATCGAATTTGAGGGGGCTCTGATGGGATACGATCTGAATCAATTCATCGTCGTTCTGGCGATCATGACGGGCCTCGTCTTTGTGACTGGCCCGTGGCTCACGCGCATCTTCAACGCGCCTGGACACAATATTATCGAGCGCGGCACCTACCGGTTGCTGGGCGTCGATCCCGCCGAGCCGATGTCTTGGAAACGGTATGGCGCGGTGCTGCTCCTCAGCAACGCCGCCATGATGCTGCTCGGCTACCTGATTTTGCGCATCCAGCAACTTCTGCCCGGCGATTCGCTCGGTCGCTCTTCGCAGACACCCGACCTCGCGTTCAACACCGTCGCCTCGTTCATCACCAATACCAACTGGCAGGCCTATTCTGGCGAAACGAGCCTCTCGAACCTGTCGCAGATGGCGGTCATCACCTTCCTGATGACCGTCGGCGCAGCGACCGGCGTTGCCGCCGCGGGCGGCTTCATCCGGGGCCTTAGCCGCAGGAGCGCCGGCGACATCGGCAATTATTGGGTCGACTTCACGCGCGTCACCTACCGCCTGCTGCTCCCGGTCTGCTTCGTCCTTGCGCTCATCTATGTGTGGCAGGGCGTGCCGCAGACGCTGACGGCCGACACGGTGGTCACGACGCTCGAAGGCGCTCGCCAGCAACTCATCATCGGGCCGGTGGCCAGTCTCGAGACCATCAAGCACATCGGCACAAACGGCGGTGGCTTCTTCGGCATGAACGCCGCGCATCCGTTCGAGAACCCGACACCGCTCACCAACACGCTGCACATCCTGAGCATGTTGTTGATCCCGTCGGCCCTGACCTACGTCTTCGGATCGATGATCGCCAACCGCAAGCAGGGTTGGTCGTTCTTCGCCGCCTTCTTCGTCATGTTCCTCGGCTTCCTAGCGCTGGTCTACGGCGCCGAGCATGCGGGCAATCCGATGCTTTCGCCGCTGGGGATTGATCAGGCGCAGACCGCAACTCTCGGCGGCGGCAACATGGAGGGTAAGGAGCTTCGCTTCGGCATCGCGCAGACCAGCCTGTTCGTGACCACCACGACGGCGGCGACGACGGGATCGGTCGACTCGATGCATGCCTCGCTGACGCCGCTTGGCGGCCTCGTCCCGATCGCCCAGATGATGCTCAACAACGTGTTCGGCGGCGATGGCGTCGGCCTCATCAATCTCGTCACCTATGCGATCCTGACCGTCTTCCTGGTCGGCATGATGATCGGGCGAACGCCCGAATTCCTCGGCAAGAAGGTCGAGGCGCGCGAGATGAAGTTCGTGATGCTGGCTGTTCTGGCCCATGCCTTCAGCATCCTAGGTTTCACGGCGCTCGCATGCGTCATGCCGTCCACCGTCGACAGTCTGGCGAACATGGGGCCCCACGGTTTCAGCGAAGTGCTCTACGCTTATACCTCGGGCACCGCCAACAACGGGTCGGCCTTCGCCGGCTTCAACGCCAACACGCCCTTCTTCAACACAACCATTGGGCTCGCGATGCTGGTCGGGCGCTATCTGACCTTGCTGCCGAT
>CAZQMD010000434.1:0-3642 GCA_964594185.1 uncultured Afipia sp. | reverse complement strand
CAGCGGCGTGCGCGGGCTGAAGGAGCAAACACCAGGGCGGACGCTGCAATCGATGTGGGACGAGCTCAAGGAAGGCGCGGCGCTGTTCTCCGCATGTTGGAACGCGCCGATCGAGCGTAAGGCGCTCGAAAACCCGCGCATGCACCGCTACGCAAAAGAGCTAATCGAGAACTACCAGCCGGCGACGCAGACCGTGCAGCCGTGGTGGTTCGGAGATCCTGCATTCAAGGCGACGGGCCTGTATCTGCAAAATCTCGAGCCGTTGGTTCCGACGAACATGCTCACGCCGCCCAAGCCGGGCACGGACGAGCACAAGGCATGGTCTCAGGTTCACCGCGCCAGCCCCGGACCCGACCGGTGGAAAATCCGCAGCCGCACCTATCAGGGCATTGCCAATGCGATGGCTTGGCAGTGGGGCGGCGACGTTCGAGACCATGGGGAGCTATTCGCGTGATCGACTTTGCCAGCCTTCCGCGCATCCTTCGCGTGATCGACTACGAGACCACGGGCACCCCCGAGGACGAAGCGGCCGAGATCATCGAGTTTGGCCGGGTCGACGTCCACTTTGCGAGCCGCACGATCGGCAACCCGTGGTCGTCGTTTGCGCGTCCCCAGGGGCCTATCCCGGCAGTGACGAAGGCCGTTCACCACATCACCGAGGCCGACGTTGCCGACGCGCCGATGGCCCGCGAGTTGTGGGACGAGTTTTTCGAGGGCTGTTCGCCGGCCGACATTCTCGTTGCGCACAATGCGAAGTTCGAGCAGCATTTCCACGCGGGCGACGGCCGGCGCTGGATCGACACGTACAAGGTCGCGCGCGTTGTGTGGCCGGACGCGCCGACGCATAGCAATCAGGGCTTGCGCTACTGGCTCGACCTCACGCTTGACGCCGAGCTTGCGTTTCCGCCGCACCGCGCGTTGCCAGACGCCTATGTGACGGCGCACATTCTCGTCCGGCTTCTGAGCCTCAAGACGATCGACGAGATGGTTCACATCTCGAAATATCCGGCTTTGCTCAAGGTCATGAACTTCGGCAAGCACAAGGGCATGACGTTCGAGGCCGCGCCGCTCGATTACCTGGAATGGATCAGGGACAAGAGCGACATGGACGAGGACACGAAGTTTACCGCCCGATATTGGGCAGCAAAGAGGACGCGCTAATGCTGCCCGCGCCGAACAGCAGCAAGCCGGCTTACCTATCGCTCGAACCCGGCGATCCCTGGACCATGATCGAGGCCGAGGCGATCCAGCACGACGACGGCCGGCCCGCCCAGGTCGGCGACATGATCAGCAAGTGGTTCGCGACGAACGAGCCCGGCCGCATCTTTCGGATCACCGCCGTTCACGGCTTCACCTATGAGACCGTCTTTGTGAGGTTCGAGCAATGAGCCGTCGCACCCCCCCCAAGCAGATGGTTTTTAAGATGCGGAGATATATCGTCCGCAGCTCCACCGTTGGAGATCAGCAAATTGACGCCGAATCGGCAAGCGCCGCGAAATACGCTGCTTACCAGCGTGCTTTCGAGGCTGGCGTTTTCCTTGGCGAGTTTCACGAATTCTGCCGAGCCGGTGTCACAGCTCGCGCCGATCGCCGCCCACTCCGCACCGGAACCGCAGCGGAGACTGGCCTTTGACCGTCACCGCCGCCATCGCCCGCGACGAGGCGATTACAGACGCCTTGCGAGTTGCCAATGACGCCATCGGCCAGGACGAGCCGACCGCTCAGGCGCTCGCCATCATCGCCGCGATTAAACGCTTGCGCGCGGCCGATCCGGTCAAGGTCGCGCAGCTCCGCGCCGTCAACTACCTCGCACAGCTCCAGCGCGAGGCGCAAACCATGTGGAACGGGCACTATGACGACGGCGCGCACGGGCCTGCGTTCGACGTCATTGCCGGGATCGACACCCCGCTAGGCCGCTTCCGCTGCACGACATGGCGACGCCGCTGGAACACCGGCCGCATCGCATGGGCGAGCGAATACTATTTGAACGACGAGCCGATCACCATCGCCGAGATCGAGGCGGCGGGCTTGGCACAACGGCCGACAACCCGGCAGAGAAGGAAGGCGACATGACGCGACCGACAGTCACGATTTACATTCCCGATGGGTACAAAGACGCCAACGAATTTTTGACGGATTGCCAGTTCGAGCCTGTTCAGCGCTCATCTGCCGACAATGCCAGCGAGGATGCCATGACCGCGCTAAAGCACAATCAGGTTCTGAGTTTCTATGACGGTCTTTTGACGGTCAAAATGTCCGGCCACGGCAGCGCGAACGGCTGGGCTACCATGTCATTCAAAGAGGAGCAATTCGAACTCGACGCTGACGGATATCAGGTTGTCGAGATCGCACCCTCCGAGTTGCGGGAGTTACGGGACTTCCTAAACCGCGTCATCCCCAATGAACCGCAGGCACCCGCGATGCCGAAGGCACTGGACTGCATGGAATACATGCCGCTCAAGGTGCGCCCTCTCGCGCACGACATGGACGAGGGCGAGCATTGGGTTATCGACGCCGATAACGCCTATGTCTTCAAGCTATGCTGCTCTCACGAACGCGCCGAAAGGATCGTAGCGGCACTCAATGCCGCATACTCAGTGACGCGCCCGCAGCGCGAGAAAGACGATCAACTAAAATTGTAGTCCCGCTATTGACATCGTTTTAAACACGTCCATAGTGTTGTGATATTCACAACGTCGCAACAGGACGCAACGATGAGCGCAACGCCGACCGATCCGGCCGACTACGCCCGCAATCACTGGCGGCAATTCGAGAGCAACGAGGAGCACGCCGAGCGTGTCGAGGCGGCCGAGGCAACAGCCGGCCGCTACTTCGCCAGCGTCACCGAGGCGCAGCGCCAGACCTTCACCGACACGATGGCGTTCCTCCGCGCGTTCAGCGGCCCGGTTTGGGACCGCCGCCGCGCCGCAGCCAAAGCCACATGGGAGCAGACCACGGCCGGAGCGCGCGAGCTATTCAGCATCACCGCCGACGAGATCATGCGCGACGGCGAGGTTTCCGAAGCCACGTCCCTCGCCTGGGACGTCCTCGCCGAGCAGGCCGAGCAGCAGCCAATTCCGTCCACCCCCACCATCCACCACCAACAACAGGCATCACTATGAAATTCGTCGTCGTCGAAGGCCGCGCGCTCAAGCAGGCTATGAAACTCATTGCCGCGATCATCGAGCGGCGCAACACCATCCCGATCCTCAACCACGCGAAGATCACCCACAGCGACGCCGGCCTGCGGATCAGCGGCACCGACCTGGACCTTGAGGCGAGCGTTGACCTGGACGTGATCGACGGCGCGGGCAGCGAATGGTCCGCCTGCATCAACGCGTCAGTCCTCGCCGGGATCGCCCGCGTCGCCGGCACCATGAACGTTCGGATCGAGCGCGCTGACAACGACCTGAAAGGCACGATCACCCTTGGCGACGGCGCGGCATTCTACGAGATCGAGACCCTTTCCGAAACCGACTATCCCGAGATCGGCGGCGAGCGCGGCGCTCTGATCGAGGCGTTCACGAACGGCATGTTCGCGGCGACGCTCGACAAGGTGCAATGGTGCGTCTCGACCGAGGAAACGCGCTATTACCTCAACGGCGTGTGCTGGCACACGGACAACAAGGGGAGCCGCTTTGT
>CAZQMD010000433.1:0-3648 GCA_964594185.1 uncultured Afipia sp. | reverse complement strand
GTTCAGCGCCTTCAACCAGGCGGCGAAAGCTGCCGGCCTTGAAGTGGTTGCTTCAGAAAAGTTCAACAAGAACGATACTTCCGTGACGGCGCAGGTTCTCAAAGTCCTCAGTGCTCAGCCGGATGCAGTTCTGATCATCGCGGCCGGCACGCCCGGCGTGCTCCCGCAGTCCACGCTGCTTGAGCGCGGCTTCAAGGGCGCGATCTATCAAACCACTGGCGTAACGACCAATGATTTTCTGCGCGTGGGTGGTAAGTCGGTCGAAGGAGCGATCATTGCGAGCGGGCCACTGATCGTTGCCGATCAGTTGCCAGATTCCAACGTTGCGAAGACTGCGGCTAAGGCTTTTTCTGACGCCTACAATGGCGCAAACGGTCCGAACAGCATCTCCGCGTTTCCCGGCTTCGCTTGGGATGGATTTCTTCTCGCGGAAGCCGCAATTCCGGTTGCTCTGAAGAAAGCGCAGCCTGGCACGCCAGAATTCCGTGCGGCGCTCAATGACGCTCTTGAGAACAGCAAGGCTGTCGTGACCACATCGGGTCCGGTGACCCTGACCCCGCACGACCACACTGGCTTCACACCGGAGTCGCTGGTCATGATCCAGGTGAAGGATGGTCGCTGGACCAATCTTTCCAAGTAGGATTGACGGTGTAGCGTGAAGGCAACGGGAGTAGTGCTTTGAACTTGGAAATCGCATTGCTTTTGGGGCAGGATGGTCTCGTGAACGGGGCCATCTACGCCCTCCTAGCCCTCGCGCTCATACTCGTTTTCACAGTTACTCGTGTCATTTTCGTTCCGCAGGGTGAGTTTGTCACCTTTGGCGCGTTGACGATGGCGGCATTACAGCATGGCAGTGTGCCTGGCGTTTTGTTGTTTCTTGTCGTCACGGGCTGGATCGCTGCAGGTGTTGAGTTGTGGAGCGGCTTCTTCACGCCGCATCGCCGCCGCTCAGCGTTCCTAGCCTCGCTGTTCGTTCTCTATCCAACGTTGCTGGCTGTTATCCTGTATAAAGTCACCGGCGCTCCCACCAGCGTTCCGCTGCAAGTCGTCGTCACGCTTGCGATCGTCGTGCCGTTCGGTGCGATTCTGTATCGCATCGTGTTTCAGCCGATGGCCAATGCCAGCGTTCTCGTTCTGATGATTGCCGCAGTGGCGCTTCATCTGTTGCTGATGGGTGTCGCGTTGTTGGCCTTCGGGCCGGAGGGGGCGAGGACAGAGGCGCTCTTTGCGGACAGTTTCAATATCGGTTCGATGACCGTCACCGCGCAGAGTCTCACGACAATCGGCGCAAGCGTCATTCTGATAGCGATGCTGTTCTGGGCATTTACCTATACGTTACGCGGAAAGGCATTGCGAGCCACCGCGGTCAACAGCGTCGGCGCGCGGCTGGTCGGTGTGCGTCCAGAGGTGGCAGGAGCCGTTTGCTTCACGCTGGCGGCACTCGTCGGCGCGGTATCCGGCATCCTCATTTCCTCGATCACGACGATCTATTTCGACACAGGCCTTCTGATTGCTCTCAAGGGCTTCATCGGCGCGATCATAGGCGGTCTCGCGAGTTACCCACTCGGCGCACTCGGCGCCATCTTTGTTGGCGTGATCGAGGCTTTCTCCTCGTTCTGGGCCAGTGCATTCAAGGAAGCACTGTTGTTTGGCTCGATTGTGCCGATCCTGCTGTGGCTGTCGGTGACTCATCCATCGAAGGATGAAACGGAATGAATCGCGGCGCAGTTCGTTATCTGGGATGGCTCTTGGTTGCATTGATACTCTGCATAGGCGGAAGAGTATTGCCGGAATTCTATGTCACGCTGCTGAACTACATTGGCTTGTATGGGCTAGTCGCTCTGGGGCTTGTGCTGCTGACCGGCGTGTCCGGCATCACGTCGTTCGGTCAGGCGGCATTTGTCGGCATCGGCGCTTATACGACCGCGGTGCTGACCGTCCATTTCGGGCTGTCGCCCTGGCTCGGGCTTAGCGCAGGCCTCGTCGTCAATCTCATTCTCGCAACGGTGCTTGGCGTGATCACTCTGCGGCTTTCCGGACACTATCTGCCGCTCGGAACGATCTGCTGGAGCGTGAGCATCTATTATATCTTCGGAAACATGGAAACACTGGGCGGCCAGACCGGCATGACAGGAGTTCCGTCGATTTCCTTATTCGGCTTGTCGCTCGATTCCGGCCGCAGCATGTTCTATCTGATCTGGCTCGTAACTCTTGCCGCGTTGTTGTTGACGCAGAACCTGCTTGAGTCCCGACCGGGGCGGGCCATGCGTGCACTCAAGAACAATCGGGAGATGGCCGAGAACTTCGGGGTCAACGGCGCCCGGGTTAAGCTTGCGGTCTTTGTTTATGCTGCGCTCCTGGCGTCGATTTCCGGATGGCTGTATGCGCATTTGTTGCGCTCCGTGAATCCGAGCCCGTTCGGTATCACCATGAGCATTGAATACCTGTTTATGGCAGTGGTCGGCGGCGCGGGTTACGTATGGGGCGCAATTCTCGGCAGCGCGGTCATCACGGTTCTCCGGGAAGTGCTGCAGGACGTGCTCCCTGCGGTGCTCGGCCGCAGCGGCAATTTCGAGATTATCGCCTTTGGGGCGCTAATCATCTTGCTGCTTCAGATGAACCGGGACAAGGGCTTTGGCGTGCTGCTGGATCTCCTGCCGACATCATCGCGCTCGACAGATGCACAGGCGGCCGTGCTTGCGCAGCCAGAGAGGTCGGCTTCCGGCGGGATGTTGCTGTCTGTGCGGAACATCCGCAAATCGTTTGGCGGTCTTGTTGCCGTCGGCGGAGTATCATTCGAGGTCGGCGAGGCCAAGATTGTTGCCGTGATTGGTCCGAATGGCGCCGGCAAAAGCACCCTCTTCAATTTGTTGACCGGCTGTCTCGTCCCGGACAGCGGCGAGGTGTGGATGCGCGGTGAGCGCGTGGATCAACTTCCGCCATATGAACTAATCAACCGGGGTATCTCTCGTAGCTATCAGCACGTGCGCTTGATGGCGGATCGATCTGTGCTGGAGAACGTCATGTTCGGCGCTCACGCTCGATCCAGCCGCGGTCCGTTTGAAGCGGCTCTGGGCTTGAACGGTGGCGTCGAGGATTCACTTCGTCTTGAAGCAAAGAAGCAACTCTCTCGGGTTGGGCTTGCTGCCTTAATGGACGAACAGGCGGGAAATCTGGCGCTCGGCCAGCAGCGGCTTGTGGAAATTGCGCGGGCGTTATGTGCTGCCCCAGACATTCTTCTGCTCGATGAGCCGGCTGCCGGTTTGCGACATCATGAAAAGAATGAACTCGCGGTGTTGCTCGGCGAGCTGCGTGAAGGCGGGATGAGTATCATCCTTGTCGAGCACGACATGCGCTTCGTGATGGGTATTGCGGACGATATCGTCGTCCTGAACTTCGGTCAGAAACTTGCCGAGGGGCGACCTCAGCAGATCAGAAAGGATCCGAAAGTCCTGGAAGCCTATCTGGGCGGGAGCTATCGATGAGCGCTCTTTTTGAAGTCGATAATCTCTCGAGCGGCTACGGCAAGATTTCAGCAATACGCAATGTCAGTCTCACCATTGAAAAAGGTGGGGTGGTAACCGTTATTGGTCCCAATGGTGCAGGAAAGAGCACACTGCTCAACAGCTTGATGGGACTCCATCCTAG
>CAZQMD010000432.1:0-3652 GCA_964594185.1 uncultured Afipia sp. | reverse complement strand
GGCGGCTTTGTCACCCGAGACGACGACCTGTCCGCCGCCGTTGTCGTTGGCGGCCTGACAGACCTGACCCTGCGCGGCTTCTTCAGCCACCGCTACAGCCGCGTCATAGTCGAGGCCGAGCAGCGCAGCCATCGCGCCGACGCCAACCGGCACGGCCTTCTGCATGGCGAGGCCGCGTGTGCGCAGCAGCTTTGCTGTATCGCTGATCGAGAACGCGCCGGCCGCCGCCAGCGCCGAATATTCGCCGAGCGAATGACCCGCCACGAAGGCCGCATCGCGTCCGATGTCGACTCCCGCTTCGGTTTCCAGCACGCGCAGCGTTGCCAGCGACACGGCCATCAGCGCCGGCTGGGCGTTCTGGGTGAGCTGCAGGGTTTCCGCAGGGCCTTCCCAAATCGTCGCTGTCAGTTTTTCGCCGAGCGCCGCGTCCACTTCATCGAACACGGCCTTTGCCGCCGGAAATGCATCGGCGAGGGCCTTGCCCATGCCGACTGCCTGCGACCCCTGCCCCGGAAACGTGAATGCTGCTGTCATGAAAATCCCCGCAAATGATCTGGCCGTAAGACACCGCCGGGGCGGCGGGTGTCAAGTTGCGGCGCGGTGGGCCGCAGGCGCAGCGGTCGGCCAGCGAACCGCAGGCCACTGAACTGCGGTCCATTGGCCCAGCGCCGGAACCTGACGCATGCCCCGTGCGTTTGTTTCCGGGGCATGGAGTGGAGTGAGCCTCATGGAGAAGGACCCTCGCAAACCACAAACGCTGGCTTTCGCGCCTGTGCTGATTTTCGCCGCCGTGCTGATTGCGGTGTTTGGAGCCGCCTTGGTCACGACCTTCGACCGGACCCCGACAGTGGTGACCGCAGCCGATAAGCCCCCGCCGGGAACCACCGGAATGGCGAGACCACATCCGGTGCCGGAACCGCGCTAATTCCTGCCAAAGCGCTGGTTTTGAGCCAAAACCGGCCCTGTTTTGCCTTGCAAACACCCCCGGAATCCTTATAACCGCGCCATCCGTGGATCCCGGCCGGGAGCTGAACGGACGGTCTCAGCAAACTCCTTTCTGAAAATGAATCGATTTTGATGTGGCAGGGCCAGTCGGTCCGTCGTCCCGTGCTTCCGCCTTCTGAGCAATATCGAGTCCTTTCCGAAGGTCTCGAAGGGCTTGCCGCCAGGACCCGCGCTAACATAGGAAAGGACTCCCATGCCTCTTTACGAGCATGTTTTTCTCGCGCGTCAGGATGCGAGCGCCCAGCAGGTCGAAGACTTCACCACGCAGATCACTGGCGTGATCGAAGGTCTCGGCGGCAAGGTCACCAAGACCGAGAACTGGGGCGTGCGCTCCCTCACCTACCGCATGAACAAGAACCGCAAGGCGCACTTCATGCTGCTCAACATCGATGGCCCCGCAGCGGTGGTCTCCGAGATCGAGCGGCAGGAGCGCATCAACGAAGACATCATCCGTTATCTCACCGTCCGCGTCGAAGAGCTGGAGGAAGGTCCCTCCGCAATGATGCGCAAGGCCGAGCGTGACCGCGACGAGCGCGGTGGCGGCGGCTTCCGTGGCGACCGCGAAGGCGGTGGCTTCCGCGGTGGCGACCGTGAAGGCGGTGGCTTCCGTGGCGACCGTGGTCCGCGCCGGCCGCGCGACGAAGATGCAACCGCAGCAGTTGAGGAGTAAGAACCATGGCTGAAGCAGGTGCACGCCGTCCGTTTTTCCGTCGCCGCAAGACCTGCCCGTTCACGGGTCCGAATGCGCCGAAGATCGACTACAAGGATTCGAAGCTGCTGATGCGTTACGTGTCCGAGCGCGGCAAGATCGTGCCGAGCCGCATCACCGCCGTGTCGGCAAAGAAGCAGCGTGAACTGGCCCGCGCCATCAAGCGCTCGCGGTTCCTCGGCCTTCTGCCTTACGTGATCCGCTAAACGACATTGCGAGCGCGCGACATCCGCGCGCTCGCGTTTTTCTCGATTTGATTTTCATAACACTGCGGGGTCGTCCCACGGTGGATGGTTGGGGTTCAAGGAACCTCTAACTGCTCGAAAGGAGCAGGACAGCTGATGATGACGGGCATCCTCATAGCACTGGCAGCCGGCCTCGCGTCGGCCTTGATGTTCGCGTCGATCGTGTCCGGCGCGTTGATCTCGATCGTGCTGTTTTACCTCGCGCCCCTGCCTTTGATGGTAGCGGCGCTGGGCTGGGGATCCGCTACCGCCTTGATCGGCGGGGTTGTTGCCGCAGTCAGCCTCGGCGCCATTTTCGGCATCCCCTATATGGCGGCGTTCGCGCTAACCATCGCGCTGCCTGCCTGGTGGCTTGGATACCTCACGCTTCTGGCACGTCCGGTCTCGAACGATCCGCAGCTTGCAAACCTTGCCCCTGCGCTCGACTGGTATCCGACCGGACGTATCCTGGTCTGGATCGCGGCGTTCGCGACCCTCACCACGATCAGCGCGCTGCTGACTCTCGGCTCCGACGCGGAAACCGTGAATGCGGCACTGCGCCGTGGCCTGCTTCGCATCGCCGGCGGACGCGGAGCGTTGCCGACCGGTGAGAGCGAACGTGTGGTCGATGCGCTGGTGGCGATCGCGCCGGGTGTCGCGACCATCATCGCGATGATGACGCTGACGCTCAACCTGTGGCTCGCAGCCAAGATCACCACGACATCCGGCCGCCTCAACCGTCCATGGCCGGACCTTCGCACCACCACACTGCCGCGGCTGGTGCTGGGTGCGCTGGTGATCGCCATCGCGCTCTGCTTTACAGGCGGGCTGCTTGCAATGGTGGCGCAGATCGTCAGTTCGGCGCTGCTGATGGCGTATGCGGCAACCGGCTTTGCCGTGCTGCATACGGTGACGCAAACGTTTTCAGGCCGCGCCTTCGTCCTTGGTGCAGCCTATGCCGGCACGCTGTTCATCGGGTGGCCGGTGATTGGAATGATCGGCCTCGGCCTCGCCGATGCCGTTCTTGGAATTCGACAAGCCTACTGGAACCGGCGCGGGCCACCGCCCCTGCCGACTTCCTGATCTTCAACTTGAACCAAACACTTTCAACTCAGACATCAACGGAGAACTCAAATGGAAGTCATTCTGCTGGAACGCGTGGCCAAGCTCGGCCAGATGGGCGATGTGGTCAAAGTGAAGGACGGCTTCGCCCGTAACTTCCTGCTCAAGCGCAACAAGGCGCTGCGCGCGACCAAGGAAAACCGCGAGAAGTACGACGGCATGAAGGCCGACCTCGAAGCCAAGAACATTCAGGCGAAGGGCGAAGCCACCAAGGTCGCCGAGAAGATCGACGGCCGCAACGTCGTCATCATCCGTCAGGCGTCGGAAACCGGCCAGCTTTACGGTTCGGTGTCGGTGCGCGACATCATGGCTGCTCTCGAAGCCGATGGCGTTTCGCTCAACCGCCAGCAGGTTCTGCTCGACGCGCCGATCAAGACCATCGGCCAGCACAAGATCACCATCGCCGTGCATCCTGAAGTCGAAGTGCATGTCTCGACGACGGTCGCGCGCTCCGAGGCAGAAGCCGAGCGCATCAACCGCGGTGAAGACGTCAACTCGCGTCAGGAAGATCGTGACGCAGCGGCTGAGGCCATCGCCACTGGCGGCGAGTTCTTCGATCCGGAAGCTCAGCACGACGACGCCGAGCCTGCTG
>CAZQMD010000431.1:0-3680 GCA_964594185.1 uncultured Afipia sp. | reverse complement strand
GAAACAGCGACGCTGCACTCGCAAGACCGGTCAGGAACTGGACAAAGTAAAAGCTCATGGACGATCCAGGGTTGGAAAAGCTCGAAGATGCAGCGGGCGCAGCATGCGCCCGCGGTCGCTCACATCAATCCTTCGGACGCATCTTTTCGACTTCCGCATCGCTTGGCAGGAAATCTTCACCCTTGCGATACGACGCATCGACCATCACGCCCTTGCCGTCCTTGAGGGCCGTCTTGCCGACATAGGCGCCGAGAGTGGATTGATGATCGATCTTGCGGAAGGTGATCTGACCGAACGGAGACGGCATCGACAGCCCCTCCGCAGCAGCGATCATCTTCTCCGGATCGGTCGAATTGGCCTTCTTGAGAATTTCGGCGGCAGCCTTGATCGTCTGATAGCCGACGATCGAACCAAGCCTTGGATAGTCATTGAACTTGCCCTGATAGGCTTTCAGGAATGCATCATGTTCCGGCGTCTTGATGCTGTACCAGGGATAGCCGGTGACGATCCAACCCGACGGCGTTTCTTCCTTGAGCGGGTCGAGATATTCCGGCTCGCCGGTGAGGAAGCTCACCACCGCACGATCCTTGAACAGGCCGCGCGTATTGCCTTCACGCACGAACTTCACAAGGTCTGCGCCGAAGGTCACATTGAGAATGGCTTCCGGATTGGAATTTGCCAGCGCCTGCACAATCGGACCCGCATCGATCTTGCCCTGCGGCGGCCACTGCTCATCGACCCACTGGATGTCAGGCCGCTTCTCCGACAATAGCTTCTTGAACACCGCAACCGCCGACTGACCGTACTCGTAATTCGGCGCAATGGTCGCCCAACGCTTGGCAGGCAGCTTCGCCGCTTCCTCCACGAGCATCGCGGCCTGCATGTAATTCGAAGGGCGCAGACGGAAGGTGTACCGGTTGCCCTTCGACCAGGTGATCGCGTCAGTCAGGGGTTCAGCAGCAAGGAAGAATACTTTCTTCTGCTTTGCAAAATCGCTGACTGCGAGACCGATGTTCGACAGGAACGTCCCGGTGAGCATCACCACGTTTTCGTTCGAGATCAGTTCGTTGGCAGCCGTCTGCGCGTCGGCAGGTTTGCCGCTGTCGTCCTTGGACACAACAACGAGCTTTTTTCCATTGATGCCACCTGCGGCATTGACCTCTTCAACTGCGAGTTGCCAGCCCTTGCGATAGGGTTCGGTGAAGGCAGGCAGCAGCGAGTAGCTGTTGATTTCGCCGATCTTGATTTCACCGCTTTGCGCCATGGCGCTCGTCGCGAGAGCTGAACCGGCCAGACCCAGACCTGCGGCGAGCGCAAGCCCGGACAGACTCCCGAAAAGACGTTTGCTTCGTTGCATCCCAACCTCCATTGTTAGCGAGGACCCACGCCCTCGTTCACTTCCCGTCCATTCCTTATCCCGGTGGAACGGTTCGGCTTTTCTTTCGCATCAAACGCAAACAGACCGCTAGCGCAATCCGTCCTCGCCCTTGATCTCATCAAGCGTCAGGCCGCCGACACGCGGCAGCGGACGCCCGCTATCGGTCACCGCGACCGCGACCATGATTTCATTGGCGCGCGGCGCGTCGTTGATCTGCACTTCCATTCCGTCGAAGTGACTGCGCACGAATGCCGCGTCCTTGTGCCCGAGCGGAATATCAAGCACCGCTCCCAATCCTCCACGCTTTTTGGAAGACGGGATCAGCGCAGCGCCCTTGCCGAGCACCTTCCGCACCGGCGCACCCATCTTGGGATGCAAGATTGCTGCCGCGTGCTCCAGTTCACCATTCTCGCCAACAGCGGCGGCCTTGCCGTAGCTTTGCGCCTTGCTGCCTTCGATACCCAACGCTGCAACCGCCTTTGTTGCGAGCAACTCGCCCAGTTCCTCACCAATCGCAATCAAGGGTTCGAGATTGTCGACGAACTTTCCCGCAAACGGATTTTCGATGACGGCAATCGCGGCCGCGCGCCGGGTCGGCGGCGAAACATCACGCCCACCTTCCATCAGAGTCTCCTCAACCACCGTGACGATCTTGCGAATGACGGCACTCATCGCAGCCCATCCTCTCCCTTGATCTCGGTGGCCTTCAGACCGCCAACGCGCGCGTGAATCCGCGAGCCCGTGGTCATGACAAGCGCCAGCAGCAATTCATCGGCGCGCGGCGCGTCCGGAATGCCAACTTCCATGGCGTCGAAGTGGGAACGCACATAGGATGCATTGACGTGAGTGACCGGGACGTCCAGCCGCGTCCCCGGACCACCGACCTTCTTGGCGGACGGCACAATGGCTTTCGCTTCGCCAAGAATTTCCCGCATCGCGTATCCGCCGGGCACATGCCAGAGCGCTCCGTGCTCGAGTTCGCCGCCCGAGCCAATGATCGCGCCCTTGCCATAACCCTGGATGGCAGCGGGATCACCGCCGAGTGCCTTCAGCAAAGAACCGGCCATCGACACACCAAGCGGTGTCAGATCATCCATGAATCCCGCAATGTCTTCAACATAACGTCCCGCAAACGGGTTACGGATCACGCAGAGAATCGCACCACGGCGCAACGGCTGCGCTGCAGGCTTTCCGCCTTCGTGGAAAATCTCCTCGATCACCGTTGCTCGCTTGCGGATCACGATTTCAGGCATGCATCAGACTTTCGGTTTGGATGAGGTCTTGTGCAGATAGATCCGGCTTCTGGTCGATCTTCTTCAAAGAAACGATCCGTGTTTCGCCTTGCAGATGAAGCGCTGCACCGTTGATCAAACCTGCAGCGAACAGATGTCGCGCACAAGCTGCGCCGGCTTCAAGCGCGGTTTCAATATCAGCGAACGGCAATTGACCGACCTCACGTGTGACAAGACGCTCCCCGAGATCGCTATCAGGCTGCAACTCATTAGCCGGACAACGCACAACAGCCGGATGTCCCGGCAGATTGACTGCGTTGGCGATGACGGTCGCAGCCGCATCCGCCTGCGCTGCTGTTCGCGCCAAAACCGTGACCGCATCGGCAATGCCGAGCGAAAAACTGCGGCCACGCCAGCCGCTGGTGGCAACCCCCCTTGTCGCATAGCTCGTCGCGATAACTGTTTTCCCGATCAGGCTTGGCACATCGGGGCGATCCACAAGACCGACCTTAAAACACTGGCCCTCGCCAAGATGCAGCGCGATGTCCCCGCCATTGTTGACATAGGCGCGATCGAGATCAGCAGCCCCTACCATTGCGCCCAAAATCTCTTCCGCCACAGCTCCGGCCACCGCAGCCATCGGCGTGATAAAACAATCCGCAGCAAATGGTACAACCGCATCGTACATCCGGCGAGCGACGGCACCGTTCAAATCGCAGGATTCCGGTCGGGCAGCCTTACGCAATTCCGGCAGCTCACTGCAAAGTTCATCCAGAAGTCCCGTAAAACGCCGGATTGCGGCTTCATAAGCCACACGAACCATGGCCGGAGCCCCATGGGCTTCCACGATCAAATCGATCGGGCCATCCTGCAGATGAAGCCGCCTGCCGTCCGCCAACCATCCGATCTGTGGGAGCCGTGTCATGGCTGCGATCTCATGGGCGCGACCTCGGCTCTGACTGTTGCCGGGGCAGTTGGCGGATTTCCGTATTGCCGTTCAATGACGCCAATGGCCGCACATGATCCATGTGGCCGCCAAGCGCCGCATAATCCGACAGCCGCAAGGTAAA
>CAZQMD010000430.1:0-3681 GCA_964594185.1 uncultured Afipia sp. | reverse complement strand
GAAGGGCAAGCTCGAAGAACTCGGCAAGATCAACAATCGCCGCGGCACCAGCATCCGCTTCAAGCCAGACACCGAGATTTTCGGCGCGAAGGCACACTTCAAGCCGCAGCGCCTGTTCAAGATGGCGCGCTCGAAGGCTTACCTGTTCGGCGGCGTTGAAATCCGCTGGCGCTGCGATCCCGAATTGCTCAAGGGCGTCGAAGAAGTCCCACCCGATGCGACCTTCCACTTCCCCGGCGGTTTGAAGGATTATCTTGCGGCGGCGATCCATGCCGACACGCTCGTGCATCCGGATATTTTCTCTGGCAAGTCCGGCCGCAATGGCGCACACGGCGCATGCGAATGGGCGGTGGCATGGACCGCCGACGCCGACGGCTTCCTGTCGTCCTACACCAACACAGTCCCGACGCCGGATGGCGGCACGCATGAAGCGGGCTTCCGGAGCGCGCTGCTGCGCGGCTTGAAGGACTACGCTGAGCGCATCGGACAGGGAAAGAAGGCATCCTCGATTACGTCGGAAGACGTGATGGTAGGCGCAGCCGCGATGCTCTCCGTATTCGTACGCGAACCGGAATTTCAGGGCCAGACCAAGGATCGCCTCGCGACCGCCGAAGCGCAGAAAATTGTCGAACAGGCGATCAAGGACCCGTTCGATCACTGGCTGACGGGAAATCCGGTGCAGGCCAACAAGCTGCTCGAATTCGTGGTGGAGCGCGCCGACGAGCGGCTGCGCCGCCGGGCCGAAAAGGAAACTTCGCGCAAGACCGCGGTGAAGAAGCTGCGTCTGCCGGGGAAGCTCGCGGATTGCACCAACAGCGCTACTGAAGGTTCAGAGCTTTTCATCGTCGAAGGCGACTCCGCAGGTGGCAGCGCCAAGCAGGCGCGCGACCGCAAGACCCAGGCAATCCTGCCGCTGCGCGGCAAGATCCTCAACGTCGCGTCGGCAACCAAGGACAAGCTCACGGCCAATGCGCAGCTCGCCGATCTCATTCAGGCCATCGGGGCCGGAATTGGACCGCAGTATCGCGAAGAGGATCTGCGCTACTCCCGCATCATCATCATGACGGACGCGGACGTCGACGGCGCACACATCGCCTCACTGCTGATTACGTTCTTCTACCGGCAAATGCCGCGCCTGATCGATGAAGGCCACCTCTATCTCGCGGTGCCGCCGCTCTATCGGCTCACCCATGGCTCGAAGACCTTCTATGCCCGCGATGAGAAGCATCGGGACGAGTTGCTCAAGAAGGAATTCCACGCCAACGCCAAGGTCGAGATCGGCCGCTTCAAAGGTCTCGGCGAAATGATGCCGGCGCAATTGAAGGAAACCACGATGGACCCGGCCAAGCGCACCATGCTGCGCGTCGTGCTGCTGCCGGACGATCGCGAAGGTACGGCGGATTCGGTCGAGCGTCTGATGGGCACCAAGGCTGAAGCGCGCTTTGCCTTCATTTCCGACAAGGCAGAATTCGCCAATGAGGATCTGCTGGACGTGTAGCTGGCATTCAGGCGTGACATACGCGCCTGCTAGGCGATACGCATTCGATATGATTTGATCTCCGCAGGCGGCAAAGACCGCAGCGGAGACAACATGACAGCATCCTCTTTCGACCTCACCGGTAAAATCGCCATTGTCACCGGCGGCAATGGCGGCATCGGCCTCGGCATGGCGCGCGGGCTTGCCCGTGCTGGCGCAGGTATCGTCATTGCCGGACGCAACAAAGCAAAGTCCGAAGAGGCCGCGCACGACATCGAAGCGCTCGGCGCCAGAGCGCTAGCTGTGTCAGTCGATGTGACGGACAAGGCTTCGGTCGCGGCCATGGTTGAAACCACACTCGGGCAATTTGGGCGGATCGACATTCTGATCAACAACGCAGGCATGAGCGTGCGCCAACCCGCACATGTCATCAGTCTGGAGGATTGGAATACGGTGATCAGCACCAATCTCACCAGCGCCTTCATCTGCTCGAAGGCTGTCTATCCGGCGATGAAAGACGCCGGTGGCGGCAAGATCATCAATATCGGATCGATGATGTCGATTTTCGGCGCGAGTTTCGCACCTGCCTATGCCGCGAGCAAAGGCGGCATCGTACAGTTCACCAAATCGATCGCGCTGTCATGGGCCGCGGACAACATTCAGGCCAACGCCATCCTGCCTGGATGGATCGACACGGCGCTCACGAAAACAGCGCGCGACCAGGTGCCGGGACTCAACGAGAATGTCCTGAACCGAACGCCTGCAAAGCGGTGGGGCAATATCGACGATCTCGCCGGTACGGCCGTGTTTCTCGCGTCATCAGCATCCGATTTCGTGACCGGGACTGCGATCCCGGTGGATGGCGGCTATTCCGTGCAAAGCTGAGGCCGCTTCCTATCGACGGAAGTTCTTGATCTCCGACAGGCTGCCGTCCTGATAGGTCAACTCGACCGACACAGAACGGGTCGATGCCGGAATTTTCATATAAGACGCGGCGTTTTCCGGAATGGCTGACGGGTCCTTCGGATTGCAGGGCGGGATTTTCACCACCTGATTGGGAATGGTGGTGTCGATGCCGATGCGCATTTCCCGAACCGCGCAGCGAAACGACAATATCTGCGAGTAATAGACCAGTGGCCCGCTGTATCCGCCGAATGCAAGCCAGCTATTAGAGGTCATATCCAGCAGCTTGCGATGGCTCGCGATCAGTGCTGCCTCGGGATCGAACTTGATCGGGAAAGGTCCCTGCATCTGTCCTGTGGGATCGACATAGCGGACCTGAATGGTTGCCGCCGGTGCATCGCTTGGCAATTCGATAGATGTATTCGGCATGCGCCGGCGCGTGCGGGGATCGAGCGCGTCGGTGAATCCGGTTTCCTTGAATTCGCCGCTCTCGCCCAAGCGCCATGAAATCGCCAGTGTCGGATCAGCAATGGAGAATGCGATCGACCATCCGCCGTTGTGACGCATGAAACTCGCGATCGGCGCGTTGCCATTATCGATCACGATGGGCGGTGTCGGCTGGACAGGCAGCGCCGCCACCTGCACCTGCGGTTCAACTGCAATGGCGCGCTCGCCGTCCTTCGCAGGCTTCAGTATGAAGTCCCCGACAATCTGATCGTAGTAAGCGGGTGTCTGCATCCGGCTCGCCGCTGCCGTCATCTGGCGCACGTCGGATTGCGTCCGCTTAGCGATCTGCACGAGGTTGAGTCCCGGCTGCGCCAGTTCGCGCACAAAGCTGCGGGTGAAAACAGAATTGGGATTGGGATCGTTGTCATTCAGCCGATCCAGCGCGGTCTGCTTGGCGCCTGCGGAGAAAATCACGAACACACCTTCCGGCGGCGAGATCGGCGCAAGCCCGCCGCTGCCGCCGAGCGCGCGTGTTCCGGTCGCTTCAAACGGATTGTTGCGGCAGGCATCGAACACGAAAATCGAAGTCCGCGCACCGCGTGCCTGAAGGCGCGAGATCACACGCTCGGCGGCGAATGCGCCGTCGCGGATCAGTTCTTCCTGCCCCTGCGTCACGGCGGCGATGTCGGTCGGCAGCAGATAGTTCTGGCCATTGATCTCAAACCCGTGACCCGCGAAGAAAAAGAACGCGGTATCGCCCGGCTCGACCGCCTTGTCGAACGCCAGCATGGTTTCGCTGGACGCCTTGCGGGTCTGGTTTTCGGCGAACAGCACTGTGAAGCCGAGCTGCTTCA
>CAZQMD010000429.1:1343-3695 GCA_964594185.1 uncultured Afipia sp. | reverse complement strand
CCTTCATAGAGGCAGTTGTGGAAGTAGAAATACTCCATGTGCTTGAACTCGGTCTTCGCCGCGGAGAACAGCTCCTCGACCTGCTTGATGTGACCGTCCATCGAGCCGCCGATGTCGAAGAAGATCAGAACCTTCACCGCATTGCGCCGCTCGGGGCGCATGTGCACATCGAGATAGCCGTGGCTGGCGGTTTCCTTGATGGTGGTGTCGAGATCGAGTTCGTCAGGCGCACCGGTGCGCGCGAACTTGCGCAGGCGGCGCAGCGCGACCTTGATGTTGCGGATGCCGAGTTCGACATTGCCGTCGAGATCCTTGAATTCGCGCTTGTCCCAGACCTTCACCGCGCGGAAGTTGCGGTTCTTCTCCTGGCCGATGCGGATGCCTTCAGGATTGTAGCCGTCGGCACCAAAGGGCGACGTGCCGCCGGTGCCGATCCACTTGCTGCCGCCCTCGTGGCGCTTCTTCTGTTCTTCAAGACGCTTCTTCAGCGTCTCCATGAGCTTGTCCCAGCCCATGGCCTCGATCTGCTTCTTCTCTTCCTCGGTGAGATATTTCTCCGCCGCCTTGCGCAGCCATTCGGCGGGAATCTCCGCCTTCTCCATGGCGTCGAGCAGGCTTTCGAGGCCCTTGAACACCGTGCCGAACACGCGGTCGAACTTGTCGAGGTTGCGCTCGTCCTTCACCAGCGAGGCGCGCGACAGATAATAGAAATGCTCCACGCTCTGATCCGCGAGGTTGGCGTCGAGCGCCTCCATCAGCGTCAGATATTCGCGCAGCGTGACCGGAACCTGCGCGTCGCGCAGCGATGTAAAAAATTGCAGGAACATGGGGTTTAGATCGCCTCCGCAGCCGCGTCCGTCAAGTGCGGGCCATTGCCCGCTGCCGGATGAGAGCGGTGAAACTACAAGGTTATGGGGCACTCGTCTGCCTGCAGCCCACCGGAAAACCACCTCGCAAGGCAGGATTGCGTTCAAAAACAGCACTGGCACCAGCTAGCGCCGTGTGCCATTTCAATTAAACTGTTGTTTGACGCCCCCCGGACTGCTCCAGCCGGAGACAGTTCGTGGCGTTGACCGGGGACGCGCGATGGCCCGAGGCGGGAGTCGTGGCGTTTTAAACAAGGGGTTGCATTCATGGGCATTGATTCCGTTATCGTTTGGCTGATCGTCGGTGCGATCGCCGGCTGGCTTGCGGGTCTTATCGTCAAGGGCGGCGGCTTCGGCCTGCTCGGCAACATCGTCATCGGCATCGTCGGCGCGGTCGTCGCCGGCTGGCTGCTGCCGCAACTCGGCATTCGCCTCGGCACCGGCATCGTCGCCGCGATCATCAACTCCGCCATCGGCGGCGTGATCGTGCTGGTCATCCTCTCATTGATCCGCCGCGCGTGACGGTTTAACCCATCTCACAACGACCGCCTCACAAGGCGGTCGTTTGTTGTTTGACACAACGGCGGCGGCATTCACTTTAGAAAAAAGACACAAGGCAGAACTTCGATGAAATTTACCGGTACCAAGAATTACGTCGCCACCGATGATCTCAAGGTCGCGGTCAACGCCGCGATCGTGCTCGAACGTCCATTGCTCGTGAAGGGCGAACCCGGCACCGGCAAGACCGTGCTGGCGGAAGAAGTCGCCAAGGCGCTCGATGCGCCGCTGCTGACCTGGCACATCAAGTCCACCACCAAGGCGCAGCAGGGCCTTTACGAATACGACGCGGTCTCGCGTCTGCGCGACAGCCAGCTCGGCGATCCGCGCGTCTCCGACATTTCCAACTACATCAAGCGCGGCAAGCTGTGGGATGCCTTCACCAGCGAGAAGCGCCCTGTCCTCCTGATCGACGAAATCGACAAGGCCGACATCGAATTCCCGAACGACCTGTTGCTCGAACTCGACCGCATGGAATTCCATGTCTACGAGACCGGCGAGACCATCAAGGCGAAGCAGCGCCCGATCATCATGATCACCTCGAACAACGAGAAGGAACTGCCGGATGCGTTCCTGCGCCGCTGCTTCTTCCACTACATCAAGTTCCCCGACATCGACACCATGAGCGCGATCGTGGAAGTGCACTTCCCCGACATCAAGAAGCGTCTGGTGCAGGAAGCGATGAAGATCTTCTTCGAGGTGCGCGATGTGCCGGGCCTGAAGAAGAAGCCATCGACCTCGGAACTGCTCGACTGGCTCAAGCTTTTGTTGAACGAGGAAATGACCGTCGAACAGCTTCGCGAACGCGATCCGCGCAAGCTGATCCCGCCGCTGCACGGCGCGCTGCTCAAGAACGAGCAGGACGTGCACCTGTTCGAGCGCCTCGCGTTCCTCGCCCGCCGCGAGGGCAGCCGCCCCGGCCTGTAAC
>CAZQMD010000429.1:0-1333 GCA_964594185.1 uncultured Afipia sp. | reverse complement strand
GAGCGCCTCGCGTTCCTGAGCCGCCGGGAAGTTTAAGGGTCCTCAACCGGTCGTCCCCGCGAAAGCGGGGACCCATATCCCCTACCCTGTTCAGGAATACGCGCTACACTGCCCGCCTCGGATGCGAGGTGCCGCGTGACCAGAAAGCACGTCGATCGCCGCCTGACAGCCATTCTTGCCGCTGACGTCGCCGGCTATAGCCGGCTGATGGGCGCGGACGAGGAAGGCACCCACGCACAACTGAAGGCGCACCGCCACGACCTGATCGACCGGCGGATCAGGAAACATCGCGGCCGCATCATCAA
This sequence comes from uncultured Afipia sp., assembly GCA_964594185.1. Lineage (GTDB taxonomy): Bacteria > Pseudomonadota > Alphaproteobacteria > Rhizobiales > Xanthobacteraceae > Afipia. Next base: position 1,028 of record CAZQMD010000429.1, on the reverse strand, counting down.
CACCGCAGGCGATGGATTGCTGGCTGAGTTCGCCAGCGCGGTCGAGGCCGTGCGCTGCGCGGTCGAAATCCAGCGCACCATGATCACCCGCAACGCCAATGTGCCCGCCGAAAGCCGGCTCGAATTCCGCATCGGCATCAATGTCGGCGATGTCATCGAGGACGGCAGCGAAATCTTCGGCGACGGCGTCAATGTCGCGGCCGGGCTGGAAAGCATCGCCCCGCGCGGCGGCATCTGCATCTCGCGGCAGGTGCTCGACCAGATCGAGGGCAAGCTGAAGCTTCAATTCCGCGAAATGGGCCGTCAGAACCTGAAGAACATCGCGCGGCCGATCGAGGTCTTCGCGATCGACCTCGATGGCGCGACGTCGAAATCGGCGCACATCCTGACCCGCGCCAACCTTCAGCAGGAGATCCGTTACTGCAAAGCAGCCGACGGCGTCCGGCTGGCCTTCGCTCAGGTCGGCGACGGCCCGCCTCTGCTGCGCACGGCGCACTGGCTCGGCCATCTCGAATATGACTGGGAGCTGCCGATCTTTCGCGGCCTGTTGCTTGAGCTCGCCTCGAGCTTCTCGCTGGTGCGCTACGACGCGCGCGGCAACGGGCTGTCGGACTGGGATGTCGGCAACATCTCGCTGGATGCCTGGGTCAGCGACATGGAAAGCGTCGCCGACGCGGCGGGGCTCGAGCGGTTTCCCATTCTCGCCCTGTCGCAGGGATGCGCGGTGGCGGTGGCCTTCGCGGCCCGGCATCCGGAACGGGTCTCGCACCTGATCCTGTATGGCGGCTTTCCGGTCGGCGCCTACAAGAGTCCGAACCTGTCGCCCGAGGCGCGCGAACAGTTCGACGCCATGCGAACGCTGATGAAGCTCGGCTGGGGCTCGAACGCGCCGACCTTCCGGCAGCTTTTCACGGCGTCGATGATGCCGGAAGCAAGCAAGGGACAGATGGGTGCGTTCAACGAGGGGCAGCGTGTCAGGGGATCGGCGGAGTGCGCCGTGGCGTATCTCCGCACCGTTGCCAATTTCC
>CAZQMD010000428.1:0-3712 GCA_964594185.1 uncultured Afipia sp. | reverse complement strand
CGAAATGAAGAGGGGCGCCAACGGCGTGCCGTATTACGACCGCGACAAGTTCAAGCCTGAACTCGCGGAAGACATGAACGTCGGCGACATGTCGGTGACGTTCAAGTTGAAGAAGAACGCGAAGTTTCACGACGGCGCGCCGGTGACGTCAAAAGACGTGAAGTGGTCGCTCGATCGTGCTGTCAGCGTTGGCGGTTTTCCGACATTCCAGATGGCCGCGGGCTCCCTGACGAAGCCTGAACAATTCGTCATTGTTGATGACAATACGGTGCGCGTCGATTTTGCAAAGAAGGACCGGCTGACAATCCCTGATCTTGCGGTGATTGTGCCCTGTATCGTGAATTCCGAACTTGTGAAGAAAAGCGCCACCGAAAAAGACCCTTGGGGTCTCGAATATACCAAGCAGAACACCGCAGGATCCGGCGCGTATCAGGTCAAGAGCTGGACGGCTGGCACCGAAGTGGTGATGGAGCGCAATGAGAACTGGACCGGTGGGCCGCTTCCCAAGATCAAGCGCGTGATCTGGCGCATGGTGCCGCAGTCCGGAAACCGCCGCGCGCTGCTGGAGCGCGGTGACGCGGACATCTCGTATGATTTGCCGAACAAGGATTTCGTTGAGCTGAAGGATTCCGGCAAACTCAACATCGTGTCTACGCCGTATTCGAACGGCGTTCAGTACATCGGCATGAATGTCAAGAATCCGCCGTTCGACAATCCCAAGGTTCGGGAAGCGGTCGCTTATGCGCTCCCGTATCAGAAGATCATGGATGCAGTGCTGTTCGGCCTCGCGAAGCCGATGTTCGGTGGAAGTGGCCCGACCGAGGTCGCCTGGCCGCAGCCCCACAAGTACAACACGGACATGGCGAAAGCCAAGGCGCTGCTCGCGGAAGCAGGTTATCCAAACGGATTCGAGACCACGATATCGTTCGATCTCGGCTTCGCCGGTGTCAATGAGCCGCTTTGTATTCTCGTGCAGGAAAGCCTGGCGCAGATCGGCATCAAGGTCACGATCAACAAGATTCCCGGCGCCAACTGGCGCACCGAACTGAACAAGAAGGTGCTGCCGCTCTACACCAATGTCTTCTCGGGATGGCTCGACTATCCGGAATACTTCTTCATCTGGTGCTACAGCGGCAAGAATTCTGTCTTCAACACGATGAGCTATCAGTCCAAAGAAATGGACGCGTTCATCGATGGCGCCGTGACGGCCGCCGCGATCGGTGACAAGGCGAACTACGACAAGGATGTGAAAGGCTTTGTCGATCTCGCCTATGCGGATATCCCGCGTATCCCGCTGTATCAGCCCTACGTCAACGTCGCGATGCAGAAGAATATCACGGGCTATCAGTACTGGTTCCATCGCCGTCTTGATTATCGCGCGTTGGCGAAAGCGTAACGGGCGGGCAACGTCATGCTTGGCATGATCGGAAAAAGACTGGCCTTTGCGATCCCGAGCCTGATCGGGGTCGTGATCGTCACGTTCCTCCTGACGCGGGCGCTGCCGGGCGATCCGGCGGCCTATTTTGCCGGGCCTGCCGCGACAAAGGACGCGATCGAACAGATCCGCAAGCAGCTTGGACTGGACAAGCCGCTCTTTGAACAGTTCGTGCGCTATACTGTCGATCTGTCCAAGGGCAATCTCGGCAGCTCGCTGACCACCGGTCAGCCGGTGGCGACTGAAATCCGCAATCGGCTCCCTGCGTCTGCTGAACTTACTCTGACTGGATTGTTGGTCGCGATCTCGATTGCAATTCCACTCGGTATTCTGGCGGCAACGCGGCCCGGATCATGGATCGATCATCTCTGCCGTGTGCTGACGACCGCAGGCGTCTCGTTGCCGGTCTTTTTCACCGGTCTTGTGCTTGTATATGTCTTCTACTTCAAACTTGGATGGTCGCCGGCGCCGCTCGGGCGGCTCGATGTGTTCGCAAGCGCGCCGCCGGCCGTCACGGGCTTCTACCTGATCGATAGCATCATCGCGCGAAATTTTGATACGTTCCGCTCCGCGCTCAGTCAGCTCATTCTGCCTGCATTGACGCTTGCGATATTTTCGCTGGCGCCGATTGCGCGCATGACGCGCGCTTCGATGCTGGCGGTGCTGGCATCAGATTTTGTTCGTACTGCGCGCGCCAGCGGCCTGTCGCCATCCAAGGTCATCGTCACATACGCGTTCCGTAACGCGATGTTGCCCGTCATCACGACCCTAAGCATGGTGTTCTCGTTTCTGCTCGGCGCCAACGTGCTGGTCGAGAAGGTGTTCGCGTGGCCCGGCATTGGCTCATACGCCGTCGAAGCATTGATCTCGTCTGACTTCGCGCCGGTGCAGGGCTTCGTGCTGACCATGGCAGTGATGTACGTCATGCTCAATCTGGTTATCGACATTCTCTATGGCGTCATCGATCCGCGGGTGAGGTTGGAAGGATGAGCACAGTCGCACCGGCCGCCGACGCGGCATCAGCACCGCAGGCTTCTGGTTTCAGGGCCACGCTGCAACACACCCGATATATTCTCGGCGAAAATCTCGTCACCGCATTTGCTTTCGGGCTTCTGATCCTCATTATCTTTGCGGCGGTGTTCGGTCCCTGGATTGTGCCTTACGATCCGTTGGCCAGCGACACCGCGCAGGCCCTGAAACCGCCATCGGTCGCGCACTGGTTCGGAACCGACCAGCTTGGCCGCGACATCCTGAGCCGCGTTGTTGTCGCGACCCGGTTGGATTTCTTTATCGCGGCTGCCTCAGTCGTACTGGTGTTCTTCATGGGAGGCATCGCCGGCATTGCCGCGGGTTATTTCGGCGGCTGGACTGACCGGATCGTCGGGCGCATCGCCGACACCATCATGGCGTTTCCACTGTTCGTGCTGGCGATGGGGATCGTCGCAGCACTCGGCAACACTGTGCAGAACATCATCATTGCGACCGCGATTGTGAATTTCCCGCTTTATGTGCGTGTTGCCCGTGCGGAGGCGAATGTTAGGCGTGACGCTGGCTTCGTGCAGGCAGCACGGCTATCCGGAAACGGCGAATATCGCATCCTTCTGGGGCACATACTGCCGAATATCATGCCGATCATGATCGTGCAGATGTCTCTGACCATGGGCTATGCCATCCTGAATGCTGCGGGACTGTCGTTCATCGGTCTCGGCGTGCGTCCGCCTACGCCGGAGTGGGGGATCATGGTTGCCGAGGGCGCGACTTTCATGGTCTCCGGCGAATGGTGGATCGCCTTCTTTCCGGGACTTGCGCTGATGATCGCGGTTTTCTGCTTCAATCTGCTTGGCGACGGACTGCGCGACATCGTTGATCCGCAGCGGAGGACATGAGCATGACCGCAAAGCCATTGCTCGATGTCGCCGATCTGACCGTCGAATTCGCTACACGGCGTGGCATCGTTCAGGCCGTGAAGCATATCAATATCTCCCTCGCCAAGGGAGAGACGCTGGGCATTGTGGGAGAGTCCGGCTCGGGCAAGTCTGTGACATCATACGCCGTGATGCGGATTCTCGACCGGGCGGGCAAAATTGCGGATGGCTCGATCATGTTTTCCGGAATTGACGTCAAAAACGCGTCCGAACCGGAAATGCGCGACCTGCGGGGTCGCGAAATCTCGATGATCTTCCAGAATCCGCGTGCGGCCCTCAATCCGATCCGAAAAGTCGGCGATCAGATTGAAGACGTGTTGCGTCAGCATGTCCAATCGACCTCCAATGATCG
>CAZQMD010000427.1:0-3736 GCA_964594185.1 uncultured Afipia sp. | reverse complement strand
CGAGCGGCAGGTGAACTTCCGCCTGCGCGACTGGGGCATTTCGCGCCAGCGCTACTGGGGCTGTCCGATTCCAGTCATTCATTGCCCGACATGCGATGTGGTGCCGGTGCCGGCGCAAGATCTTCCCGTTGTGCTGCCGGAGGATGTGAGCTTCGACAAGCCCGGCAACGCGCTCGACCATCATCCGACCTGGAAGCACGTCACCTGCCCGCAATGCGGCGGCAAGGCCACGCGCGAAACCGACACGATGGACACCTTCGTCGATTCGTCGTGGTACTTCGCGCGCTTCACCGATCCGTGGAACGAAAACGCGCCGACCACGCCTGCCGTCGCCAATCGCATGATGCCGGTGGATCAGTATATCGGCGGCGTCGAGCACGCGATTCTGCACCTTTTGTATTCGCGCTTCTTCACCCGCGCGATGAAGGCGACAGGCCATGTCGCGATGGACGAGCCGTTCGCCGGCATGTTCACGCAGGGCATGGTGGTGCACGAGACCTACAAGAAGCAGGACGGCACTTTCGCATCCCCGGCCGAAATCAACATCGAGACTGTCGGCGATAAGCGCCGCGCGACCTTGCTGACGACGAAGGAAGCCGTCGAGATCGGCGCCATCGAGAAGATGTCGAAGTCGAAGCGCAACACGGTCGATCCCGACGACATCATCGGCACCTATGGCGCGGATACGGCGCGCTGGTTCATGCTGTCAGACTCGCCGCCCGACCGCGACGTGATCTGGAGCGAGGAAGGCGTGCAGGGTGCAAGCCGTTTCGTGCAGCGGGTCTGGCGGCTGGTGAATGCGGCCGCTCCGCATCTGCCGAAGCCGGGCACGCCAATCGCCGACAGTGAGGAGGCGCTGGCGCTGCGCCGGGCCGCCCACCGCACCCTCGCGGAAATCTCAACCTCGATCGAGCGGCTGCGTTTCAATACGGCGATCGCCAAGCTCTATACGTTCGTCGGGGCGCTGGCGGACGTCGTCGACGGTCCGGCAAAACTGCTGGAGACAAATCCGGCTGTCGCCGCGGCCGCGCGAGAGGCGTTCGACATTCTGGCGGTTCTCATCTCGCCCATGATGCCGCACCTAGCCGAGCAGTGCTGGCAGGTCCTGGGCCATCAGGGTTTGGTTTCGGAGGCAAACTGGCCGGAAACCGAAGCCAAATTGCTGGTCGACGACACAATTACGCTCCCTGTGCAGGTTAATGGCAAGAAGCGCGCAGATGTCACGGTCGGCCGAAATGCTTCAAACGGGGAAATTGAGGCTGCCGTTTTGACACTCGATGCAGTAAAATCAGCCTTGGACGGGAAATCCCCCCGAAAAGTCATCGTCGTTCCGCAGAGGATCGTGAATGTCGTGGTTTAATACGCGCATCGCTGCCCGGCTGGTTGCCGTGGCCGCCCTTGCGGCCCTGACGGCCGGGTGTTTCCAGCCGATGTATGGCGAACGCAGCGCCACCGGCGGATCTGCACTCCGCGAAAAACTTCAGGGCGTCGAAGTCCCGCCGCTCAACCTGCCGAACGGTTCGCGCGAAGCACGTCTTGGCGTCGAGATTCGCAACAACCTGATGTTCAGCATGTATGGAAGCGCCACCGGCGGTCCGCCGACCCATCGCCTGTTGATGCGCATCAGCACCACGCGGCTGTCGATCATCGTCGATCCGACCACCGCCCGGCCCGACATCGAGAACTACGGCATCGATGCGACCTACGAGTTGAAGGACAACGCCACCGACAAGACTGTGCTGACCGGCACCACCTTCTCGCGCGTGTCTTACGACATTCCGGGACAGGCGCAGCGCTTCGCCCGCTCGCGCGCCCTGCGTGACGCGGAAGACCGCGCCGCCAAGGTGATCGCGGACAACATCAATCAGCGTCTCGCATCGTTCTTCATTGCCGGCACCTGATCGGCTGACAGCCTCGGACTGATTGTGGTCGCGCTTCGCGGGAAAGAAATCGACGCGTTTCTGGCCCGGCCCGATCCGTCGCGGCCGATCATCCTGCTCTATGGTCCCGATACCGGCCTGGTGCGCGAACGCGCCGACGCCCTGATGGCATCCGCCGTCGACGATCCGAACGATCCGTTTTCACTGGTGCGCATGGACGGCGACGAACTCGCCGCCGAGCCTTCGCGCCTGGTCGATGAAGCCATGACGGTGCCACTGTTTGGCGGCCGCCGCGCGATTCGTATCCGGGCAGGCACGCGCAGTTTTGCGAGCGGCATCGATACGCTGGCGGAGATGCAGCCCAAGGATTGCCGCATCGTGATCGAGGCTGGCGAACTGCGCCCGGACGCGCCGCTGCGCAAGGCGTGCGAGAAGGCAAAGACAGCAGTTGCGATTGCCTGCTACGCCGACACCGAGCGCGATCTTGCAAAGCTGATTGACGACGAATTGCGCGCCTCGAACTTGAAGATCGCGTCCGATGCACGCGCGGCGCTGACATCACTGCTCGGCGGCGACCGTCAAGCCTCACGCAATGAAATCCGAAAGGTCGCGCTCTACGCCCACGGCAAGGGCGAAGTGACGCTCGATGACGTGGTCGCGATCGTCACCGATGCGTCAGGGCTTGCGCTCGATCCCATCGTCGACAGCGCCTTCGCCGGCCGCGCCGCCGAAGTCGAGACGTTGTTTGCGAAAGCCATGGCGGCGGGGACTTATCCCGGCCTGATTATCATGTCGGCGCAGCGTCACGCCGCGCTGCTGCACAAGGCCCGTCTGTCGGTTGACGAAGGCCGCAGCGAGTTCGAAGCACTGGAGACCGGATTTCCGCGCCTGCATTTCTCGCGCAAGACATTGGTCGAGACCGCGCTGCGCAGCACCAGCTCCGAACGCATGGGGCGGGCGATGGCGCAACTGGCCGATGCCGCATTCGACATGCGCAAGCAGTCATCGCTGGCGGAAGCCATCGCACAGCGCGCGCTGCTGGCGATTGCCGTGAATGCACGGCGGCGGGGATAGGCGTTATTCAACTGTCATCATCGGGCTTGTCCCGGTGATCCCGCTGACCAAGGCACTCTGCTCCATTAGTCGAGATGGCCGGGTCAAGCCCGGCCATGACGTTCTTTGTTGGCTTATTTACTTCCCCGCTTCGAGCCGGCGCAGAATCTCATCGAGCTGATCGAGATCCTTGTACTTGATCTGCACAATGCCGCCGGGATCGCGGTGATCGACGCTCACCTTGAGGCCGAGCACATCACTGACGCGCTTTTCGAGCGCGATGGTGTCCGAATCTTTCGCCGGTGCAGCGCTGCGTGCCTTGTGCGGTCCGCGCTCCGGGACGCCTTCTTCATGCGCCAGCGCTTCGGTCTGACGCACGTTCAGACCTTCCTCGACAATGCGCTTCGCAGCAGCAGCCGGGTCCGGCAGATTGATCAGCGCGCGCGCATGACCTGCCGACAGCTTGCCTTCGGCGATATAGGTCTGCACCTGTTCGGGCAATCGGGTCAGGCGCATCATGTTCGCAACATGACTGCGGCTCTTGCCGACCAGCTTCGCGATGTCATCAGCGCTGTGTTTGTATTCGGTGGCGAGCGCGTGATAGCCCTGCGCTTCTTCCATTGCGTTCAAATCCGAACGCTGCACGTTTTCGATGATCGCGATTTCGAGCGCCGCGCTGTCGGTCACCTCGACAGTGACAATCGGCACATCGTGCAGGCCTGCGCGCTGCGATGCGCGCCAGCGCCGCTCGCCTGCGATGATTTCGAAGCGGTCCGTGGCACCTTTCACCGGCCGAACGACAA
>CAZQMD010000426.1:0-3742 GCA_964594185.1 uncultured Afipia sp. | reverse complement strand
TTCTTCTTCACCACTCAGTCCGGCGTCGCGCGCGGATCCTTCTCCGGAGTCGATGTCCGCGCGCTGCATAACTGGATGCCCGACGAACTGCTGCGCGAGGGCGCGCGCATCGACGACTTCCGCTATTGCCCCCACCATCCCGACGGCGTCGTTCCGGCCTTCACGCGCGAATGCGACTGGCGCAAGCCGCAGCCCGGCATGGTGCTCGATCTGATGAAGCATTGGCCCGTGGACCGGGAGCGCAGCTTCGTCATCGGCGACAAGCAGCGCGATCTCGATGCAGGCAAGGCCGCAGGTGTCGGGGGCTATCTGTTTTCGGGAACGGATATTGCGGGCTTTGTCGAGCAGATTTTGCGGAATTTGCGGAAGCGGTAACGACGTCTCAGACGAACTTTCTCCGGTCTTTCTCGCGAAAGCGAGAATCCAGAACAACCGTCATGGCCGGGCTTGTCCCGGCCATCCACGTCTTTGCTTCAACCACGATAAAGGCGTGGATGCCCGGGACAAGCCCGGGCATGACAAAGAAAAATACGAGATTAGGAAGTCCTGAGCGGCAGCTTCTCCGCCGCCTCGATCACCCGCTCGAACGACGGATAAATATCCTTGCCACCGACAACGGTGATCGGTCCATTGCCCACGGGTCCGGTCAGACCGGGATCCGTTGCGAGAAACACCGCGATCAGGGGCACCTCGTAGGCTGCGGCCAGATGCAGCAAACCCGTATCGACACCGACCACCAGCGCTGCATTGGCAATCACCTTCGCGGTTTCATCGAGCGGCAGGCGATCGAGAATGCGGCTTCCGGGAATCGCGGCTTTGAGCCGCTCGCTGCGCAGCCGCTCGCGCTCATTCCCCCAAGGCAACACGACTTCAAGACCCTGCGCGTGCAGCCATTTGCCGGTGCCGATCCAGTCAACCTCGCGCCATTCTTTCGACGCCCGCGATGTGCCGTGAAACAGCACCGCATAAGGCGCGTCATCGTTGCGCCGCGGCTTGGTCAGTCCGTACTCAATCGCAGCATCCGGCGAGTAACCGAGGCTTAGTCCGGTGAGCGCCCGGTTGCGCGTCACCGCATGCTGATCGCGCGCCACCTTGTGCGTGACGTCATAGAACCACGACGCCAACGGTTCCTTGATGCTCGATGCATCATAGCCGTGGCGTTCGCCGGATGCCGTCCGCGCGATCAACGCGGAGCGGATCAGGCCCTGCGTATCGATTACCTTCTCCGCGTTGATCGACTTCAATCTTGTCTTGAAGGCCGAGACCTCGCTCCAGGTCTGCGGGCTCAGCAGTTGCGAACGCCACCGCCGCGTCGAAACCGGGATCACCTCATCGATGGCAGGATGAAGCCGCGCCAGCGGCGCAAAGGCTTCCTCGACAACCCATGTCAGCCGCGCGCCGGGATTGCGCCGCCGCGCATCCGTGACCGCCGGCATGTGATGCACGACATCGCCGAGCGAGGAGGTCTTGATGAACAGGATACCGTGCATCGGTGTGAGGAGCCTTGAACCTTTTGGTGCGCGTTACGTTTTGGAAACCATAAACCGCGTTCCCGCAGGAAAATCCAAGGAATTCACCGGGAAAGTTCCGCCTTATACCCCATTTCCATCGTTTCTCTGCAAGCTTCCGGAAACACATTCGCCCCACATTCCGCGCCGGTCAGGAAAATATCAGGCGCGACAGGGTGCGCGCGGAAACAATGCGGATTGGAATGCCATGACGATCTTGGTCACCGGGGGCGCAGGTTATATCGGCAGCCATACGGTTCGCGCGCTGGTCGATGCGGGCGAAAGCGTTGTCGTGGTCGACAATCTCTCGACCGGCTTCTCGCAATTCCTGCCTGAAGGCGTGCCGCTGTTCATCGGCGATGTCGCGGACGAAAACCTCGTCGAAGGCGTGATCGCCGCACACAACGTCGATTCCATCATTCATTTCGCTGGCTCGGTGGTGGTGCCGGATTCGCTGCGCGATCCGTTGGGTTACTATCGCAACAACACCATGACCACGCGCAATCTTCTCAACGCGGCGGTCAAGTGCAACATCAGCCGTTTCATCTTCTCCTCGACAGCTGCGGTCTACGGTAATCCGGACCGCACACCGGTCGCCGAAGAAGCACCGACACGCCCGCTCTCGCCTTACGGTTCATCCAAACTGATGACCGAGATCATGCTGCACGACGTCGCCTCGGCGCACGGCATGCACTACGTGGTGCTGCGCTATTTCAACGTCGCAGGTGCCGATCCGGAAGCACGCATCGGTCTTGCAACGGTCGGTGCGACGCATCTGCTCAAGATTGCCGTTGAAGCCGCAACCGGCCAGCGCGCCAAGATCGACGTCTACGGCACCGATTATCCGACCGTCGATGGAAGCTGTATCCGCGATTTCATCCATGTCACCGATCTGGCGGATGCGCACCGCGCCGCATTGAAATATCTCGAACAAGGCGGCCCGTCCGCCACCCTGAACTGCGGCTATGGCCGCGGCTATTCCGTGCTCGAAACCATCGAAGCGGTGCGCCGTGCCTCGGGCCGCAATTTCGCCGTTCAGTACGCGGAGCGTCGGCCCGGCGACATCATGACCATGATTGCAGATACGGCCCGCATCCGCGCCACGCTGGACTGGACCCCGCAATACGACAGTCTCGATACCATCGCCCGTCACGCGCTGGCGTGGGAAGAAAAGCTGCTGATCGAGCGCCAGCAGGATCACCGCCATGCGGTTCCCGCGTAGCTTCAAATCGGGTAAAAAGCCCTGATTTCACTTGAAAATCTGCCTCATAGCGGGCAAGAGACGGTCATCGCATAAACCCTGACGGGGCGCCCAATTGCGCCTTGCCGTCAATGGACCGCGGATGACCGAGCTTCCACGAAAGATCACTGACGACCCCTATGGGGCGGCCGCCCTTATCCGCCGCCTGGTGACCGAACAGGGCCTCCAGCACTGGCGGCGCTATGCGGTCGCGTTTGTGCTCATGGCGGTGTCGGCGGGCGCCACGGCGGGGTCTGCCTGGCTGCTCGGCGCCGTCATCAACGAGACTTACGTCAACCGCAGCATCCACGGCATTGTGATGCTGTCGCTGGTGATCATTGCGCTGTTCACCGCGAAGGGCGCGGCCACCTACGGTCACACGGTCATTCTGGCGAAGATCAGCAACGCCATTCTGGCGTCCAACCAGCGCAGGCTGTTCGCCAAGCTGATGCGCGAGAATGTCGCCTTCTATTCCGAGCGGCATTCCTCCGAATTTCTCGCGCGACTGACGGCCGGTGCACAGTCCGTCACGCAGGTCCTGAATCTCATGATCACGGCGGTCGGCCGCGATCTGCTGTCGCTGATCGGCCTTGCCGCGGTGATGGTCATTCAGGACCCCTGGATGTCGCTGTCCGGCCTGCTGATCGCGCCGCCTGCGATGTTCTTCATCCGCAAGCTGGTGCGTCGGATCAAGCATCTCGCGCATGACCAGTTCGCCGGTAACGCCGATATTCTCGAGACCATGCAGGAGTCCCTGCAGGGCATCCGCACGGTGAAGGCGTTTACCCTCGAAGACACCATGCAGGCGCGGATCGACGAGAGCATCGGCATTGTGGAGGCCAACGCCAACAAGATGGCGCGGGTGCAGAGCCGCTCCAGCCCGCTGATGGAAATGCTCGGCGGTTTCGCCATCGCAGGCGTACTGATGTATGGCGGCTATCGCATCATCGCGACCGGCGCCACGCCGGGCCAGTTCTTCTCGTTCATCACCGCG
>CAZQMD010000425.1:0-3761 GCA_964594185.1 uncultured Afipia sp. | reverse complement strand
TGCGGTCTTGCCGTGCTGGCGGTCATCACGGTGGACCTGTTCTCTGCGGTGCCGGTTGCCGCCAATGCCGGCCCGTCTGCACTCCCTGCCCAGCCCGGCTGGGTTCCGGCCAGCCGGCCGCACCCGGCTTTCGCCATCAGTAAGCTGGATTTATCAGACAGAACAGATGCTTATGAGATCCTTCGGCACCCTGAAGGCGGCCGCAAGGATATCCTGCGCTGGGCCACCGCGGCAGGCGATGGTCCCACGGCAGAAATCGAGATTTACCGGCCCGGCGGCGAGCTGGATGCCTTTACCGCAGCCGATGCCGACATCGCCGTCCGGATGGGTGGCCGGAACGGCATCGACACCGAACCTGCGGGTTTTGTCGAGACCAAGTTCGGCCGCGTAGCCCTGATGCGCTTCAGCGGAGCTGCCCTGCCGGGCAAGCAGGCCTGCCTGGGCTTCGCCAGGACCTACACCAGCCCCAGCGTCCGGATCAGCGGATGGGCCTGCCAGGCCGATACACTGGCCGCCCAGCGCAGCCTTATCGGCTGCACTTTGAACCGGCTGATCCTCCTGTCGGCCGGCAACGATCCCAGGATGGCCGAACTGTTCGCGCGCGCTGAACTCAAGCGCGACACCTGCAACACAAACGCCCCGACAACAAACTGGATTGCCTCCAGCGAAACTCCGCTATTGCGCGGTTCGCTTGCGCCGAACTGAGCCAATCAAGACAAGAATCTTGCACGACAGGAATTTGGAAATGTCTTTCGATCACAGCCAGATCTCGACCTTCGGCAACTATGCCGGAAAGACGGTACGTTATTCCTTCTATTTCGTGGGCACGATCGTGCTCGCACTGATCGGTATCGTGGTGATGCGCGTCACCAGCTTTTTCGACCAGCCAACGCGCGTAAGCACCAAAGCATCGTTCCAGATCAGCGCACCCGAGTTGTCGCGGCTGACGCCGACGGCGAACTCCGCGCGCTTCAACGCAGGCTGGCAGGAGATTCTGCAATACGGCCAGGTTTACGACCGCAACACCGACTTCACGCTGGTGATCAACATGCCGTCCGATCCGGACAAGCCGGTGGTCCGCGACTATTCGTACGAGATGTCCACGCTGCGGCCGTTGCTGCGCACCTCGTATATCGGCTCAAGCACCTATTACGATCTGCAGACCCGCTTCGGACCGGTCCGTGCCGCGAATTTCCAGGTCAATTCGGACGGACAGATCAAGCTCTGCGTGTCCTATCTGAGCCGTTTCGAGACCACCGCCGTCTATCTCAAGGGCTGGTATTGTGAAGCCAGCGGCGCGCGTCCGAATTTCCACACCCTGGCCTGCATGATCGACAAGATTACGCTCAAGGGCGTGCTGCCCACGGCGTCCGCGCAGAGCTTCTTTGAGGAACGGATGAAGCGGTCGGCGCGTTGCAGTGCCGAGCCGGTGTCACAAACCACCGATACACGGCCGGCTCGCCCACCGCGTCGGCTTTAAATCGGTCGTATTCGAACGATTCTTTGTGACAATGCCGGCCCGGGCGGGTTCGGCACGCGGAGGACCGGACAGGGCGCCGAATATGCCGGGCGAGTGTGGCCCTTTAGTCCTTGTGGCCCCCCGTTCGGAGCTAGTATGGTGCGACGCAATTGGAATTCCCGTGAGGATATAATGGCTTTGAAGTCTTCTGGCGCGAAGGTTCTGGCGCTTCTGCTGGCGAGCGCAGCGGTCGCTGTGGTCGCGCTTGGCGTAACCGCCGCCGATGCCCAGACCCGGAAACGCGTCGCTGTGGACGATCCAACCTATGACGGCCCGCCGCGCAAGGCGGAAAACCGCGTCTATCAGCGCGGCCGCACCCGCGTTTACGTGACCCGCCGCTCGTGGCTGGATGCCGGGACCGAAGTGCGCCCGGGCGAACGCAAGTTCACCGACTACGCCTTCCCGCCGGGCTACTCCTACGGCCAGCAGATCGACCGGCTCTACACCAGCCGCCGTCCGCTCGGCGACCAGTGGGATACCGGTACACCGTTCCCGTTCCCGCTGTACTGATTTTCAGCGCACTCATATTTGAATGATCTGATCCGAAAACCGGTACCCACTTTTCGGGATCACGCGAGACGAAAATGCCCGGCACAAGCCGGGCATTTTTATGCGGATTTGCATAAGGCGAGACGGTGACAAACTTCGCCGCAAATGGCGGAATAGCGGCAAGCCGCTTCCCGCCCATGCGAAGCGTCTTTACTTCGTCAGCGCGTCCAGTTCCTTCACAATCGCTCCGCCCATCTGCGAAGTGGACACCACAGTCGAACCTTCCGATTTGATGTCGCCGGTCCGCAGGCCCTTCGCCAGCACGGCGGCAACCGCCTGATCGATCAGGTCGGCTTCTTTTTGCAGATCGGACGAATAACGCAGCGCCATCACGAACGACGAAATCATCGCAACCGGATTGGCCAGCCCCTTGCCTGCGATGTCCGGCGCCGAACCATGGACCGGCTCATACAGCGCCTTGCGCTTTTGCGTCTTCGGATCGACTTCACCCAGCGACGCCGACGGCAGCATGCCGAGCGAACCGGTCAGCATCGCGGCGATGTCGGAGAGAATGTCGCCGAACAGGTTGTCGGTGACGATGACGTCGAACTGCTTCGGCCAGCGCACGAGCTGCATCGCGCCGGAATCGGCGAGCTGATGCTCAAGCTCGACATCCTTGTATTCGCGCGCGTGAACCTGAGTCACGACTTCCTTCCACAACACGCCGCTCTTCATGACGTTGTGCTTTTCCATCGAGGTCATCTTGTTGCGGCGCTTGCGCGCCAGCTCGAAGGCGACGCGCGAGATGCGCTCGATCTCATAGGTGTCGTAGACCTGCGTATCGACCGCGCGCTTCTGGCCGTTGCCGAGATCGGTGATGGTCTTGGGCTCGCCGAAATAGACGCCGCCGGTGAGTTCGCGCACGATCATGATGTCGAGGCCTTCGACCACGTCGCGCTTCAGGCTCGATGAATCCGCCAGCGCCGGATAGCAGATCGCCGGCCGCAGGTTGGCGAACAGCGCCATGTCCTTGCGCAGCCGCAGCAGGCCCGCCTCGGGGCGCGCTTCATAAGGAACGTCCGCCCACTTCGGTCCGCCGACCGCGCCGAAGATCACTGCGTCCGCCGCCTGCGCGCGCGCCATGGTGGCGTCGGTGATCGCGACCTTGTCGGCGTCGTAGCTCGATCCGCCGACCAGACCTGTCTCGGTCTCGAACGTCGCGATGCCGCGCTTGCCGAGCCAGTCGATGACGCGCGTCACCTCCGCCATCACTTCGGTGCCGATGCCGTCGCCGGGGAGAAGGAGGAGCTTGTGCGATGCCATGATCGAGATGCCTTCTTGTCAGTTGCTGTCATGGCCGGGCCTGTCCCGGCCATCCACGTCTTGGTGCGAGAAGTGAGAAAGACGTGGATGCCCGCGACAAGCGCGGGCATGACGAAACGTAAGGAATTTGCGCGGACTTGCTAAAACGCCATTGCACAATTGGCAAGACACCATTGCCTGCGTCCGATTGGTCAAATGCAAGGGAAACTGCCATGGTGGCGGCCCTTCCGGAGCCGTTCGTGACCCCTGCCCAGTCCCCGCATAACGCCAATCCTGTCTGGTCCGTTCTAACGCTGTCGCTGGCACCAGCCATCGGGCTCGGGATGGCGCGATTCGCCTATGCGCTGGTGCTGCCGGACATGCGCGAATCCCTCGGCTGGTCCTATTCGGCCGCCGGCTTCCTGAACACGGTCAACGCCATCGGTTATCT
>CAZQMD010000424.1:0-3774 GCA_964594185.1 uncultured Afipia sp. | reverse complement strand
TGGTTGTGATCGGCGGCGGTTATATTGGCCTAGAAGCAGCGGCCGGGCTGATCAGGTTGGGCAAGCGTGTGACCATCGTGGAAGCGCTCGATCGCGTTCTCGCCCGGGTAGCCGGCAAGACGTTGTCCCGCTTTTACGAGGCCGAGCATCGCGCGCGGGGTATAGACGTCCGATTGAGCGCCAAGGTGACTTCGATCATCGGCACTGACGCAAACCGCATCTCGGCCGTTGCCCTGGCGAGCGGCGAAGTGCTGCCCGCCGACATGGCAATCGTCGGCATCGGGATCATTCCCTCCGTCGAGCCGCTGATCGCCGCTGGCGCTGCCGGGAAAAACGGCGTGCAAGTCGATGCACTCTGTCGCACCAGCTTGCCTGACATTTTCGCGATTGGTGATTGCGCGCTTCACCCGAACCCGTTTGCAAATGGTGCCGTTATCCGACTGGAATCAGTGCAGAACGCTAACGATCAGGCGATAACGGTCGCCAAGCAGATCACCGGGACTATAGAACCCTACAATTCGGTGCCTTGGTTTTGGTCAAAGCAATATGACCTCAGCTTGCAGACTGTCGGCCTGTCTCTGGACCATGACGACGCCGTGATGCGCGGCGATCCATTGAGCCGATCCTTCTCCATTATCTATTTGAAACATGGCAAGGTCATCGCACTTGATTGCGTGAACCGGGCGCAGGATTTCGCTCAGGGGCGCGCGCTTGTCATCGCAGGAACCAGGGTAGATCGCCGCGCAGTTGCTGATCCCGCGACGCCGCTAAAGTCTCTCCTTTGCTCACAAGACGAGAGATTGAATGTCAATTCACTATTGATGGCTGACTGACGAGCAATCCGCAGCATCGCGGCAGTTTCATTTCACAATGCTGCATGAAAGGAGAACTTTAATGAAGTTATTTGGTAATAATTGGGGTGTGTATCCTAGGCGAATCACAATTTACTTGCGAGAAAAGGGAATCGATAACATCGAACTCGTGCCGATCGATCTGCTTGCCGGGGAGCATCTGACGCCCGAATATAGAAAGATAAATCCGGCGACGACCGTTCCGGCGCTGCAGCTCGACGATGGTGGCGTCATTCACCAATCTTCAGCGATATACGAGTATCTCGAAGAAGTTTTTCCTACACCAAACATGATCGGGGAAAGCCCGCGCGAGCGAGGTCGGACGCGCGACCTTCTGAGTTTCATCGACAATTGTTATTTCGCAAAGATCAATCTCCTGGGACAAACCAGCCCGATGTTCAAAGAGTATTTCACTCAAACACCGGAGACCGCTGAATTCTTCCTCAATCGATACAATCGCGCGATTTTCGAGCTGGAAGATTTTGTGTCGGATGGCCCATTTCTGGCCGGCGAGCGAGTGACGATCGCCGACTGCTCGTTCTTTTCCCTAGTCCAATATGCCGAGACAATTCATGGCACCAGCTTGCCGCAGCACTGCGTCAAGCTAAGAGGTTTTGCCGAGCGTTTTGGAAATCGGCCGAGCGCGAAAATGGGCGCCGACCTTCCAGACCATATGCGCAAAACCGTGGCGATTAGATGATCCCCAATCCTGGACAATGTGCTTCGGCTCGGTCGCGATAATATTGGAGAGCGCCGAGCGTGTGCCCGATCGCACCGGGGATGAGCAAGGCTGGCAAAAGGCGATCCAAGACGCGCATGATCCAATTCCTATCGACGGCTTAAGGGCAAGACCATCGTGTGCGCTCACGGCGCGTATCACCCGGGCGATGGTTCCATCGGAACCCCGGGCCGAGTGCGCTTGTGATCGATTTGCTGCGCTTAAGGCTTGCAGAAATCCATCCCTGCCGGGAGCAAGGCACAAAGCGCTTGAGCCTGCGAGGACATCGACAGATTGACCGCAACGCCTGTCGTATCCGAGCAATCGCTCGTTGAAATCCTGCTCATCACGCCAATCAAGGCCAATGAATCGCCAGCATGGCGCGGGCTGCCGTAAAAGACAGGCCCCCCACTATCGCCAAAGCAATTACTCGATAGCGAGCCGTTCGAGAACTGGTAGCTCCACCGGAAATCGTCGGTTGTTGCGGCGAGATGCAGCCGTTGCTTGCCGACGTAAAAGCCGTCAGGCGAAGCCGATTCCGGCACGGTGGTTGTGCCGTAGCCAGCGATCGTGATCGGGACATCCCCGGGCGCTGGCAATCGCGTGATCACGGACAAAGGTTGCCAGCCGCCATCGCGGCCACCGTCGGTTTCCAGCACGGCGAAATCGAAGCGGTAAGCGTCGCATGGAGGACAAGTGCCGATCGCCTGACTGGGGACATGCGGCTGGGCGGCGACCGCGATCGGCGTTCCACTTACTGGTGCCACGGTGAGTCGGCTGCGATCGATAATACTGGGCGCGCCATTCTTCGTCTCGATGACGCAATGTGCGGCCGTCAGGATCAGATGCGGCGCGATTGCGGCTCCGGTGCAGCTCCTTTTCCCGTCGAGACTAATCGACACGACAGAAAGGAACAGCGCACGTTGCCACGGATCGTCACGAATGCAGCTGCCTTTAGTCAGAAGGTTGAGCCAGCCTGCCGGGCATAGCGGATGGACGATCAGCCTCTGGTTGAACAAGGCCTCATCGACCGATTCCGCAAGGCTGTCGGGCAGTGCCCGCATCTTCTCAGTGGTCGAAGACAGCCGCTCGAACAGCTTGGAGAATTTCGCGCGAGTCTTGTTCTCAAGCGGAATGATGCCCGACAACACGGCTTGCACTTGAGCCCGTCTCTTGAGATCGCGTGCGTAATCTCCCCTGGCCGAGGGTGACGCGAGGAAGGCCACACGATCACGATTGTGGAGTGCGCGTTCGGCCGCGACATCGAAAAAGCCGGGATCGAACTCGGCCGCCGCTTCGATTCGTCGCGCGTCGTCTGGACTGATCGTCCCGGAGGCCTTCACATCGTCATAGAGTCTGCGGCCCTCCGAGGTGATCGGAGCGGGTGCGATTGTGTCGATCGAAGCCGGCGGTGATGCGGTTTGAGGTGCTGCCAGCTGAGGCGTCTCCTGCGACGGTAACGCATCCGCCACAATCCCCGTCGCCGGCGACACTGGCTGCGCCAATGCCGCGCTGTTCGCCAGAAGGGCAATCAGCGCGGCAATGGTCGCTCGTTTTTTCACTCCGTGGTCCCGGTCAATTTGGCGAGCCGCTGTTTGGCTTCCAGATTGTCTGCCTTGGCGTTGATCAGCGCTGTGTCGGCCTTGATGCCGTCAGTCTCTGCCGTCGCGACCTTGCCGGCGGCCGCCTGGTCGGACGCCTTCTTCTTGTCCGCGAAAGCGTTCACCGATTCCGTTGTGGTAGCGAGCGCGGCGGCCATCTTCTGGATCCGGCTTTCGGTACCGTATGTCATCGTATCGACGGCGCCGTTCGCGGCGAAAGATACCGACAGGTTGTTCTTTTCGAACGGGCGGTTCTTGAGCGGCAGGACGACAAATCGACCAAATTGTGGTGCGGTCGACCTCACCACTGCCAACTTGACCGCCGTTTCCGTACTGCAGTCCGTGGCACAGACACTGATCGTTACCGGCACCGCCTCGCGAAAGAGGATCCCCTGGCCTTTATAGTTGGTCGGCTCGGTTGCGGGGCTTGGGGGATTCTCGGAGACCGCAGCATAGGTCGTGATGCTCGCGTTGTAGGCCTTGATTTGCGGTGGGTCGGACGCACTGATGCGTGCAGGATCCTTGATCCATTGCGCGGTCTCCTTCGCAACGAGGGAGAAGCTGTCCCCCGTCTTCTCGGTGTATGGATCGAATATGTAGGTTT
>CAZQMD010000423.1:0-3775 GCA_964594185.1 uncultured Afipia sp. | reverse complement strand
CCGTCCCCTTCGTCATGAACAGCGAAGCGGAAACCCGCCAGCCCGCCGAGGATTTCAACGCAGGACGCTTCGCCCCTATCCCACACGCCTGAACCACAGCTCCGGCCGGCAAAACCGGCCGGAGCATCCTCCCGAAACATTTCAGATCCGCGGCGGAGCGCTCGCCCCGCCCGACCGGCGCAGGCATTCGCCTGTGCGCGGCACCGTGCGAGCACCTGAAGAAAGGACCATCATCATGACCAGCGAAGCCATCCGCGATCCGGTTAAGGACCATCTGCTGACGCCGCAGAATGCAGCCTTCATCGTCATCGATTATCAGCCCGTCCAGGTGAATTCGATTGCATCGATGGATCGGCCCGCACTCGTCAAAAATATCGTCGGCGCCGCCAAGACCGCTGTCGCCTATGGCCTGCCCATCGTCCATTCCACGGTCAATGTGAAGACCGGTCTCAACAAGCCGCCGATTTCGCAGCTTCAGGCGGTGCTTAAGGATTACCCGACTTACGACCGCACCACCATCAACTCGTGGGAAGACGTTGAATTCCAGAAAGCCGTGAAGGCCACTGGCCGCAAGAAGCTGATCATGACCGCGCTCTGGACCGAAGCCTGCCTGACCTTCCCCGCGCTCGACGCGCTCAAGGAAGGATATGACGTCTATGTGGTCGTCGATGCAGTGGGCGGAACATCCACGGTCTCACATGACATGGCGCTGCGCCGGATCGAGCAGGCGGGCGGCAAAATGATCACGCTGGTGCAACTGCTGTGCGAGCTTCAGCGCGACTGGAAACGCACCGAAACCGTGCCGGCCTTCCTCGACATCAACATCGAACTGGGCGGCACCGCAGGTCTGCAGTTCGCATGGGATCAGGCCGAGCGCGCCAAAAAATAATCTGCCGCATCCACATCAGGCCATGCGCGACATCGCGCATGGCCTTTTATAGGCCAAGACAAGTCTAGCCGTTCCCGTAAAGAAGCTCTCGCGCCTTCTCCTCGGCCTCCGATGCCGACGATGCGATGACCATCGCAAGCCCGAACGCCTTGCCGGCGGCAAGTGCCTGCGCCTGCATCGCCATGCGGGTCACGGGATCGGCCTCGACTGCGATAACGGCGCGGCAGATCTTGCCAAGATCGGTCTTGTTGCGCTTGAGCCAGAGACCGCGCGCACGCCGGTCCTCGTGAACCTCCGGAGGCGCGCGATCATCGAAGATCACCACGAACGGGGCAGTCTGCGCCATCAGGGCATTCATCTCGGTTTCCCATTGCGAGGCATAGCCCGGCCACACGCGGCGCATGCGCACGACCGGAAAATCGGCAAGATCGTGTACGGTGAAATCGTCCAGCATCATCAGCGGCTCCCGGTTTGAACTATTCCAGACGGGACGAAGCCTAAGCCTGCTGGCGATGATGGCGTTATCGGCGATCGGACCTTAAATAGCTCCGGCCGGCCAATCTCAGTCGCGAGTCAATCGTGTCCAATTCCCTCGCCATCGCAGAACAATCCAGTGGACCTGCGCTCGTCGCGTTCTGGGGTTCGGATGAACCGGACAGCCCCTTCCGCCTCGGCACCTTCGAGTTTGACTGGCACAATCATGTCCGCGGCCAGTTCTTCTGCATCGAGAGCGGCATCGCTCACATCTGCACGCCAGCAGGATCGTGGCTGCTGCCGCCGCATGTCGCGGGATGGATTCCGCCCGGTGTGCCTCACACCGTTGCCGTGACCGGCGCGCTCAGCGGCTGGGGCGTGATGCTGACACCGACAGCGAGCAGTATCCTGCCGCATGATCCTTGCGTGGTCGGCGTCAGCGAACTGCTGCGCGCGCTGGTGCGCCGGACCGCGACATGGCATCACCTCGACAATCTGTTGCCCGAGCAGGAGCGCACCGTCGCCGTGCTGCATGACGAGATCGGCCGCTCGCCGCGTCAGCCGCTGCATCTCCCGCTTCCCTCGGATCAGCGGCTGCTCCGCATGGCGCGCTTCCTGACGGATCATCCGGACAACACGCAGTCTCTCGAATCTCTCTCACGGATGGCGGGCCTGTCGGAGCGAACGGCACGCCGCCTGTTTGCCGCCGAAACCGGAATGAGCTTCACGCAATGGCGTCAGCAGATGCGGCTGATTCTGTCGCTGGAATGGCTGGCACGTGGAGAACCGGTGGCCCACGTTGCCGATGCATTCGGATATGCGTCGCCGTCGAGCTTCATTGCGATGTTCCGCAAAACCTTCGGACAGCCGCCTGCGCGTTATTTCAGGCTGCGGGACACATCGCAGGCCACGACCTATGACCCACTCGCGCTTCGCCACAGATCGTAGATGTCATCGCCTTCGGGTCGAACCGGCACGTACGCCGCTTTGAACGCATGGTGCTGCGTCACCGGTCGCGCCATTTCCGCGTAGATCGCCGCCGTCGACAGGCCGTAAGACTCACCGTCCTCATTGGAATAGGCAAAATTCACTTCGCGGATTCCGGTGAGATGCATCGCCGCCAGACACATCGGGCATGGATGACCGCTGGCATAGATCACGCAGCCCTCAAGGCGCGGCGAACCAAGTGTCTGGCTGGCGGCGCGGATCGCCTGCAATTCGGCATGCGCCGTCGGATCACCGGTCGCTCCGATCTCGTTCACGCCGGTTGCGACGATCTTGCCATTCCTGACCAGCACCGCGCCGAACGGCCGTCCGCCACGGCGGACATTGTCGCGCGCCAGTTCGATCGCTTCGCACAGAAAGCGTTCAGCCGACACGGAGCTTCTCCCTGTCTGTTGAATCAAAGCGCCTCGGCGGGAATCCAGAACACTTCGCCGTCGGAATCTTCCGTGTCCAGCCACAGCAGCGGCAGATTGGGATAGGAATCGCCCAGCACATCGCGACCGCGGCCGATCTCGCACAGCAGACCGCCGTCCGGCGTCAGGTGATCCTTCGCGCCGTCGAGAATCCGTCGCACGATGTCGAGACCGTCATCGCCGCCATCGAACGCGATGGAGGGCTCGTGCAGACATTCGCGCGGCAGCCCGGCCATGCCCTCTGCATCGACATAGGGCGGATTGGTGATGATGAGATCGTAGCGCGCGTCATTCACCGCATCGAACAGATCGCCCTCATAGAGCGAGACGCGGTCCTCAAGGCCGTAATCCGCAACATTGCGCGCGGCCACCGCCAGCGCGTCCGGCGATATGTCCACCGCATCGACCGTCGCGTTGGGGAAACTCTGGCAGGCGAGAATCGCAAGGCATCCGGAGCCGGTGCAAAGGTCGAGCACACGCGTGATATTGAGCGGATCGTCGATCAGCGAGCCGCCCTCTTCCTCGAGATCGCCGCCGAAATGCGAATCCAGCAACTCGCCGATGAAGGAGCGCGGCACAATGGTGCGCTCATCGACATAGAACGGCAGGCCGCGCATGTAGATTTTATTGACCAGATAGGCGGCAGGCTTGCGCGTCGAGATACGCTTCTCGAACAGCGCGAGAATTTTCGCAGCTTCGTGCGCGGTGACACGCGCATTCGCGAACATCTCGAACTGGTCGGGATGCAGATGCAGGACTTCGCTGACAATGAACGCGGCCTCCGCCACCGGATCGGTGGTGCCGTGGGCGAACACCACGCCGGCCTCGACAAAGCGGCTCACGCCGTAACGCATCAGATCGAGCAGCGTCACGAGTTCGCCCGGAATGACTTTTGGCGATGACGGTTTCAAAATCTTCTTCGCTGCCGTGCGCGATGCGCCGCGTTTTGCGGAGGCCTTACTTGGAGCCTTCTTTACGGAGACATTCTTCTTTA
>CAZQMD010000422.1:0-3782 GCA_964594185.1 uncultured Afipia sp. | reverse complement strand
ATGCTGCGCCACGCTCTCGAGGCAGAAGGCTGCGGTCACGCCGCCATAGATGGTGCGGCCCTGAAGCCAGTCCTCCGTCGCTGTGACGGAACTGGTCTCCCCGTCGGCGGTGATGCTTGCCATGAGTGCGGTGAAATCGATCATCGTATTGCGCCTGTTTTCGAATTTGCCCGGAAAGTATATCCGCGCGACTCACCGAACGCCTAGAGATGGCTTCCATGATCGCAATTGGTTGGTCCGGCGGCATGTTTCCGCTCGCAAGCCGGCGCGCTTTGACTCACCGCGGACTCAATCTGTCAGTAAGGCTGACCGAATCGACTTATCAACAGGCGTTTACGCGGCACTTTCGAATCATTCTCGCTTCGAGTTACGAGATCGTTTCAAATGTGAAGCTTGCGTGACTGTGGCGTTCGCGTGCGGGGCGACGATCATGAACAAAATTGTTTCGCCGAAAGGTATTGTATCGAGTGAGTTGTCGAAGCTGTTCGGTGATGTTCCGAAGCCGGATCGCGCCGAATGGGAAAAGACACTCAAGGCGTTGAAGCCGTGGTTGAGCCCGGAGAAATTCGCGGAGACCGAGGCGACTCACTGGCGCATGTTCGAACGCGCGAATCGCTGGCACGAAAATTTCTCGCTGACATCGGAAGTGCGGTCGCCGTCGGAAGACTGACCCCGCGCAGATCGCCCAAAGGCATATTTCAATAGTGAACGCAGCGTGGCGTACGATCAGACGCCGCTGGCTGATGGTTCAATTTCAACATTGCCCGTCTTGGCGCGATCCGGCGTCTCGTCCTTCCAGCGCACCGAGCCCAGCGGCCGTTCCAGCATGCGATGAATCTTGATCGGCTCCGGTCCCAGATGGAATCCGATGGCCTTGAGCTGGATCTCGCGCTCTGACTGGGTCGAGCGGTTGCGCTGACGCAGATAATCGAGCCAGGTCGGACAGTGATAGCGCTCGATCCACAGTTCGGGATCGGCGATGTCGCGCGCAATCGACCAGTCGTAAGCGCCGTTGCGCTGGCGAATGGCCTGAAGCTGCAGCATCGTGGTGTAGAATGCGCGCGCCTTCTGCTGGTTCACGCGGTATTCGATCTCGACCACGATCGGCCCGCTGCGCTGTGAAATCGAGAGATTTACTTCCGGCTCTTCCAGCGCATCCACCGCGTCGTTGTTGGTGCCGTCGGTGGAGGGCATGCGGAACCAGATCGCGAGAATCGGCGAGACGAACATGGTCGCGCCAGCAATCAGAAGCGCGTTGTTGAGGCCGACGCCGTTGGCGACATAGCCCCACAGCCAGCTTCCGATCGCGACGCCGCCGGCGATCGCGGCCTGATAGGCGGCGAGTGCGCGGCCTGCGACCCAGCGCGGTGTCGAAAGCTGCACGCCGATATTGAACAGCGTCACCGCAATCATCCATGAGGCTCCGGCCACCACCAGTCCTGCGCCGGTCAGTGCCGGCCAGCGGCTCAGCGCGAGGATGCAGATCGCAAGGCCCATTGTCAGGGCGCACAGCCGCACGGCGCGTTCGCTGCTGAGATGAGCGCGAACGCTTGAGATGTTGAGCGCACCGAGCACGCCGCCGATGCCGAAGCAGCCGAGCATGATGCCGTAGGTCTGCGCACTGCCATGGAGAATATCGCGCGCCACCAGCGGCAGCAGCGCCAGCACCGAACCGCCTGCAATGCCGGTCACCAGCGTGCGGTACAGCACGATCCGGATCGATGGCGAATGGATGATGTAACGCACGCCCGAGACGACGGCGCGGCGCAACCGCTCCGGTGGCAGGCGCGATGGTTCCAGCGTGCGCTGCCAGAGATAGAGCACGATAATCAGCGGGATATAAAGCAGCACATTGCAGATGAACGCCGCCACCGCGCCCGCCGCGGCAACGATAATGCCGCCGAGCGCCGGGCCGAAACTGCGGGCGATGTTGTAGCTGATGCCGTTGAGCGCCACCGCCGAAGGCAGCGTTTCGGCAGGCACCTGCTCGCTGACGGAGGCCTGCCACGAAGGGCCGAACAGCGCCATGCCGCTGCCGATCATGAAACAGAACAGCAGCAGGCTGTTGGGTGTAATGGCGTTGAAATAGGCAAGGGTTGCCAGCGTCACCCCGCCGGTGAGGCCGAGCGCCAGCGCGATCAGGCCGACGACCCGCCGGTCGTACATGTCGGCGATGGCGCCTGCTGCCAGCGACAGCAGCATGATCGGGAGCATGAGTGCGGTCTGCACCAAGGCCACCATTCCGGCCGACGATGTCATCTGGGTCATGGCCCAGGCGGCACCGACGCCATTGATCATCAGGCCGAGATTGGTGAGCAGGCTGGCGGTCCAGATTCGACGGAACACTGGGTGGCGCAGTGGGGCGGTGATCCCGTTGGCGGACAGAAGCGAGCGTTTGGCGGGTTTATCGGTCGTCGTGCTCACGCAATCCTCTGAACGGTTCATTGAGACAGGCTAACTGGCCCGCGATGTGAAACGCGAATGTGTTACAATCGGGGAGGGTTGGAAAGAGATTTGCTACCAGCGCCATTGCCCGTCGTCGGTCCAGCGCGAGCGGTAGCCGGTCAGGCGCATCCAGCGGGTGACAATCTGGTCGAAGCCGGTGATGTAGTCGCAGGCGGTGTCGCGCGACCATTTCCCGTCCGCCTTGATGTCGGCGATGGTTTTCTCGCTGGCATAGGAAAAGAGCTGAAGCGGTTTCGACGGATCGCTGACCTCGGATCGGTTGGCGATCAGTTCGCGGTCGAGCTTGTTGAACACCACGCAGGGCGTGCTCGCATAGGTCATCCGCTGCTCATCGGCGACGACCCGTGCATTGTCTGGCGGCGGTTCCACTTTATACGAGAGCAGGAGCGCCGCCGTTGCGATGAGCGCGATCAGGACAACACAGATCAGGACCGGCCAGAGAAGCCGGGATCGCCTGAGACTATCTGCTGGAATCGGTCGCGCCATGGGAGCGACAATAGCACGGCCGAGCAGAATGTTCCTGGATGCGGCGGGTCTGTCGCCGCACCCGGAAATGGCATTTATTCAGGCTTGATCTTCGCGAATTCCGCGACCTTGCCCCACTTTTCGGTCTCCGCAATGACAAACGCCTGCATTTCCTCCGGCGTGTTGCCGATCGGCTCGCCGCCGAGCTTGCGGATGCGCTCGATCCCGTCGGGCGACTTTATGTACTTGACGATGCTGGCGTTGAGTTTGGTCACAATGTCCTTCGACACCTTCGCCGGAGCCGCCACCGTGAACCACGCGGCAGCGTCATAGCCCTTCACGGTTTCGCCGATCGGCGGAATGTTCGGTAGCAGCGGCCACTTCTCTGCGGTGCTCACGGCCAGCGCGCGCACGTTGTTGTTTTCGGCAAAGGGAAGCACCGCCGGAAGGTTGTCGATCATGACATGAACCCGGCCTGCGACCAGATCGGTGAGCGCTGGTGCGCTGCCTTTATAAGGCACATGCACGATGTCGATGCCGGTCATCGATTTGAACAGTTCGGTGGCGAGATGCGCGGTGCTGCCGAGGCCGGGCGTGCCGTAGAACAGCTGTCCCGGCTTCGATTTGGCCAGCGCGATGAACTCGGCGACGGATTTGGCGGGCACTTCCGGATTGACCGACATCAGGTTCGGGACGCGCGCGATGATGGTGACCGGCTGGATATCCTTGATCGGATCGTAGGGCATGTTCTTCTGAACATACTTGTTGATCGCGTGGGTGCCGGGGGTGCCGACAATGAAGGTGTATCCGTCAGGAGCGGACTTGGCGACGAAATCGGCGGCAATATTGCC
>CAZQMD010000421.1:0-3846 GCA_964594185.1 uncultured Afipia sp. | reverse complement strand
CGCGGGACTGCAGTTCCGGTACCGCAAGGTCCACGCAGGCGTTCAGCGATTCCGGCACGACCAGCCTGAACAGGTTGAAGCCGTCGACGTCGGTGTCCTCCGCCCAGCCGATCAACTCGTCCGCGACGTCCTGCGGCGAGCCGACTACGAACGGCGAGCGGGCGCCGGCCCGGCTCAACTTCGCGAGGTCGCCCACATGCACCGGCCGGTCGCTGCGCACCGTGAAATTCTCCACCATCGACTGGATCGCGTTGCTTTCGACATATTCGATCGGCTGGTCCGGACGATAGGTCGAGAAATCGATGCCGGTCCAACCCGAGAGCAAGGCCAGCTGGCCGGTCTGGTTGACGTGGCGTGCATACTCCTCGAGCAGATCATTGGCTTCCGCACGGGTGGGCGCCACGATGACGGTGGCGCCGGCGAACAGGCGGATGTCGTAGGGATCGCGGCCGACATCCCTGGCCGCGGTCCGGATCTCGCGGACGGCGCGGGCCAGGATCGGTTTGGTCTGGCCGTTGAGAAAGATCGCCTCGGCGTGCCTTGCGGCGAAGGCACGGCCTCGCTTCGAGGTGCCGGCCTGGTAGAGCAACGGTGTACGTTGCGGCGACGGTTCGGCAAGATGAATGCCGTCGACCTTGAAGTAGCGCCCGTCGTGCCGCACCCGGTGCAGCCTGGCCGGATCGGTGAAGATGCCTGAGGCGCGGTCGCGGCGCACCGCCTCGTCCTCCCAGCTTCCCTCCCACAATTTGTAGGCTGCGGTGAGAAAATCCTCGGCCGCGTCATAGCGATCGTCATGCGCGCGTCCGGCCGCATGGCCCATCCCGCGCGCGCCGCTGTCGAGGTATCCGGTGACGATGTTCCAGCCGATTCGTCCCTGCGTCAGGTGATCGAGGGTCGAGAAGCGGCGGGCAAGCTGATAGGGGTGCTCGAAGGTCAAGTTCGAGGTGATGCCGAAGCCGAGATGCTTCGTCACGAGAGCCATGGCTGAAACGAGCAATGTCGGGTCCGCATTGGGCAGCTGCACGGCATGGGCGGCGGCGGTGTCCGCAGTCCCGCCATAGACGTCGTACACGCCGAACACGTCTGCGAGGAAGATGCCGTCGAGCAGGCCGCGCTCGGCGGTCCTCGCATAGTCGACCCAGTAGTCGAGCGTGTTGTAATCGATCGACGCATCGCGCGGGTGCGACCACAGGCCCGCCCAATTGTGGCTTGGCGCGGTCATGTTGAAGGCGTTGAACAGCAACTCGCGTGCTTTCGGCATATTCGCTCCCGTCCTCATTCCGCACAAGACGCTTCGCATCAAGGCGAGTGTTAGCATTTCGGGCGAGAGGGTTTGTTTCCAATTCGGCGAATGATCTGGAAGAAACGAATTCCGGAACGGTGGTGATGCAGCACGCGCATCGCTATTTTCCCGACCCGCTCGACACTGCGGGAATCCGTAAGCATCCTTTCCTTCCACACAGACGGCGCGATGCCGTGTGCGCGATCTTGACGAGAGGGGAGTTGTTAGATGGCTTTGGAAACCCGGAATTTCGAGACGCTGGCCTTGCACGGTGGATCGTACCGTACGGATCCCGCGACGGGCGCGGTCGCGGTGCCGATCTATCAGACCACGTCCTTCCAGTTCGATAACACCGATCACGCCTCGCGACTGTTCGCGCTCGAGCAATTGGGTCCGATCTACACCCGTATCGGAAATCCCACCCAGGAGGCGTTCGAAACCCGTCTCGCGGCGCTCGAGGGCGGCGCTGCCGCGCTGGCGGTGGCCTCGGGTCAGACCGCGACTGCATTCGCGATCTTGAACATCGCGCAGGCCGGCGACAACATCGTGTCGTCGACCGATCTCTATGGCGGAACCTGGACGTTGCTGTCGCAGACCTTGAAGCAGTTCGGCATCGAGGTGCGCTTCGTAGATCCGGCCGATCCCGAGAACTTCCGCCGCGCCACCGACGCCAAGACGCGCGCCTATTTCGGCGAGACGCTTCCCAATCCGAAGCTGAACGTCTTCCCGATCAAGGAGGTCGCCGATATCGGTCGCTCGCTCGGCGTTCCCCTCATTCTCGACAACACGGCCTCGCCGCTGATCGCGAGACCGTTCGAGCACGGCGCCGCAATCGTGGTCTACTCCACGACCAAATATATCGGTGGCCACGGCACCGCGATCGGCGGCGCCATCGTCGACGGCGGCAATTTCGACTGGGCTGCGCATGCCGAGCGCTTCCCGCTCCTGAACAAGCCGGACGAGGC
This sequence comes from uncultured Afipia sp., assembly GCA_964594185.1. Taxonomy (GTDB): domain Bacteria; phylum Pseudomonadota; class Alphaproteobacteria; order Rhizobiales; family Xanthobacteraceae; genus Afipia. Next base: position 1,599 of record CAZQMD010000421.1, on the reverse strand, counting down.
CTATCACGGCGCGATCTGGACCGAGGCAGCAAAGCCGCTCGGCCCCATCGCCTACATCCTGCGGGCGCGGGTCAAGCTGCTGCGTGACCTCGGCGCCTCGATCGCGCCGCAGAACGCCTTCCAGTTCATCCAGGGACTGGAAACCCTGCCGCTGCGCATCCGTCAGCACAACGAGAATGCCGTCAAGGTCGCGAACTTCCTGGCCAGGCACGCCTCGGTGTCGAACGTGATCTTCCCCGGCCTGCAGAGCGGCGAGAACAAGCGCCGGGCAGACACCTATCTGAAGGGCGGCTATGGGGCGCTGGTCGGCTTCGAGCTCAAGGGCGGCGTCGAGGCCGGAAGGCGCTTCATCGATGCGTTGAAGCTGTTCTACCATGTCGCCAATATCGGCGACGCGCGATCGCTGGCGATCCATCCCGCCTCGACGACGCACCAGCAACTCACGGCGGCCGAGCAGCTCGCTGCGGGCGTCACGCCCGGCTACGTGCGGCTGTCGGTCGGGATCGAGCATCCCGACGACATCATCGCGGACCTCGGACAGGCGCTGACGGCGGCGGACACCGGCGCAGCTGCGCGCAAGGCGGCGTGAGATCGATCACCAGAAACGGAATGGATTTGATACCATGAGAATGCTTCTTCGTGCCGCGAAGGCTGCGGGCCTGTGGCTTGCATTGACGGCTGCGGCCGTCGCCGACGAACCCCTGAAGATCGCGACCAGTGCCGGTCCGGTCGGTCAGCTGGCCGCCTTTGCCGCCAAGCTCGCCAAGGAGAAGGGACAGGACGTCAAGATCGTCGAACTCTCGGACTGGGTGGCGTTGAACGAGGTCGTGAACAGCGGCGACGTCGATGCCAATCTGTTCCAGCACGCGACATATCTCGCGCTCCAGAACAAGCAGCGCGGCTTCAACCTGGTGCAGGTCGACAAGGTCGGCGTGATCGCGCCGGTCGGCCTGTTCTCTCGGAAGATCAAGAAGCTGGACGAGATCAAGTCCGGCGACAGCGTCGCGATTCCGAACGAGCCGCTCAACGGCGCGCGTGGCCTGATCCTGCTCGAGCGGGCGGGGCTGATCAAGCTGACGCCTGGCAAGGGATTTTCGGTCAGCAAGTTCGACATCACCGACAATCCCAAGAACCTGAAGATCGTCGAACTCGATCCGGCGCAGACCTACAGGTCGCTCGACGACGTGACGCTTGGACTCGTCAACATCACCTATCTCATTCCGGCCGGCGGGGATCCGAAATCGGCGCTGATCGTCGACCGCACCGTGGATGACGCGCTCGTGCTGCGGTTCACGGCGAGGGTCGACAAGAAGGACGATCCGCGCCTGAAAGCCTTCATTCAGGTGTTCAACTCGCCCGAGGTGAAGCAATTCATCGAGGAGAAGATCCCGGCCTTCATTCCCGCGGGGTTCAGCAGCTAGCCGAGACGCTCAGATGGTCTATGTCGTCGACGTGGGCCAGATGAGCCTCGCGTTCGAAGCCGGTACCGATTCACACGCCGCGGAGATCGCGGTCGCGGCCTGGTTCGTCCAGGCCGTCGATCGGCTCCGCGGCGGCGTTCCCGGGATGGAGCGCCTGGATCCAGCTCCCCGTGCCGCG
>CAZQMD010000420.1:0-3863 GCA_964594185.1 uncultured Afipia sp. | reverse complement strand
ACATCGTGGCGTAAGGACCCGACACCACCGCCGTCAGATCAAGAACGCGAACGCCACTCAGAGGACCAGCCATATGCTTCTTCCCTATCGTGAAGGATCTTGCCGCCAATGCGCTGGATGCTGATGCATCCAACCGTCAGGTCAGTTTATCTCAGGCCGTCTTGGCTTTTGCCGCTCCGAGCTGCTCGACGATCGAATCCTCGACATCGCGAAGCTGGTCCTTGCCGAAAAACATTTCAGTTCCGACAAAGAAAGTCGGAGAGCCGAACGCGCCTCGGTTTACCGCATCGGTCGTCACCTCGATCAGCTTCTTCTTGACATCATCCTGCTGCGCCCGCGCGATCAGCTTGTCGATGTCGATGCCTGACGAGATGAACGCCGCACGGAAAGTCTCGACATCGTCCATCTTCTTCGGCTCTTCCCACATGTGGTGGTAGGCGGCGCGGAAATATGGCTCGAACACGTTCTCGAACTGCGCTGCCCACGCGCCGCGCATCAGCATCAGCGTGTTGACCGGGAAGAACGGGTTCTGCTTGAACTTGGTGATGTTGTGTTTGCGAATGAACCGCTGGGTTTCCAGCGCGTTGTATTCCGGCTTGTTCTTGATGCCGCGCAGCGAATCGAACGGCGACATGTTGTTGGTCGCCTTGTAGATGCCGCCAAGAAGCACGGGTACGTAGTCGAACTTGACGCCGGTGCGCTTTTCAATGCCCGGAAGCGCATATTCCGCCAGATAGGCATTAGGGCTGCCGAAATCGAACTGAAACTCGACCTTCAAGGGACTGGCCACCGTTTTTTCCTCCTTATGCCACTCTTAATTGGGCGCATTTTAAAGCCGACGCCCTTATCCGGAGCGACTTTTCCTTCATAGAGTTCTAAAATTGAACTGTCAATTCGCGCCGCGTCCCGTCGTCAATTTTTACCTCACAGGCCCAAATAGGACTTTTGTCCAACTCAGTGCCTATTTAGAATGGTGGATCGGCAGGTTATACTGACATCTGAAGATTTGCCGCGAACTGGAGATGACCATGAGATGGGACGAACTTGAAGAAGAGCCGTGTTCCATGGCCCGTACCATCGGCGTCATCGGCGACCGCTGGAGCCTGCTCATCCTGCGGGAATGCTTTTTGCGGACCCGCCGGTTCGAGGCTTTCCAGTCCGCTCTTGGCATTACCCGGCATCTCCTGGCTGAACGTCTGAAAAAGCTGGTCCGCCTCGGCGTCCTGCGACGGGTCGCCTACCAGGAATCCCCCAAGCGGCACGAATACATCCTGACCCAGAAGGGGCTCGACCTCTACCCGATCATGATGGCGATCGTTCACTGGGGCGACATCCATATGGTGGACGAGCGCGGCCGTCCGCTGCTCCACGAGCACCAGAAGTGCGGACACATGTTCAATCCCGTCACGGTCTGCTCCGAATGCGGCGAACCGTTGCTGGCCAAGGAAGTTCATGTCCATCCTGGCCCCGGCGCCCGTCCAAAAATCGATTCACCGAAGCCCGCCAAGACCGCGAAGGCAAAAGCTACGCGATCGAAAGCCCGCGCCGCCTGAAGGGCGACGCGCCCGCTGCGCGTCAAGCGCTGTTTTGCGACGTGTAGTGCCCAAAGAACCGGTTGCGTAGTTCCATCTTCTGAACTTTGCCCGTCGCGCCATATGTGAGCGCGTCGATGAAAATGATGTCGTCCGGCATCCACCACTTCGCGATCTTGCCTTCCAGGAACGCAAAGATCGATTTTGCCGTGGCCGGGTCCAACGCCGATGGCACCACAACGAGCAATGGACGCTCTTCCCATTGCGTATGTGGGATGCCGATCACGGCTGCTTCTGCGACGCCCGGACAGCCAATGGCAAGGTTTTCGACATCGATCGAACTGATCCACTCACCGCCGGACTTGATAACATCCTTCGCACGGTCGGTGATCTGGATGTAATTGTCGTCGTCCATCACAGCGAGATCGCCGGTGTTGAACCATCCGTCTTCCAGTAACGGCTTTTCGTCCCGGTAATAACCGCTGATAACCCATGGTCCCCGCACCATCAAACGGCCTGCGGATTTGCCATCGCGCGGCAATTCACGCCCGCCTTCATCGGCAATTTTCACATCGACACCGAACAGCGGCTGCCCCTGCATCGTCTTGCGGCGCAGTTGCTCTTCCGCCGAAGACCTCGCCACCTTGCGCGAAGGCTGCGGCGTTGTCCCGGTCGGACTCGTTTCCGTCATACCCCAGATATGATTGACCGTAACGCCCAGACGTTCAAAGCCTGCCATCATGCTGGGGGCCGGCGCCGACCCTGCGACGGCTATGCGCTTCAACGTGCCAGCGCCACGCCCCTGCTCGGTGAAATGCTGAAGCAGTTTGGTGTAGAGCGTCGGAACGCCAGCGGTTAGCGTCACTCCTTCGCTCTCTATCAGTTCCGCAATGCTTGCGGCATCGAGCTTAGGCCCTGGCAGAACAAGCTTGGCTCCGACCATGGGCGGCGTGTAAGTGAATCCCCATGCGCCGTTCGCGTGAAACATCGGCGTCATCGGCAGGACTGTATCCTGGTTCGTAAACCCGAAACTGTAAGCGCCACTTTCCGTCAGACAGTGAAGCACGTCCGAACGATGGGAATAGAGCACCCCCTTGGGATTGCCCGTTGTTCCAGACGTATAGAACAGCGATGAAGCTGAAAGCTCGTCGAACACGGGCCAGACAAAATCAGGGTCGCCTGTTGCGATGAAGTCTTCGTAGCATTGCAAATCTGGGATCGTCGTGTTGGGCGGCATGAACTCCTTGTCGACCATCAGGACAAAAAGCCGAACCGTCGGAAGATTCGGAGCCAGCTTTTCGACAAGAGGCAGAAACGAGCTTTCGAAGAAGAGAACCTGGTCTTCCGCATGGTTGGCAATATAGGTGATCTGCGCCGGAATGAGCCGCGGATTGATGGCGTGCCAGATCGCGCCCATACCCGTCACGCCGTGCTCTAGCTCAAAATGACGGTAATTATTCCAAGCCAGCGTCGCGACACGATCACTATGCGCAACACCCCACTGCTGCAACGCGCTGGCTAACTGCCGTGTACGCCGGGCGGCGTCGCGGTAGGTATAGCGATGAATTGGGCCTTCGACAGTCCGCGATACGATTTCGGTATCGGCATGAAATCGATCCGCATGCTGTAGCAGCGACGACAGCAACAACGGCTGATTCTGCATTAAACCTTTCACGCCTGCTCTCCCCGAAATCCACATAGGCCGATTGAAACAAAAGGCCGGCACCCTGGAACGACGCCGACCTCGCGGAATGCTGACGCAAGCCTGAAATTCCCGAACATCTCCACCTCCCCTGGAATGCACTCAACCGTCGTGCACCGCGGCGCAGCTTGTTCCTTTACTATGGTATTTTTCGAGCTGTCCGCGGCTTGATCTTAAAGTTCTATTTTTAAACTAGTCAAGCGAAAGCGATGCCCCGGCGCTCCACACAGATCCACAATCAGCCCTTAATACCTTGATTTTTTCGATAATTTGGGAGTCCGCGCGCCAAGATAATAAGTTCCTTTTAGATACTAAAAGGCGAAACGTAGGGGCTCATTATCCTGTTTAAGCGCGCGACCGCTTAGTTGCGATTTCAGGGATAAAGCGGTGACTCAGCGAGACGGGCGCGGCGGGACGATGAGCGCGACGATCCGCGCCGGAGCGCCCTCCCTCTCCCAAAGCCGCGGCGTGACGACGAAACCGAACGTCACCGCGCCCGGCGCAGCAGCGGCGATCTGCTTCAGCCAGATGAGGCAGGCTTCCTCGTCCGGAAGGCACATGGTCGCCCACCCTTCCCGCAGCGCCGCCTCTGATGGCATTTGCCAGACATATTGCTGGTTGAAGGGATC
>CAZQMD010000419.1:0-3882 GCA_964594185.1 uncultured Afipia sp. | reverse complement strand
TCGAGCTTCAATTTAGTATAAGCAGCATAACGATTGGACATCGGCTTCCCTTCTGGACACTTGATTTGCTTGGTCGGGTTAAATCTTACAGGGGATGACGATGCATATCGCAGTCGGCAGATTTCTCCTGCCTTCCGATACGTCCTCGCCACGAACCTGCTATGAATTCATTCGAACAGATGTTAGAATTTAAAACCGATCGGGAAAGGCTGCAAGCTTATACTTTTCAATTGAGGCCGTCGTCGGGGGCGGCGAGAGCAAGATTCGGAGGATTTGCCGTGACAGACGGGCACGAAAAAGCTCTGACAACGAGGGCGGGCGCCAGTCCCACGATTGGCGAGCTGTTTCGCGCGAGAGCGCTGATCCACAAATCTTCGGTCGCGATCGAGTATCAGGGCAGACAGATCAGCTATGGGCAGCTCCTTGACCGTGTACATCGGGCAACCTCGATGCTGGCGAGCCAAGATCTTCGACGAGGCGACCGCGTAGCATTGCTCTCGCGTAACAGACCGGAGTATCTCGAAGTGGAGCTGGCGGCCGCCAATCTCGGGGTCATCACCGCTTGCCTGAACTGGCGATTGTCGCAGCGGGAACTCGCCTATTGTATCGATCTGGTCTCACCGAAGCTCTTGATTGTTGAAGAAGAACTGGCCGGAAATCTCGAACTTTCTCCCATAGGGGACCGCAAGGTTATCAAGATCGGCCCGCAATACGAGCATATATTGCAAGAACAAAACGGTCATGCGCTGCCCATTGCGGCGGAATCCGAAGACGGCCTGGTTATCCTTTACACCAGTGGGACCACCGGCCAACCCAAAGGGGCCGTCATTTCGCATCGGGCGATGATCATGCGGGCGCTGGTGTTCAGTTCCGAGCTGAACATTTCGCATCACGATACCTTTGTGGCCTGGGCGCCGCTGTTTCACATGGCATCCACGGACCACAGTCTCGCGACACTGTTGCGCGGGGGAACGGTCGTCGTGGTCGATGGCTTCCAGATCGAGCCGTTATTGTCTGCTTTGGAGCGCCATCGGATCGGCTGGTTTGTCTTGATTCCGGGCATGATTGAAGCATTCATCGCCGGCTTCAAGGAGCAAAAAACGACCGTAAAAGGCGTTGGCCTTTGCGGCGCGATGGCCGACCTGGTCCCTCCGCATGTCATCGCCGAGGTCACTGACCTGCTGCGAGCTCCCTACGTCAACAGTTTTGGTTCGACCGAGACTGGCTTGCCGCCGGCAACCAGATCGTTGATCCCGGTAGGCGAAATACCTGCCAGCCTGGCGAAGCAACAAAGCGCGTTCTGCGACATCAAGCTTGTCGATTCTGCCGACAAGGAGGTTCCGATTGGCGCACCGGGAGAGTTGGCTATTCGCAGCCCAACTTTATTCTCCGGCTATTGGAAAGCTGATGATACCAACGTGCGCGATTTTCGCGGCGGGTGGTTTCACATGGGCGACGTGTTTCGGCGCAATGATGACGGCTCGCTCGATTTCGTCGATCGCGCCAAGTACATGATCAAGACTGGCGGCGAAAACGTTTATCCAGCCGAGATCGAGCGCGTTTTGATGAGTGATGCAGGGATCACCGAGGCCGCGGTTGTGCGTGTCCCCGATGTGAAATGGGGTGAAGTTCCCGTGGCATTCGTGTCGCGCCGCGACACCACGGTCACCGAGGCGGACCTGTTTGCTCTGTGCCGGCGCGATCTTGCCGGATACAAATGTCCCCGGCAGTTCCGGTTCATCGATTTTTCGGAATTTCCGCGGTCCACCAGCGGCAAGGTTCAGCGCCACGAGCTCGAAGCCAGGCTGGCGGGCGAAAGGCAACGGGTAAACAGCTAATACGGACACGCCCATTAGCTCTTCGCGTCGCAATTTTCGTCGAACGAAAACTGCTCGCGGCAAGGCACCGCAATCGGAGACGGAAACATGAATGTCGAAGAAGCCATTTTGACGCGGCGCTCGGTCAGGCGATTTCTTCCCAAGCCGGTTCCAGAACCGGTCGTGCGAAAAATCATCGAGGTCTCGGCGCGTGCGCCAAGTGGCCACAACATCCAGCCGTGGAAGGTCTACGCGATCGCGGGCGAGGTGAAGGATCGGCTCTGCGCGGACATCCTGAAAGCTGCCGAAACTGAACCGGACAAGCATCGGCCGGAATATGAGTATTATCCGACCGAATGGCACGAGCCCTATATCGGGCGTCGGCGCGAGCTCGGCTACGACCTTTACGCAAAGCTTGGCATTGCTCGCGACGACGTTGCCGCACGCACATCGCAGATGAACCGCAACTATCTTTTTTTCGACGCCCCGGTCGGACTTTTCGTGACGATGGACCGCCGCTTGAACACCGGCAGCTATATCGACATGGGTATGTTCTTGCAGAACATCCTGCTCGCCGCGCGCGGTCATGGCCTGCACACCTGTGGCCAGGCCGCGTTCACCTGGTACCACGACATCATCCGCAAGCATCTTTCGTTTGACGACACCGAAATCCTGATTTGTGGCGTGGCGCTGGGTTACGAGGACACGACTGCGCCCGAAAACAAGCTCGTCACCAGGCGGGTGCCAGTCGATACCTACGCCAAGTTCTTGGGATTTTCCGGCGGCAGCACGGGCGTCGCCTCGGCACGCACGACGGCCGGAAACTGACCTTCACGCATCACGCCGGGCGGAGACCAAATGCTTTCCATTCGTAAACAAACGCTACGCGGCAAGGTCGCGGTAATCGGTATCGGAATGTCGCCGGTTGGTAAGGTGCCGGGAAAGAGCCCGTTATGGCTCGCCGCCGACGCCGCGAAGAAGGCGCTGGCCGATGCCGGCATCGGGAAAAACGAGATCGACGGCGTGCTGTCGAGCCATGCCTTCGCTTCTCCCTTCCATCGCTTCAGCGTTGCGTTCAGCGAGTATTTAGGTATTCAGCCGACCTTTTCGAACACGCTTCAGGTATCCGGCGCGACGGCGGCGACGATGTTCAATATTGGCGCCGCTGCCATTCATGGCGGCCTCGCCGAGGTCGTACTCGTGGTCGGCGGCGACAGCCTACTGACCGGCCTGACGCCGGATCTGGCGCTGCGCTCGATGACGGAAAGCCGTGATCAGCAATACGAGATGCCGTTCGGCATTCCTGTCGCGAATACCTTTGCCATGACGGCACACCGGCATATGAAGGATTTCGGCACCACACCGGAACAGTTGGCGGAAGTCGCCGTGGTCCAGCGGCGTCATGCTATGCGCACGCCCGGTGCGCAGCAGACCAGCCCGATCACGGTGGACGACGTGCTAAGCTCAGCTATGGTGACGACGCCCTACCACAAGCTCGATTGCTCGCTGATATCGGATGGCGGCGCGGCATTCATTCTGACATCGGCCGAACATGCCAAGGCGCTCGGCATCAAAAGCCCGATCTACATTCTGGGCGGCGGCGAATGCTACACCCACGAACATATTTTCCTGATGCCCTCGCTGACCGAAACCGGCGCGGTCGCGTCGAGCCGAAAGGCTTACGAAATGGCCGGCTATGGCCCCAAGGACATGGACGTCGCCGGCGTCTATGACTGCTTCACCGGCACCGTCATCATGATGCTGGAAGATCTCGGTTTTTGCCCGAAGGGCGAAGGCGGCCGTTTCGTCGCGGACGGCCATATGACCTATGGCGGCCAGATTCCATCGAACACCCATGGCGGATTGTTGTCGTTCGCCCATTCGGGAATGCCGGGATCGCTGTTCCATTTTCATGAGGTCATCGCGCAGTTGCGCGGCCAATGCGGCGAACGCCAGGTGCCGGGCGCGGAACTCGGGCTGGTGCACAGCCTCGGCGCGGGTTTCGCAACCAATGCCACCACCATTCTGGGCACGGAGAACACGCTGTGATCTCGTCCGAAGACGC
>CAZQMD010000418.1:0-3885 GCA_964594185.1 uncultured Afipia sp. | reverse complement strand
CGCCTCCAGCGGTTGCGACAACGCCGGAATCAGCACCAAGAGCGGCACCACGGCTGGCGCGTCGACCGTGAGCAGAGGGCTACGTTCGATCATCTCCAGCGCCGAGATCAGGATCGAGGCGGCGTGGGAATTGGCGTGTATCTCCGGCTGCAGCATCGCCTTGGCCTCGGTAACTCCGCAGCCGGCCAGCCGCTCGCCCCAGGCCTTGAGGAAGGCCCAGCCCATCTCGGGCGTCTCATTGACCGCGTAGCCTGCGGTGATCGTGGCCTCACCCCAGCCGACGCGGCCGTCGCGGGTGCGTATCGACGCGATCAGCGGATCGAAGGCGGTGAACGTCCAGCGCGACACCTTGTAGGGGACGGTAAGCGGAACCTCTGCGCGGAAGATGTCGATCGCGTCGATCTTCATCGTCAGGCCGCCATGACCGGTTCACCGACGATCTGGGTGCGATGCATGACGCGACGCGCCGTCTCGTCGAAGGCATCCCGGCGATGCATGGAGCAGCGGTTGCCCCACAACATAAGGTCGCCGATGCGCCAGCGCTGGTACCAGGCGAATTTCGGCTGGCTGGCGTGCGCCCACAGGGCGTTCAGCAGCGCCTCGCTGTCGTCGACCGCTAAGCCTTGGACGTAGGCGCCGACCCGGCGACCGAGGAACAGCGACTTGCGCCCGGTCACCGGGTGCTTGCGCACGAGCGGATGGACGGCACCCGGCGTTTCCCGCGGATCGCTCACTGCCTTGAATCCGCGACGAAACTCGCCCGCCGAATTGCGGCTGGAGTCGTGGGTGCAGGTCTTTCCTTCGGCGGCCTTCTTGAGGTCGGCCGGCAGCGCGTAGTAAGCTAATTCCATGTTGCTGAAGCCGGTGTCGCCGCCCGCGGGCGGGCACTCGATGGCGTAGAGCAGGCTCGCGCGCGGCGGCAGCGGATTGTAGGACATGTCAGTGTGCCAGACCGATTCGTAGGACCCCAGTCCGCCGATCGGCTTGCCGCCCACCTTCACGTTCGAGATTACGGTGACCCAATCAACGGCACTCGCGGCCACTCCGTTGACCTTCTCGACACCAGTGCCGAGCGGAACACGGTCAAGCTCACCCCACATCCGGCTGAAGCGCATGAGGCCGTCGTCGTCGAGCCGCTGTCCGGAAAAGCGCAGGACGAGGTGCCTTGCCCAAGCGTCGGCAAGGGTAGCAAATGTCGACGGCGCGATGTCCCGGCACAGATCAATCCCGTAGACGTCGGCGCCCAGTGGTCCGCCAGTTGGCTGGATCCAAAGAGCGGTAGTTTGGCTGTCGAGCGGCACGGCAACCCTCCCGGAAGTGGCCCAAAATGTCGAGCCTGGATGAATGGCCGTATCTTCTGCCTCAGATCGTTATGGGCACAATGGAGATTCGCCGATGACTGTCCAACTTTTTGTTGGTCAGAGATCGCACGACCATTGCAACCGCCTTGGCGTCGATGGTGCCGCTCACCACGTCGCCGACCTCGAAGATATCGCCCGGCGTCGTGATCGCGCGCAGGCGCAGCTGGCCGCCGTCGAGCGCCACATCGTAGTCCCAGACGTTGCCGAGGTAAGCGCACTCGGCGATGCGGCCGCTGAATCCGAACGGACCGAAAGCTGGAAGGTGTGGCCGGCGGGCGGCTACCGAAGGCGGCAAGAGGCTATGCGCCGCCGGCGAAGACGACGTTGTCGCCAACATTGCGCACATCGATCAGGTTCGTCTTGCCGTTGAATCCAGCGGCGAATCGGGTCCTCGACCGCGCGCAGAGTTCGACCGGCGTGGAGACCCGCTCGATGCGTCCTTGGTTCATGATGACGATCCGGTCCGAGGTCACGATGGCCTCGCCCTGGTCGCGGTTGAGGTAGACGAAAGTGATCTTGAATTCGTCTTGCAGGCGGTGGATCTCGAAGTGCATCTCCCCGCGCAGGTCGGTGTAGAGGATGTGCGGCCCATCGACCTTCCTCCACCATTGATGTCTTGGTTTTTACGTTCAGGCGCTCCGCTTGTTTCATTTGGACACAATCGCGATGCTACGCTAACAACATTTCTTTAGTCCTGCCCAACCTGATTGATGCCTGATTTATCGTTGGTGCTGCCATGCAGTCGCGCTTGCCACCCCTGAAAGCGCTGCGCGCATTCGAAGCGGCCGCGCGCACCTGCAGCTTCACTCGCGCGGCAGAAGAGCTGAACGTGACGCAGACCGCGATCAGCCACCAGGTGAAGGTGCTCGAGGGCTGGATCGGATTTCGGCTCTTCCGGCGCCTCAACAACGCACTGGTGTTGACCGAAAAGGGCGAGCTGTACTTACCTACGGTACGCGAGGCCTTCGATCGGTTACGCGAGAGCACCGACCAGCTTAAGGGCATCGATGCTGGCGCTGTGCTCACTATAAGTGCCCTGCCGAACTTCGCACTCCGATGGTTGGTTCCGCGGCTGCCGAGGTTCCAGGCACTGCATCCCACCATGCGGATCAAGCTCCTCACGGCGCCGCGCGCGCTCGAGGCGCTATACGACGAGATTGACGTCGCTATCCGGCTCGATGGTGAGGCGGCGCGCCTCTACTTTGAGCCGCTGTTCCAAGGCAGCATGTTTCCCGTCATGCATCCTGCGCTGTACGAGGACGAGGGCTTGCGCACGCCGGCAGACCTGCGACGTTTCACGCTGCTGCACGTGCTCAATTCGCTTACCGACTGGCGAATCTGGCTGACCGCTGCCGGCGTGAAGCGCGCCGACGTGGAGAAAGGCCCAAGGTTCGACTCCTACGCCCTTGCGACGGAAGCAGCCTGCCACCGTTGGGGTGTCGCCATGGCGTGGGGGCCTTTCATCGACGAGGACTTGCGGCGCGGTCGCTTAGTCGCTCCATTCGATCTCAAGATTCTACGCGAACGCGCTTGGTGTCTCGTCTATCCGCGCAACGTACGTAAGCAGAAGGTTGAACTGTTCCGCCAGTGGATTCTCGCGGAAGCCCAAGCTGGGCCTAACGCATCTAGGGTTGAAACCCAATAAATGTATTGAGGGTAGAGTCGCTTGGTGATTCTGTGCTGGCAAGGAGCACAGAAGATGCGAAGCAATTTGTTCTGGCTGAGCGATGAGCAATGGGCTCGGATGAAGCCGCTTCTGCTGAGCGACGTACGCGGCAAGGAGCGTGTCGACGACCGGCGGGTGATCAGCGGTATCCTGCATGTCCTGAAGAGCGGCTGCCGCTGGAAGGATTGCCTGCCGGAGTACGGCCCCTGCACGACGATCTACAAGCGCTTTGTGCGCTGGGCCAGGCGCGGCGTGTGGGAGCATCTGTTCCGCGAACTTGCGCGGCGTGGTCGATCGACCTCGGTCCAAATGATCGACAGCACGCACGTCAAGGCGCACCGCTCGGCTTCGGGCGGAAAAGGGGGGAGCAGAAACAGGCGATTGGCCGCTCACGTGGCGGGCGCAATACGAAGATCCACGCAATCGCAGATGCTAACGGCCGTCTTCTTTCCATCCTGCTGACCGGAGGCGAGGCGCACGATTGTCCGCCCGCCCCGCGCCTGATCCGCCGCACCAAGGCGGCCCGCAAGCTCCTCGGCGACAAGGCCTACGACAGCGCAGAGTTGCGCCAATGGTTCGAGGACCGCGGCACCAGGGCCGTCGTTCCCAACAGGTCCAATCGAAAGCAGCCCTTCCGCTTCGAAAAGAAGGCCTACAAGCAACGGCACCGCATTGAAAACGCCTTCTGCCGGCTCAAGGACTTCCGGCGCATCGCCACTCGCTACGACAGGCTCGCCAGAAACTTCCTCGCTTCCGTCTGTCTCGCCGCTGCTAACGTATGGTGGATCTTATGAGTCTGGACCCTAGCACTACTTTGGCATTTTACGCTCCGCGATATCCGCAAGGAACCTGTCACAG
>CAZQMD010000417.1:0-3889 GCA_964594185.1 uncultured Afipia sp. | reverse complement strand
GGAATGCGGCCGTCCAAGTCGTCCAAGCCGTCCGAAACGCTATAGCCATGTGGGTTGCTCATGCGTGCGGCTTGCCGTCCGCTGCCGCCCGGGCCGTCCGGAAAATTCGAGATCGTCAGGGGCACCCGCCTCGATCCTGACGCTGTGGCGCGCGCTCGGTGCGATACGTCAGGGTTGTCAGGTGAGAAGCCCAATTTTGCGGCTGGCGAGTTTTCGGGGCGCTCTTGTGCCGTAGGACACCCCCCACGGGGAGGGACCCGTTGGGGGTGGTGGCCCGACGGCCCGCCCAAATGCCGGTGCTCGCGTCGCCGTGCAAGGTTAGATCGCGAGCGAAACGGCAACGAAGAACGTGCCGTCGAGGATCACAAGCGCGGTCAACAGGGATGGTCCGTCATCCACGGCCACATGTGTCGGTCATGAGCGGCAAGGGGGGCGGGGGACCGCGAGGCACGTGTAACCGCACCCGCCCAGACCAACAGGCCCTCAAGCGAACATGATTGCTCAGCCACGCCACAAACAGAAAGGCGTACACTTGGGCGTGTACTCACAATCGGGGACCGCGTTTGACGTCCGCTATACCCCTGATACCGGCGCGAAATCGGATCTCGCTGCACTTCCGCGATGGGCCACAAGCGGCGGAGCCCGGCTATTCGACCTCGCCGGACACGATTCGATCCACGACCATCAGATAACGCCGCAACGCTCGTTCGGCGGTCTCATAATCGGCTGGGCCATTGATGGCCCGGCAGTATCGCTCTTCGTATCGCTGTTCGATCCGCATTAGCCGCACGCTGTTGTGAGATTTCCAAGCCCTACCTGACAATGCCAACTCCTAGTGTTCCGCCGACCAGCGCCTTGTTCGCTTCGAGTGTGTCCGGAGCAAAGTCAAGCTTCACACCGTATTGTCGCAGCGTCTCAACCAACGCGCCAATGTCGTCGCTTGAAGTAGACGAGAGCACGATGTCGCCAGCGTGCTTTACGGTAAGACTATTGATGAACCTTACCTGCGCCGGTGTTGCGACCTGAGGACGTACTGCACCAATGGGATGCGCCAATATGTCAGCAAGCTCGAAAGTTTTGGGCAACGATAGCACTGGGTTCATGAGGGTCGTGACGCACAAGTCCGGCGCGAGCGGTAATGTATAGGCCGGTGGCAAACCCATCTCATCGTGCCCAAACATAGCCGACGGGTGATCGCTGGTGAGGAACGGTTCCTCCGTCGCGTTCTTGAGTAAAGTCCACGGCTGCGAATACAGACGGAGCGCATGCAGCGGCAAGACGCGTGTGAACTGTGCTTGCGCGAATTTCGGGTCGACCTCGATCTTTATCTTTTCAAGTGCGCCCGGCGGCGGAGGTATCCGCGCGATCATTGGCGCCATGTAGCGGAGCAGGCGCTCCAAGAATTGCGCGCCGATGTCCGAGCTTGTTGGCGTGGTCGTCATCATGCTCGCCCAGCCCAGCGACAGCGCATATTTGTTTTTGGCGTCCAGCACACCGCATCGGAATCCTTCGACAGCGGCCGTCCATTGCGGCTCCCATAGGCTGCGGAACTGGCCCAACAAGTCCGGCGTTTCCAAATAAGGATTTTCGTCGTCGTCGCGTCGTGCGCACACGCCTCTTGGCGTCGGCGTGAATCGCGCACCGGTCGATTTGCGGTAAGCCTGGAGCTTGCCCGTTTTGGGGTCGCACCATGCGCCTAGCACGGTTTGCGCGACGAAGTGATCTAGTGGCATGTTCCCATCATAGCACATGGCGCGGACCGGCCCAGCCGATTGCCGAACAAAATGTCCTAGGAAGGCCCGGCCAGAGCGAAGCGACTTCCGCTAAACCTAGAAAGCTGACGTTTGTGGGTAGCCGCGATTCTGGCGGGCCCGGGCTGCGCTCACAATGCGCGCCAGCCGGAGACGGTCTCAACGCCGCACGCCAAGCCGCGCGGCGCCGGAAAATTGTATCGTACGAAACAAAACAGCGGCCCAAATGGACCGCTGTTTCAACGTGCCGGGCTCGATTGCTCCGACCTTTTGATTCTGACGCATAGGCGCCCGCCGCCGCGAAGCCCAGCGGCGTTCTAATGCTACTGCGGCGGGCCCGCTTCCGGCATCGATCGGCCCGTTGATCCGGAGGAGCCCGTTGCCGGGCCGCCGCTCGATCGGAAAGCGTTGATCTCGTTCCGCATGGTCTGTTGCACCCGCGCGAGGAAGTCGGGCGACGGCGAGACCGTCACCTCGGTTTTGAGCGTCGCTTCGCCGACAACTTCGGCCTTGACCGGCTCGCCGTTGCCACCGATGCCCGTCGCCTTGCGGATGTCGTCAATCGTCCAGCTTGGCGCACCCCGTCCGCTGTAGCGGCCTTGCGTAACAGCCGGACTATAGCCGAACCCTTCAAGCTCGCTTTCGAGCGCCGCCCGCTTCGCGGCCGTTTTGGCCCTCACGTCGGCCTCGAAATCAGGATCGCCGTAGATGCCGGCGGCCTTGTCGGCGTCATCGAGGTGCTTAAGCTGATCAAGCCGATAGCGCGGCCCGGCCTCATACCGCCTGAGGCGGTTAATGTCGTCGTCATCGAGCGCGGCGTCCGCGATTTGCGTGAGCGCGAGCACAGGCGCCATCGCTGCAACAACCTTGCTCAAGCCAAGACTACCGCCCTTGCCGGTAAAGAACTCTGCCGTTTTGCCGAGGCCATCCAAGCCGAGCGCGCCCGACATCGCCGCAAGCCAGCCGCCGCCGGCAACGATGTCGCCCGGCCGAGTCTTGCTGTGCTCGGCGGTATAGGCGAGGCCGCTCGCAAGCCAATTCATGCCCTGATTGACGGCCGGCATCATTGGCGCCGTCGTGTTCGCGAGCGTGTTGTCGATTTGGGCACCGATCGACTTGGCGATCACCTTCGGATCGTTCTTTTGGAAGTTCTCGGCCGCCTCACCGCCTTTGGCGTGCGCAATCAACTCGGCATCCTTCTTGATGCGGGCCTGTTGCGTGGCAAAGATGCTCATCATCTGCGCCGTCGTCTGTTGCGACGCGAGCGCTGCAATCACCTCTTGGATCTGCGCGGGATCGGTGACGCCCTTCGCCGCAAGTTTCGGCAACAGCACGCCGTTCACCCATCCGTAGGGATCGGTCTTGCCTGGCTGCAAGTATTCCTGACCAGCGAACGCGCCCGGCAGCACGCCCTTGACGTTGCCGGTCGATGTCTTGATCACCTTGGACTCGTCGGTGATCAGTCCATATTTGAGCGCCTGCTCAAGCGCCTTATTGGACATCTTGCCGCCGACGAACTGCGTGTAGAAGCTCGACAGCGCCTTACCGGCCGACGATCCACCCAACTCTTGCGCCAACGTCGGTGCCGTCTTGAGCATGAAATCGTCACCCAAGGCATTCGTTGCCGCGCGACCATACTTGAACATCTCATAATAGTCGGTAGGCCGCAGCGTATCGCCAAACACATTGACGGCCTTGGACATGCCGTCGATATAGTGGTTGAACTTCTCAAGGTCCTGAGTGACGCCCTTGATCTCCATGCCTTTGACGAGCTTGTCAAAGTCCTCGCCAAGTTCCTCGACCTTCTCCGGATGCGCTCCGAGCGCGACAACACGCAGGCGCATCAGCGGATCGAGGATTTTCGTCGCCTCCTCGAAATTGCCGACGACGGAGCGGATGTTGCGGGCCGCGTGCATGGCGTCCGTTTGCGAGATCGATTTGTACTTCATCGACATGGCGCCGGCGAGATCGTTCGCTTCCTTGATCTCCTCGGCCGTCATGCCGGCGGCCGACATACGCGTTTCCTCGTGGGCGCGATCGGAAGAAACCTTGACGGTCTCCCTCGCGAGAGCGCTAACGGCCCGCGAGGCGCGCTAGGCCGCTGC
Source organism: uncultured Afipia sp. (assembly GCA_964594185.1). Taxonomy (GTDB): domain Bacteria; phylum Pseudomonadota; class Alphaproteobacteria; order Rhizobiales; family Xanthobacteraceae; genus Afipia. The sequence continues at coordinate 33 of CAZQMD010000417.1, read as the reverse complement.
CGCGCCGGCGGGCATCCCCGCGCCAGTGGCGAT
>CAZQMD010000416.1:0-3892 GCA_964594185.1 uncultured Afipia sp. | reverse complement strand
GAGCAGGGCTTCCTGCGCGACGTGCAGGGCGCGGCATGCCAGCAGTTCAACACTGTGCTGGCGCCGGGATCGAACGTCTATCATTACGATCACATCCACGTCGATCTGATGCGCCGCGCCAGCGGGCGGATCATCTGCCAGCCTGCGGCTGTCTCCGGCGAAGAGATTGCGGCGCGCGCCGCACCGCGCGGCTATGCGCTGCGCGATAACGGCGTGACCGGATCGATCGGCCAGCGCGTCAAGCGCATGTTCGCGAAAGGCCCGCTGTCGAAGGAAGATCGCGAGTCGATCGAGGACGAGTCCCGCATCCGGGAACGCTGATCTCAGTTTTTTCGGGGCGCGCGGTAGCCGGCAAGGAAAACCCGCGTGGCGCTGTCGACCACAGTCGCGATCTGCTCTTTCGTCGGCGCAGGCTTGACCTGAAAGACGTAAGGCTGGAACAGCGTCGCCTGGCACATCATGATGAATTGCGCGGCTGCGAGGTAGCAGTCGTCGATCGCGAGTTCTTTCGCCTTGACCCGCGCTTCCAGATAATCTCCGAGCAGATGCATGGTGTGGGCGATCACGCGATCGTAAAACCGGCGGCCGACATCCGGCATCCGTTCTGCAATGGCCATCACGGTTCGCACCGCCGAACCGCCGTCCGGTCGGCAGACGATCTCGAGATAGGCGCTGCCGAATGCGCGCAGGCTGGTTTCGGCATCCAGCGCCGGGTCGAAGTTGAACGCCTTCTTGCCGTGATCGAGGCTTTCCTGCTCGACGATCGCCTCGAACAGCCGGTTCTTGTCGGTGAAATAGACATACAGCGTTCCCTTGGACACGCCGGCGGCGCGCGCGATCTCGTTCATGCTCGCGCCGTCGAAACCGAGATCCATGAAAACACGCCGCGCGCCATCCATGATCTGGTGGCGCTTCGCGCTGTCCTCGTCGCCCTGCGGCGCGATGGAAAGATGGGTCTGAGCAACCATTCGTTTAGTCTGTTTTTTCGTTTCGCTGTGGACCGCGCCCTTGGAAAGGTTGCGGGAACCCGAATTGCGGTACGAAGCGTAGGTTCAAAATTACCATTGACCGAACGGTTCGGTCAATGGTAATTTTGTCGCAGACCCGGCGGCAGTCCCGTCGGGCGCGAACGTTTTGACACGTGAAGGAGGCCGTGATGGCCGTGCCTGCCCGAGACCAGGTTGCAAGGGTTGTTCACCCGGAGCCGAACGAGACCGACGCATCGCGCGCGCCAATGATCGAGCAGCGTGCGCGTCCGGTCGAGCAGCCTGCGACGGAAGCACCGGAGGCTGCGCCGCCTGCCGGCGCGAAGGAAGAGTCCACGAAACCGAAATCCCCGACGCGCAAGCGCATCGTTGTCGGCGTCGGCGCGGTCGCCGCGCTGGCCGGTATCTATTTCGGTTATCACTACATGGTCATAGGCCGTTATCAGGTCACGACCGATGACGCCTATGTCCGCGCCAACAACACCACGATGGGCGCGAAGATTGCCGGACACATTTCAAAGGTCATGGTTGGCGACAATGCGCGCATCGGCGCCGGCAATGTCGTGTTCACGATCGATGATGGCGATTATCGCCTTGCCGTCGAAAGCGCGCGCGCCAGGGTCGCGACGCAGGAAGCAACCATCGAGCGCATCGGCCGCCAGGCCAAGGCGCAGGAAAGCGCCGTCGAGCAGGCGCAGGCGCAACTGGTGTCGGCTGAAGCCGCGATCAAGCGCGCCGAGGCTGACTTCGCGCGTCAGGAAAGCCTGAGCACCAAGGGCTTCGCCTCGAAGGCGACCTTCGATGTGTCGCAGGCCGGCCGCGATCAGGCGCAGGCGGGCGTGCAGGGCGCCAAGGCCGCGCTCGATGCCGCGCAGACCCAGGTCGATGTCATCAACGCACAGAAGGCCGAAGCCGAAGGCCAGTTGCAGGAATTGCGCTCGGCGCTGGCGAAGGCGGTGCGCGACCTGTCGTTCACCACCGTGCGCGCGCCGGTAGATGGCATCTTTTCCAACCGCATCGTCAGTGTCGGTGATTATGTGCAGCCCGGTCAGCGGCTCGCCAATGTCGTGCCGATCGACGACGTTTATATTGATGCCAACTACAAGGAAACGCAGCTTGGCCGCCTGAAGCCCGGACAGCCGGTGTCGATCACGGTCGATGCGGTGTCGGGACGTACTATCACTGGCATTGTCGACAGCCTCGCGCCAGCCTCGGGCTCGGTGTTCACGCTGCTGCCGCCGGACAACGCCACCGGCAACTTCACCAAGGTGGTTCAGCGCGTGCCGGTTCGCATTCGCGTGCCGTTCTCGGTGGCGCGGGAAAACCTGCTGCGGCCCGGCATGTCGGTGATCACCACGGTGAACACCAAGCCAAACCCGGACCACGTCGATCCGATCAGCGCACGATAACCGCGTGCGAGGTCCCGTGCCGGACCTCTAGGACAATCTGATGTCGTCAGACACCGCATCGCCGACCATGGATGGCGGACCCTCCGTACCGGCGGGGACGGAAACGATCAGCACGCGCCGGCTGATCGCCTTCCTGATCATGGTGTTCGGCATGTTCATGTCGATCCTGGACATCCAGATCGTCTCGGCATCGCTGTCCGAAATTCAGGCCGGTCTTTCGGCCAGCACCAGCGAAGTCGCGTGGGTGCAGACGTCGTATCTGATCGCCGAGGTGATCGCGATCCCGCTGTCGGGATTTCTGTCGCGCGCGTTCGGCACCCGGCTGCTGTTTGCGATCTCCGCCGCCGGATTCACTTTCGCAAGCTTCATGTGCGGCCTGACCTCGACCATCGAGCAGATGATCCTGTGGCGGGCGATCCAGGGCTTTGTCGGCGCTGGCATGATCCCGACGGTGTTTGCGTCGGCCTATACGGTGTTTCCGCGCAGCAAGTTCCACATCGTCGGCCCGATCATCGGCCTTGTCGCGACGCTGGCGCCGACTATCGGCCCGACGGTTGGCGGCTACATCACCGACCTGATGTCATGGCACTGGCTGTTCTTCATCAACATCGTGCCCGGCATCGGCATCACCATCGGTGTGCTGGCGCTGGTGGATTTCGACAAACCGAATTTTGCGCTGCTGGAACATTTCGACTGGTGGGGCCTCATTTCGATGGCGGGTTTTCTCGGCTCGCTCGAATATGTGCTGGAGGAAGGTCCGCGCAACGACTGGCTGCAGGACGAGTCCATCTTCTTCTTCGCCATTGTCTGCGTCATATCGGCTGTGGTCTTTTTCTATCGCGCGCTGACGCAGAAGGAACCGATTGTCGATATCCGCGCCTTCACCGACCGCAACTTCGCGCTCGGCTGCATGTTCTCGTTTTGCGTCGGCATCGGACTTTATGGCCTGACCTATATCTATCCGCGCTATCTCGCCGAAGTGCGCGGCTACAGCGCACTGATGATCGGCGAGACCATGTTCGTCTCGGGCGCGGCAATGTTTGTCAGCGCGCCGATTATCGGACGGCTGATGACCAAGGTCGATCTGCGCCTGATGATCGCCGCAGGGCTGGTCATTTTCGCGATCAGTTCGTGGATGATGACCGGCATCACCCGCGATTACGATTTCTATGAACTGCTGGTGCCGCAGATCCTGCGCGGCGTCGGCATCATGATGGCGATGGTGCCGGTGAACAACATCGCGCTCGGCACGCTGGCACCCTCGCGCCTGAAGAACGCCTCCGGGCTGTTCAACCTGACGCGCAATCTCGGCGGCGCGGTGGGACTCGCCGTGATCAACACCGTGCTCGATCACCGGACCGACCTGCATATCTCGCGGCTGCATGACCGGGTGACCTGGGGCAATGCGACTGCGGTCGAGACGCTGAACATGCTGACCCAGAAATTCCAGGGGGCAGGCAATGCGTCGCTGATGGCGCTGAAGCAGCTGTCGCAGAT
>CAZQMD010000415.1:0-3895 GCA_964594185.1 uncultured Afipia sp. | reverse complement strand
ATCGATAGCTCAGGGAGTATGGGTCCCCGCTTTCGCGGGGACGACGCGGAGAGAGGACAGCCGCGCTCGTTACTCAAACAAATCGGGCGCTGGGGATGTCGGCAACTCAACATCCACAACGCCCGTTTGCTTCCGAAGGTACGATGGATGCCCGAAAAGGATTCCCGTCTTTTCGGATCGCACCTGACCGGGCGTGAGCCCGGCTCGAAACTGAACTCTTTTCAGTTGTCGCGTTTTCTTAGCGCGAACCGGCTGCCGGTTCGCTTGAAAACGCCTTAGTCCTCCGCCGGCTCCTCGCCATCGGCATCGCGCTCCGGCGAGCCTGCAAGGATCTGTTCGGCGATCAGGCCTGAATTCTGCCGGATCGAGGCTTCGATCTTCGCAGTAATCTCGGGGTTCGCTTTCAGAAACGCCTTGGAATTCTCGCGGCCCTGACCAAGGCGCTGGCTGTCATAGGAGAACCAGGCGCCGGACTTCTCGACAATGCCGGCTTTCACGCCGAGGTCGAGAATTTCGCCCATCTTGGAGACGCCCTCGCCGTACATGATGTCGAATTCGACCTGCTTGAACGGCGGCGCGAGCTTGTTCTTCACCACCTTGACCCTGGTCGAGTTGCCGACGACTTCGTCGCGCTCCTTGATCTGGCCGATGCGGCGGATATCGAGACGCACCGACGCATAGAACTTCAGCGCGTTGCCGCCTGTGGTGGTTTCCGGCGAGCCGTACATCACACCGATCTTCATGCGGATCTGGTTGATGAAAATCACCATGGTGTGGGACTTGTTGATCGAGGCAGTCAGCTTGCGCAGCGCCTGGCTCATCAGCCGCGCCTGCAAGCCGGGCAACGCGTCGCCCATTTCGCCCTCGAGTTCGGCGCGCGGCACCAGCGCCGCCACCGAGTCCACGATCAGCACATCGACCGCGCCGGAGCGCACCAGCGTATCGGCGATTTCCAGCGCCTGCTCGCCGTGGTCCGGCTGCGAAATCAGAAGTTCATCGACATTGACGCCGAGCTTGCGGGCATAGACCGGATCGAGCGCGTGTTCGGCGTCGATGAAGGCGCAGATGCCGCCCTTCTTCTGGGCTTCGGCCACTGTATGCAGCGCCAGCGTGGTCTTGCCGGACGATTCAGGCCCGTAGATTTCGACCACCCGCCCCTTGGGCAGACCGCCGACGCCAAGCGCGATGTCCAGCCCGAGCGACCCCGACGGAATGACCTCGATGTCCATCGAGCGATCGTTCTTGCCGAGCTTCATGACGGAGCCCTTGCCGAACTGGCGCTCGATCTGGGAGAGCGCGGCCGACAGAGCCTTGGTCTTGTCCATGGACGATCCTTCAACGATACGCAGGGCGGCAGGGGCCATCTGATGCTCCTTATGTATGGGATTCGCCTGCCGGACAAACGGCTTCCCAGGGTCGGCGGACCGGAATCGGGCTGGATCCGATGAAAAGAACGTACCCTATTTGTTCCTTGTTCGCAATATGTTCTTTTCGAGAACAGGGTACTGGCCTGTTTTATCCCCTGGTGGCCTAATTTGATTTTCGGAGTGGCCTATTTTGAGGGGGAACGGAACCATGTTCGCTCTACGAACTTGGTTGTGTGACAGCAGCCTTCAGGCTGCCGGTAGGATTCCCATTAAAATGGCAGGGCCCACAAACGCTAAAACTGTAAACTCATGCCTTGATCAATTTCAGCTCAAGCAAAAGCCGACCCCATCACGAGACACATGGATCGACGACTTTATCCTGCGCTTGTCTCAGCTTTTGAAAGCAATAAGTCTAAAACCATGAAAGAAAAGGCCGCCTCAGTGGGCGGCCTCTTCATGCCATAGCGGACCGTACAGCTTGGCTCCGATTGATTTCAAGAACTGCCGCAGTCAGATTCTGGCCTGCTCTCTCCCCGAGTGACCCATTTTGATTTTGGCCGCGACCTGGCTTGACGGACCTCGCCGATATCTCAGCTGAGGCTCGTCAGATCAATCGTTCACTCCAAAATCTGTCAGTCTCCAGTCGGCATCATCCTTGCTGAAACTGTAGATGATGTCGTCGCAGATAGCAGAATAGCTGACCTTACCCTCGTGGGTGTCCTTGACGGGCTTCTGCTTGGCAAGGCATTTCCGATGCGCCGGTTTGAAAGCCCCCTTCCAGATCACAGGGAATTCAGACGCTTGCCGTATATCGTTGTAAAGGACCGGATATTTGATCATCTGCGATACGGCATTCTGGTCGCTCTTGCTGACGGCAGCTTTAAACTGCGTCCAGAATGCTGCGAAACCGTCATCGGTCCCCGCCGCCAACACCGGTCCCGCCGATATCAGCAAACCAGCCACAAGCATCCCCCTGCCGATCACCAATCCGATCAAATTCATGTTCGCCGTTCCATGCAATAATCGAGCATCGTTCAATAGGCCGCACGTTATTCGTTCCGGTATCAATGCTCAACGACTTAGAGGCCGCCCACTGAGGCGGCCTCTTTCTTACAAACCTTTGCCCGTGTCAGGCTCACCGCACGCAAATTCGAGAGACAGTTGGGTAGGCTTCCCGAACCGAGGGAAGGTTGTTGAGCTTAACGGATGCAGCCCATGAACCGAGTCACCAAAACCGGTTGGTCTCCATGGCGCTGTTTCAGGTTTCCGCCGAATACGCAGCCGTGGTTTTCTTCGGGGTATGCGCTGTGAACAGCGCGATGGCCTTTGTTTATCAGCGGCAGCGGGACCGAACGCGCGGTTGAAGGAGGAGCCACTTGCTTTATTCCCAAGCGCCGAAAAGATTTTGCCGCGGCCTGAGGACCAGCGCTATCCAAATGAATAGCGACGTTGGCATCCCACGCTGTATGCTGCTCCTGCAGTCAATTCCTGACTGCAGGCATTATGAGCATTCAGTCCTCAGGGTCGTCCGGTCGGCGACCCTCATTTTTTGATCGCACGATCAGTAACGCGCGAGTAGCGCAAATGCCGTCAACAATCGGACAAGAGCTGGACGCGGCCTAGCTTCGCAAGGGCCCCGGCGGGTCGTTTTCCTGCAACAGACGCGCAAGTTCGGACATGGACGAACGATCCTGCCGGTCGGCGGGTGGATCTTTCTGCTCGGCTTTCGCGACCAGCCATTCGCGCAACTGCCGATAAAGGTCCTGGAACATGTCCGTTGTCCGTAGCGATATCAGTGAGACTTCCGAATCCCGCAAATGGTTGCACCGAACCTAAAATAAATGGCTACCACCCGCCTCTCATTGCGCGCACGAACCGTACGCTTCATCCGGCGTCGGAAAGAGCGGCCGTGGGTGGCTTCAAGGCTGGGTTCGATCACCCGAGCCGGGCGAGGTTATTTTGAAGCTGTGTTCACAAGGGAACAGAACATTTCTCGGAACCGGCGTTAATATCTGTGTCCGGCAGCCGAGAGCCTGAACGGTTCTGGCTGGCCATGGAGTGAGGCACATGTCTCGTACACTCACCAATTCGCCACCCGAACAACAATGGAAGCTTCTCGCCGAACAGACGCGCGAGGAAGCCCAAAAGCTTCCGCCCGGCAAAGCCCGGGATGCCATGCTCAAGAAAGCGCGGCAGCTCGAGACGGCATGCCACATGAGCGAATGGGTTTCGTCCCCGGGGCTGCGGCCTCCGCTCGGAAAGTAAGACCGACATAAGCAGTTCCGGTTTGGCGGATGTCTTGCCGAACAGGAATGATCCCTGACCCGGTTATTAATGACGCGCGCCGCGGCGGTGGCGCTCGGAATCGTTGCCGCCCCTGTCGCGGCGCCCCTCACCCGCGTGGGGCGGCTCGCGCTCGGTTCCAAGCAGCCGGACCAGATCGGCCATGCTGGACGTGTCGTGGGCTTTTTCCGGAGTGTCCGTTGCCGCGGACCGCAGCCAGCGATGCATCCACCTGATCAGGTCAA
>CAZQMD010000414.1:0-3910 GCA_964594185.1 uncultured Afipia sp. | reverse complement strand
TTCATGATCCGCAACGTGCTCGGCGAAATCCGCCGCATTCCCGGCGTCGGCCGCGCCACGCTTTATTCGACCGAGCGCTCCCTGCGCATCTGGATCGATCCGGTCAAGCTGGTCGGTTACAATCTCACGGCGGACGATGTGACCAAGGCGATTACCGCGCAGAACGCGCAGGTCGCGTCCGGCAGCGTCGGTGCGGAACCGAGCAGAAAAGATCAATCGATCTCGGCCCTCATTCTGGTGAAGGGCCAACTCACCTCCGCCGACGAATTCGGCGCCATCGTGCTGCGCGCCAATCCGGACGGCTCGACCGTTCGTTTGAGAGATGTCGCGCGGATCGAGATCGGCGGCATGGGCTATCAGTTCACCACGCGTCAGGACGGCAAGGCCATCGCCGGCTTGTCGGTGCTGATGTCCCCGACCGGCAACGCGCTGGCAACGGCCAGCGCCGTGCAGGCGAAGATGGATGAACTATCGAAATTCTTCCCGTCCAACATCACCTACGACATTCCCTACAACATCACCCCGGTGGTGAAGGCGTCGATCTCCAAGGTGGTGCAGACGCTGATCGAGGCGGTGGTCCTCGTCTTCATCGTGATGTTCTTATTCTTGCAGAACTTCCGCTACACGCTGATCCCCACTATCGTGGTGCCCATCGCGCTGCTCGGCACCTGCACGGCGCTCTATCTGTTCGGATATTCCATCAACATGCTGACCATGTTCGGCATGGTGCTGGCCATCGGCATTCTGGTCGACGACGCCATCGTTGTGGTCGAGAACGTCGAGCGCATCATGTCCGAGGAAGGGCTGTCGCCGAAGGAGGCGACGCGCAAGGCGATGTCGCAGATCACCAGCGCCATCATCGGCATCACGCTGGTCTTGATCGCGGTGTTCGTGCCGATGGCGTTCTTCCCCGGCTCGGTCGGCATCATCTACCGCCAGTTCTCGGTGACCATCGTGGCAGCGATCTCGTTCTCGGCATTGATGGCGTTGTCGCTGACGCCCGCGCTGTGCGCGACGCTGCTCAAGCCGGTGAAAGCAGGCCACGGCCATGCCAAGACGGGCGTGTTCGGCTGGTTCAACAAACGCCTCGACGGCGCGCGAGACGGTTACGGCCGCGTGGTCGGCTGGTCGATCCAGCGCACCGGACGCCTGCTGATCCTCTATGCGGTGCTGCTCGGTGCTCTCGTGTTCGGCTTCTCGCGTCTGCCCGGCGGCTTCCTGCCGATCGACGATCAGGGCTTCATCACGGTGGACGTGCAGACGCCGTCGGACTCGTCGTTCAACCGCACCCAGGCTGCGGTGGAGAAGGTCGAACAGTTCCTGCAGAAGCGTTCGGGCATCGAGGACGTGACGTTCCTGACCGGCTTCAGCTTCTTAGGGCAAGGCCAGAACACCGCGCAGGCGTTCGTGACGCTGAAGGACTGGTCGGAGCGCGGCCCGAACGATTCCGCTGCAGCCATCGTGGCCGACATCAACAATTCGCTGAAATCGATCAAGGACGCCAAGGTCTCGGCGCTGCAGCCGCCGCCGATCGACAATCTCGGCAATTCGTCCGGCTTCTCGTTCCGTCTGCAGGATCGCGGACAGAAAGGCTACACGGCCCTGATGCAGGCCAAGGATCAGTTGCTGGCGGCCGCGAAGCAGAGTCCCGTTCTTCAGAACGTCTACGCCGAAGGCTTGCCCGAAGCGCCGCAGGTACAGCTTGTGATCGACCGCGAGCAGGCGGCGGCGCAGGGCGTGACCTTCGCCGACATCAACAGCACGATCTCAACCAATCTCGGCTCGGCCTATGTCAACGACTTCCCGAACCGCGGGCGCATGCAACGCGTGATCGTGCAGTCCGACAGCATCGGCCGGATGAACGCTCAGGACATTCTCTCTTATAACGTCAAGAACAGTCAGGGCCGTCTGGTGCCGCTGTCGTCCTTCGCAACAATTAAATGGATGGTGGGTCCGACGCAGATCATCGGCTTCAACTATTATCCTTCGGTGCGTATCTCCGGCGAAGCCAAGCCCGGCTACACCTCGGGCGACGCGATCGCGGAAATGGAAAAGCTCACCGCGAAGCTGCCGCGCGGCTTCGGCTTCGAGTGGACCGGACAATCGTTGCAGGAAAAGCTGTCGGGCTCCCAGGCGCCGTTCCTGCTCGCGCTCTCCGCACTGATCGTGTTCCTGTGTCTCGCCGCACTCTATGAAAGCTGGACCATTCCGCTGGCGGTGCTGATGACGGTGCCGCTCGGCATTCTCGGCGCGGTGGTGGCGGCGATGTCGCGCAGCCTGTCGAATGACGTCTACTTCACGGTGGCGCTGATCACGATTATTGGCCTTGCAGCGAAGGACGCGATTCTGATTATCGAGTTCGCGAAAGATCTGCGCGCGAAAGGCACGCCGCTGATGCAGGCGACCATGGAAGCGTGCCATCTGCGGTTCCGCCCGATCCTGATGACAGGTCTTGCCTTCGTCTGCGGTGTGCTGCCGATGGTGATTGCATCGGGCGCGGGCGCGAAGAGCCAGCAGGCGCTCGGCACCACGGTGATGGGCGGCATGATCGCAGTCGTGGTTCTGGCGCTGCTGATGGTGCCGGTGTTCTTCGTGGCGGTGACGAAGTTCTTCTCGAAGTCCGATCGCGACGGCGAAGCCTCCCCTGTCAAGGGATCGAAGCTGGAGCGGGTGATGGGCCTGTTCCGGCGTAAAGCGCCCGCGCAGACATCGGCGTCGTAACGCGATTCTTCAGCACGTCGTCCCCGCGAAGGCGGGGATCCATAACCACCGCATTCGCGATTTGGCGTGATGCTGAACGCCTGCTTGTCACAGCATCGACAGGGGTGATGGGTCCCGGCCTGCGCCGGGACGACCACTCTCATCATTGCGAGCGGAGCGAAGCAATCCATCTTTAAACGGCGAAGCAATCTATCTTGAAAGAGGAGAGGGGATTGCTTCGTCGCTTGCGCTCCTCGCAATGACGGCTACGCCTTCACCGGCCGCTGACACGCGCACAGCACCATGCCGAGTCCGAGCGTGGCGGCGGACAGCACGAGTCCATACGACAGGCCGAACAGGTCGGTGACAGCGCCGGTGGCGAAGGGGCCGAGGGTTTGCCCGAGGCCGAAGATCACCGCCATGATGCCGATCGCCTTGGGCCAGGCGGCCGGCGGATAGTTCAGCCGCACGAATGCGGTGGTCGAGGCGACCACCGAGAGGAACGACGCGCCGAACACGCAGGCCGATGCGCCCAGAATCAAAGGCGATGTTCCGAGCAGCGCGATCAGCGTGCCGAGCATGGTCATGCCGAGCAATGTCGCGGTGGCGATGCCGCTTGCGCCGCGCGCGAGAAGACGGCGCCACAGCCATGGCGCCGTGAGGGATGTCACGCCAAGCAGGCACCAGAACACGCTTTGCGCCGCCGGACTGCCGCCGCCGTCGCGTATATAGGCGATCATGAAAGTCATGTAGGCGATGTAGCCCGCGCCGAACATGAAATAGCCGGTGAGATAGAGCGTGATGGGACGCAGCGGAACGCCGGTCGTGCTGCCTGCGGTGTCACTCGCTTGCACATCGACGCGATTGAGCATCAGCAGCGCCGTCATCACGGCGGACAACACTGTCAATGCGGCCCAGACAATCCACCACGATCCGGGGCCAAAGTGCTGCAACAGAAACGGCGCTGTGATGCCTGAAACGATCAGGCCGGTGCCAGGCCCCGTATAGAACAGGCCGAGCAGCAGGGATGATTGCGCAGGCCGCGATTGCCCCCCCAGTGCGCCCAGCGCGCCGCCGCCGACAAAGGTCGCCGCCGCCGCAAAGCCTGATAACAGCCGTGCGAAGCTCAGCACGACGAAATTTCCCGACAGCGCACAGATTCCAAGCGACAGCGCGCAGACCAGCGCACCGATCCATGTGGCGCGGAACA
>CAZQMD010000413.1:0-3923 GCA_964594185.1 uncultured Afipia sp. | reverse complement strand
AGCGAGGCGATGCAGTCCTCGGCGGTGACCGGCTTGCCGTCGTGCCACTTCAGCCCGTCGCGCAGGGTGAAGGTGTAGGTGAGCTTGTCGTCGCTCAGGCTCCAGGTGTCGACCATCTGCGGCTTCGCCTGCAGCTTCTCATCCATCGCAAACAGCGTGTCCCACACCATGTAGCCATGGTTCCGCACGATGTTGGCGGTGGTCCAGATCGGATCGAGCACCTTGAGGTCCGAATGCATCACCGCCTTGATGGTCTTCGTCTGGGCGAAGGCAGGCGAGGCGAGCAGGAGCGCGGCGGCGGAGCCGGCGGCGAACAGTCCGCGAAGGCGCATCGGATCAGGCCTGCCAGCGCGAGGTGGCGCGTTCGCCGGGCGCGATCTCGGCCTCCGACGGTGCCTGCACCTTCGCCATGTGGCCGTAGCGCTGGGCGGCGAACCACAGCGCATAGTCGCCGAATTTGATCGGCGGATACTTGGCCGGCCGCTCCGCCGACTGGCACGAGGGCAGGCACTCGATCATCGTGTCGTGGTCGGGATCGCAGAAGAAGGGAATGGCGTAGCGGATCTGGCCCGACACGTTGCGCACGCGATGGGGCGTCGACAGGAAGCGCTCGTTGCTCCAGCGGTGGAGGATGTCGCCGCCATTGACGACGAAGGCATCCTCGATGCCGGGCGCGTCCATCCAGCGTCCGTCGGGCAGCAGGATCGAGAGGCCCTGGACCTTGTTCGGGGGCAGCAGGGTCATGAATCCCGAATCGGTGTGCGGCACCAGGCTCTCGACGGTTTCGTCGGTGCCGTCGATCTGCGGATAGCGCGACATGCGCAGGATCATGTGCGGCTTGGCGAAACAGGCGTCGAAAAAGGTCTCCGGCAGGTCGAGCGCCAGCGCGTAGAGCTTCACCAGCTTCTGGCAGAGCTTTTCCAGGGTCGCGATGTATTCGAGCGTCGTCTCGCGGAAACCGGGCAGTTCGGCCGGCCACTTGTTCGGTGCGTGGTAACGGCGCCCCGAGATCACGTCCGGATCGGCGGCGGCACCCCCGGGGCGCAGGAAGTAGGCCTCGTTCTGGCTGGGCTTCTTGCCCTGCGCGGCGGCATTGGGCGGCGCCTTCTGCGCGATCGGCATGTAGCCGATATTGTGCTCGTCGACCTTGACCGCGAGCTTGGCCTCCATCGGCTGGGCGTGGAAGCGCGCGGCGGCTTCATAGGTATCGTCGATCAGCTTCTGGGGCACGCCGTGGCCCGCGAGATAGTAGAAGCCGACATTCTCGAAGGCGTAGCGCAGCTCGGCGGCGGCCTTTTCGGCCGCGCCTGGTACGCCCGCGAGATAGGCCGAGACATCGATCAGCGGAATCTCGCCGCCGATCAGCGGCGGGGCGACGGGCCGCCCGCTCACGGGCTGGATGGTTGGCTGCATCGACGACCTCCGAATACGCTGCCCACAGACGCTATCACGTGGGCTACAAGCCCTGCAAAAAGCAAGCCGTATGCATTTCGCAGGAGTGGTAGAATTCTGGAGGCCGCCCGTATTCTGCGGTCCCAGGAAAGGTCGATTTCGTGCAGCCCATCTGGATCTCGCTCGCGGCTTGCGGAGTCATGCTCCTCGGCGCGGTCATCGGTGCATTGCTGCGCCGCAGGCTGCCGGACCATCACCTCGACGACCATGCCCGGGACATCGTCCGGTTGGGAGCCGGTCTCGTCGGGACGATCGCGGCGCTGGTCCTGGGCCTCCTCATCAACTCGGCAAGCACTATCTACGAGACCCAGCGCACCGAAGTCCGCCAGATTGCGGCCAATCTCATCCTGCTCGACGCCGTGCTCGATCAATACGGCCCGGAAGCCAAGCCGCTCCGCTCCGTGCTGCGGGAAGCTGTCGACCAGATGATCGAGAGGATCTGGCATGAGCCAGGGTCCACGGATAATCGCGCCCTCTATGGCAGCGGGACGCTGGCGTCGCAGGTCTATGCCGGGCTCCACGCGCTGCCCGGAGGGACGACCGTCAAGTCGGCCCTGGTCGCGCAGGCTCTCCAGCTCGCCGTTCCAATCTCGCAGGCCAGGCTTGCGCTCTATGAGCAGTCGAGGTCAGGACTGCCGCTGCCGATCCTCGTGGTGCTGATATTCTGGCTCACTGTGCTCTTCGTCAGTTACTGCCTGTTCTCGCCGGTGAACCCGACATCGGCTGTGGCGCTCGGGCTGGTCGCTCTTTCGGCGGCGGCGGCGCTGTTCCTGATCCTGGAGATGGTCGAGCCATTCTCCGGCCTGATGCAGATCTCGAGCGCGCCGATCCGGGCCGCGGTGCCGCCGCTCGTGCCTTGAGGTCCGCCGCGGGCCTCAGTGTTCCGGCTGCCTCAAGGCGCGCCGGATGAGCTCGGGAGTCGACGTCGCGCTCAGTTTCAGCATCGCGCGAGCGCGGTGGATCTCGACGGTGCGGTGGCTGATACCCAGCGCCCGCGCGATGGACTTGTTGGCGGCGCCCTCAAGCACCTGGACCAGCACCTCCGTCTCGCGTCGTGTAAGCGTTTCAAGGGCCGGCTGCGGAAGTCGCCGTAGCAGTTCGGCGCCGGTATAGGTCGCGGCTTGCAGATCGAGCGGCTTGCCGGCGATCTCCGACAGCCGCAGGCGCGCCGTACTCCCGATGATGCGGCAGGCGGTGACGACCGGCTTGCCGCTGGTGCGCTCGACCTGCTGCGCCATCTCGCCCGTGTAGCCAACCGAGTTCATCACGATCAGGTCTGCGCCCGAAACGCGATCGATGGCCTGGGTGAGATCGGAACTCTGGTTGCCGCCGATGCTGGCGAGCGAACTTTTCAGCATCGTGCCGTAGTCGCTTTCGCTCGCCGCCGATTGCTGGCTCGCCAGCGGAAAGATGATGCCGATCCGGGAATTGCTGGCGGTCAGGGCGGAAATCCAGGCGTCCAGCGCATCCTGACCGTGAATGAGCGGCGTGCGCGTCGCAAGGCGCGCACGCATGCCGGTCATTGCCAGGATGATCAGATCGAAGTTCTGTCCGTCGAGCTTCGTGACCAGGGCTTCCGTGCGGCTCGTCACGAAGCCGGCTTCGACGATGACATGCCGGCCATCGCGCAGCCGCGTGAGGTAACTCAGCTCGTCGCGGCGCGGTGCGCTCTTCGCGATGAGCCTGTCGGAGTCGTTGTCGAGTGCGCCGAACTCGTCGAGCGTGGCTTCGCCCAGCAGCGGCCGGAGTTCCTCCATGACGTCCGGGCGTGGCGCGTGCCCCATGGTGACGACGGCGATGCGGGGAATGCGCCTGGTGCCCACCTGTCTCCTCCTCATACGTGTTCGCACGTATAGATCGCCGTCTGATTAATCCATAGACATGCCTTAACACGGGGCAAGATGTCATGCGGGCTGGACCTCATCGCGCGACGAAAGTAGCCGGTCGATGGTCCCGATCTTGCAAGGCTTCGCTCCGGCGGACCCTCGTCCATCCCGACAAGAGCGACCTCGCCCGAAGCACCGGATCATGCCCCTGACCGACATCACAATCGACGACATCGAATCGCTGGCCGTCGGCGCCTGGGGGCTCGGCACCGGCGGGGGGGGGGGCCCCCATCTCGGGCCGGTCAACAAACCGGGGCTCTACAAGGAAGGCTACCGGGTCCAGCTCATGCCGGCGTCGGAGCTGGCCGACGACGACTGGGTCGCCGCGGTTTCCAACATGGGTGCGCCGCTGGTCGGGCAGGAGCGTCTCACCGACAGCCGCACCATCGCGCGGGCTGTGGACCTGATGGAGCGCCACACGCGATATCGCTTCCGCGGGATCATGGCGCTGGAGATCGGCGGCGGCAATTCGATCCAGCCGCTGATGGCGGCGGCGCACCTGAAGCGTCCGGTGATCGATTCGGACATGATGGGCCGGGCCTATCCGGAGGCGCAGATGACCTCGGTCGCCGTTGGCGACCTCAT
>CAZQMD010000412.1:0-3923 GCA_964594185.1 uncultured Afipia sp. | reverse complement strand
GGGGGTCACCGAAACCCTCCATCCTTGCATCGCGAATCGAGACTGCAGAATGAGCGCCACATCTACATTGCTGTCGGTCGAAGGCCTGACAAAATCCTATGGTGGCGTGCACGCCGTGCGCGGCGTCTCGTTCTCGTTGGCCGCAGGAGAAATTCTCGCGCTGATCGGTCCCAATGGTGCGGGCAAGAGCACCTGCTTCGACATGCTGAACGGTCAGAACGTACCAGACAGCGGCCGCATTAAGCTGTTGGGTCATGAAACGACCGGACAGAAGCCGCGTGCCATCTGGAGGCTGGGTGTCGGTCGGACCTTCCAGATCACGGCGACATTCCCGACCATGACGGTGCGCGAGAATGTGCAGGTCCCGCTGGTGTCCTATAATTCCCAGCTCTTCAACATGTGGCGTTCGACGCCGGGATTTGAGCGCGATGAAGCGGACCGGCTGCTCGAACTTGTCGGCATGAGCGGCTATGCCGAGCGACCATGCGGCGAGCTTGCATATGGCGACCTGAAGCGCCTTGAACTCGCCATCGCGCTGGCTAATCAGCCCAAGCTGCTTTTGATGGATGAGCCGACAGCAGGCATGGCGCCGCGCGAGCGTGTCGAACTGATGAAGCTCACGGCGCAGATTGCGCGCGAGAAATCAATCGGCGTTCTGTTTACCGAACACGATATGGACGTGGTGTTCGAACATGCCGACCGAATTCTGGTGCTGAACCGTGGTACGCTGATCGCGGAAGGTTCGCCCGAAGAGGTCCGGCGCAATCCGCAGGTTCGTGCGATCTATCTCGGTGAAGGCCTGGTTTATGATGCGCGGCATCGCGAGGGAGCATCCGCATGAAGCTCTCGGTTCAGGGACTGAACAGCTATTACGGGCCAGCGCATATCCTGTTCGACGTCGCGCTTGAAGTTGGCGATGGCGAAGTCGTTGCGCTTCTGGGCCGGAACGGTGCGGGTAAATCGACCACCTTTCGTTCGATTGTCGGTCTTGTCGAACAGCGCGAAGGCCAGATTGTTTTTGAAGGGCAGGATGTATCGAAGCAGCCGACCCATGCCATTGTCCGGAACGGTCTTGGCTATGTGCCCGAAGAGCGCCGCATTTTCACTGATCTGACGGTCGAGGAAAATCTAGAGGTTGGGCGTCAGCCGCCTCGATCCAATGCGCCGCAATGGACGCGAGAGAAGCTTTTCACGCTGTTTCCGAATCTCGGCGAAATGCGTGGCCGCATGGGTGGGCGCATGAGCGGCGGTGAGCAGCAGATGCTGACCATCGCGCGGACCTTGATGGGAAATCCGTCGCTGGTCCTGCTGGACGAACCGTCCGAAGGTCTGTCGCCCAAAATCGTTGAGCAGATGGTGGACGCAATCCTTGCAATGAAGAAGGAAGGCGTCAGCATCGTGGTGTCCGAGCAAAATCTGCACTTTGCCAATTTGATATCCGATCGCGCCTATATCATTGAGCGCGGCCGTATCTGCTTTAGCGGCACCATGAGCGAGCTTGAGGCGCGCCCGGATATTCGCGACGCACATCTGGCGGTATGAGCGGCGATCGCTTCAAGCGTAGCCGCAGAGTTAAGGCGTGGAGGATCGGGAATGGCCAAGACTGTGCTGAGCAAGGCTGCTACGGCCAAGGTCGCAGCTTCAGCCAAGACACTTGCGCCGAAGCGAAACGGAAAGGCGTCGAAGCCGCCATATGTTCTCGACGATCAGATCGGTTTTATTCTCCGTCAGGTCTGGCAGCGGCACGCGGCAATCTTCGCGAATCAGATCGGTATCAATCTGACCCCGACTCAATGGGCAGCTCTCTCCAAGCTGACCGAAACCGGGCCTTGCTCGCAGAACCAGCTTGGGCGTTTGACTGCAATGGACGTTGCCACCATCAAGGGTGTGATTGACCGGTTGACCGCGCGGGGGTTGACCGAAACCAGTTCCGACCCTGACGATGGCCGCCGGCTTCTGGTGAGCCTCACGCGAGCAGGGCAGACGATGGCCGAGAAGGCGGCCCCTCAAGCGCTCGCCATCTCCAAAGAAACGCTCGCGCCGCTGGATACCAAAGAGCGCGAGACGTTTGTCGCGCTCCTCAGCAAGCTTCGATAATCGACCTCAGTGCGCGACGATTTCCGGCACCTTGGTGGCCGGCGGTGTATTACGGCTGCGCTGGGTGCGAACGATACCGTCGATGATGGTCATGCCGATGCCGGGCAGGTCGCCGAGTTGAACGCTGTCGAGCAGGTTTTTTCCAGCCGAGTGCTGCGCCTTGTCCATGATGACGAAATCCGCAGCGCGGCCAACTTCGACAATTCCGCAGTCCAGCGCGCGCATCCGTGCGGTGTTTCCGGTGGCGAAGCAGAAGGCGAGTTCGGCGGGCACCTCTCCAAGCGACGACAGCAGCGACACCATGCCCAGGATGCCGAGGGGCTGGACGCCTGAGCCGGCTGGCGCGTCGGTGCCGAGGATAACCCGGTTCAGCTCTTTCATTTCGCGGGCAAGCCGGAGTGTGTAGAGGGCCGCGCGTTCGTTACCGTTGTGGACGAGTTCAAGGCCGCGCTTGCAGCCTCCGCAGATGCAGCGGATTTGTCCGTCGGGCAGGGCAGTGTGGCCGCCGTTGATGTGGCCCACGATGTCCGTATCGGCTTCCAGCACGACATCCGCGTCGATCAGGCCGGAGCCGGGAATGGACGGGCCGCCGGTGTGGATCGTGCTGTTCATGCCGTACTTGCGCGCCCAAGCCACCATCTTGCGGGCCGTCGGGCCATCCTTGACGCTGCCGAGGCCGACTTCGCCGAGCCATCGCACGCCCGCCGTGGCCATCTCCTTGAAGTCCTCCTCGGTCATTCCGTGTTCGATGACCGGCGCACCGGCATGAACCTTGACGCCGCCGGGGCGCAGATTGTCGAACGCACGCTGGGCAAAGATTGCCATTGCCTTGACGCCGACAATGTCCTTCGGCCGGCCCGGCATGTGGACTTCACCTGCGGAGATCATGGTGGTGACCCCGCCGTGCAGGAAGCTGTCGATCCACCCGATCTGGTTCTGCCGCGGCGTCCATTCACCCGCGACGGGATGAACATGACTGTCGATCAAGCCGGGAGTGACGACTGTGCCATTGGCGTCGACGAGGGTGGTCGCGCCTTCGGTATCGATGTCCTTGGCGCGCCCGATCGCGGTGATCTTGCCGCTTTCCGCCACGATGGTGTCGGCATCCAGGATCGGCCTATCCATATCCCCGCTCAGGATCAGGCCGATATTGCGGATCACCAGCTTGGTCGGGCCGGCATCGGCCTGGGGAGCATCGTGGGACATGGATTGTTCCTTCTGTTCAATGCCTTCGCGGCAGTGTGGACCCAACTTGAGCGCGGCTTGACGACGGGATCAAGCTGGATTATTCATTAGTATACAAATGAAATTTGGCGAGGCAATCTGTCTCTGCGTTTTTTGATTTTGCCCCGCGGCCGGACCAACAGACTGGATCGAGCGACATGAGCAATTTCAATCAGGAAAGCGTTCTCAGCGTCCACCACTGGACTGACACGCTGTTCAGCTTCACCACCACCCGCGACCCATCGTTTCGCTTCCGCAACGGCGAATTCACGATGATCGGCCTGAAGGTTGGCGAAAAGCCGTTGCTGCGGGCTTACAGCGTGGCGAGCGCAAACTACGAAGACAAACTCGAATTCTTCTCGATCAAGGTTCAGGACGGGCCGCTGACCTCGCGGCTTCAGCACTTGAAAGAGGGCGAGCAGATCATTGTCGGCCGCAAGGCGACCGGCACGCTTGTCATCGATAACCTGAAGAACGGCCGCAACCTCTATCTAGTCGGCACCGGCACCGGTCTCGCACCGTTTCTGAGCATCATTAAAGATCCGGAGACCTACGATCGTTTCGAGAAGGTTGTGCTGCTGCACGGCTGCCGGCATGTCGCC
>CAZQMD010000411.1:0-3973 GCA_964594185.1 uncultured Afipia sp. | reverse complement strand
CGGGTCTTTACGGTCCTGCCGACGGACCGCTTGCCGTCAATGCTCTCCCCCCCGCCGACAGGCTCGCCCCGCTCGATACCTCGGCGCTGAAAGCACGCCGCGCCACCTACACCAATGCCGAGCCGCGTGACCTGCGCGGCATTCTGCTCTCGGCCGCCCTCGCGCTGTTCCTGCTCGATGCGATCATCGTCGCCATTCTCGGCGGCGGGATCGCCGCGCTGCTGCGGCGGCGCGCTGCGACGGCTGCGCTCGCGCTTGCATTCGCGCTCGCCTCGATCGGCGGCGTGCCATCGCCGTCTTACGCGCAGGCGCCGAAAGCTCCGGCCAAGGCTGCGCCTGCGACGCCTCCCACAACCAACAACACGGCGAACGACGACTTCGCCATCAAGGCAGTCTCGCAAACGCGGCTGGCCTACGTTCTCACCGGCAACGCCGATGTCGATTCCATCGTGAAGGCCGGACTCTCCGGACTAACGCTGTTTCTCGCGCAGCGCACCGCGCTGGAGGCGGGCGAACCGGTCGGCGTCGATCCGGCGCGCGACGAACTCTCGTTCTTCCCGCTGATCTATTGGCCGGTGGTCACCGGTGCGCCGAAGCCGTCGCAGGACGCGATCAACAAGCTCGACGCCTACATGAAGCAGGGCGGCACCGTGTTGTTCGACACCCGCGACGCCATCGAGGCGCCCCCCGGCCCCGGCGGAGAATCGCAGACGCCTGGCATGCTGACGCTGCGCGAAATTCTCTCGTCGCTCGATATTCCCGAACTTGAGCCGGTGCCGCGCGAGCATGTTCTGACCAAGACGTTCTATCTGCTGCGCGACTTCCCCGGCCGTTTCACCTCGGGCCAGACCTGGGTCGAGACGCTGCCGCGCGTCGACGACGAAGAGGCTGCCGACCGCCCCGCGCGCGGCGGCGACGGTGTGTCTCCCATCATCATCACCTCGAACGATCTTGCCGGTGCCTGGGCGATGCGCACCGACGGCCAGCCGATGCTGCCGCTGACGCCGGGCGATCCGCGCCAGCGCGAGATGGCGTTCCGCGCCGGCGTCAACATCGTGATGTACATCCTGACCGGCAACTACAAGGCGGATCAGGTGCACGCGCCAGCGCTGATCGAACGGCTGGGGCAATAACATGCAATACGGCATTGCTTTTGCGCCCCTCGTCCCCGTGTTTGTGCTCTGGATCGGCATTGCTGCGATTGTGGTGATTGCCGCCATCCTGATGCTAACGCGGTCGCGCGGCGCGGCGATCCGGGTCGCCGCACTGATGCTGGTCCTGCTGGCGCTGGCCAATCCGTCCTTCACCCGCGAAGAGCGCGAGCCACTCTCCTCCGTGGCCGCCGTCGTCGTCGACAAAAGCCCGAGCCAGAATTTCGGCGAACGCACGCGCGAAACCGAGCAGGCGCGCGAAGCGCTGGTCGCTCGGCTGAAAGATATCAAAGGCCTCGAAGTCCGCGTGGTCGAGGCCGGACAGGCGGACGGCGAAACCGACGGCACCAAGCTTTTCTCCGCCGTGACCTCTGCACTTTCGGATGTGCCCACCGACCGCGTCGCCGGCGCGTTTCTCATCACCGACGGGCGGGTGCATGATATTCCCGCCAACGCCGCCGCCATCGGCTTCAATGCGCCGGTCCATGCGCTGATCACCGGCCGCAGCAACGAGCGCGACCGCCGCGTCGCGATCGTCGCGGCACCACGTTTCGGAATTGTCGGGCAAACACAGACCATCACCTATCGCCTCGACGATCAGGGCGTGACAGGCGAAAGCGCCCGCGTCGTGGTCCGGCGTGACGGCGATGTGCTGAGCGAGCGCGCGGTGCGCAGCGGCGAGCAGGTCAGCGTCACCATCGACATTCCGCACGCAGGTCCGAACATCGTCGAGATCGAAGCCTCGAAGCTGGAAGGCGAACTGACACCGGTGAACAACCGCGCCGTCGTGTCCATCGATGGCGTGCGCGACAAGCTGCGCGTGCTGCTGGTGTCGGGCGAACCGCACTCCGGCGAACGCACCTGGCGCAACCTGCTCAAATCCGACGCCAGCGTCGATCTGGTGCACTTCACCATTCTGCGTCCGCCGGAGAAACAGGACGGTACCCCGATCAACGAACTGTCGCTGATCGCCTTCCCGACCCGCGAACTGTTCCAGCAGAAGATCAACGAATTTCAGCTCATCATCTTCGACCGCTACGCGCGGCAAGGCGTGTTGCCGATTTCGTATTTCGACAATATCGCGCGCTATGTGCGCAATGGCGGCGCGGTGCTGGTGGCCGCCGGTCCGGATTACGCGAGCCAGACCAGCATCTGGCGGACGCCGCTCGATTCAATTCTGCCCGCCGAGCCGGTTGGCGTCTGCGAACAGGCGTACACGGCGCGGCTGAGCAATGTTGGCAAGCGTCATCCGGTGACGCGCGGGCTTGAAGGATCAGCCAGCGAGCCGCCGCACTGGAGCCGGTTCTTCCGTCTGGTCGACACGCGCAACCCAATCAATCCGCCGATCATGGAAGGCGCGGACGGCAAGCCGCTGCTGCTGCTGTCGCGTCAGGGCGAAGGTCGCGTGGCGCTCTTGCTGTCGGATCACATCTGGCTGTGGGCGCGCGGCTATGAAGGCGGCGGCCCGCATCTCGATCTGCTGCGGCGGACATCGCACTGGCTGATGAAGCAGCCGGATCTCGACGAGGAAGCGCTGCGGCTCAAGGTCGAAGGCCGCGATCTCGTGGTGCTCCGCCAGACCATGGCCGACACAGTGCAACCCGTCACCGTGACCTCGCCATCCGGCACCACGCGTCAGGTAACGCTGACCGCAGGCGATCCCGGCGAGTGGCGCGCGGCGCTCAGCGCCGATGAACTCGGCCTGTGGCAGGCGACCGACGGCTCGCTGAAAGCACTGATCAATGTCGGCCCGGTCAATCCAAAGGAATTCGCCGAGGTGACATCGACCACCGAGGCGCTGCGTCCGCTTCTGCAGGCCACCGGCGGCGACGCGCGCCGCATCGCGGACAGCGGCAGCATCGATCTGCCGCGCGTGCTGCCAGTGCGCGCTTCCACCGTATTTCGCGGCGAAGGCTGGCTTGGCGTGAAAATGCGCGACGCCAGTGTGGTGCGCGGAATCGGCGTGCTGCCGGTCTTCGCCGGACTGATCGGCCTGCTGCTGCTGCTCGGCGCATTCGCCAGCACCTGGCTGCGGGAAGGACGCTGATCCCACGCGCTCGGTCAATGGCTGACGGGCCTTTGGCCTGGTCCCACAAGTGTCGATGAAGCCACACTCCATCGCGACACTCACAGCTCGCCGCCATCCTGTGTTGACACCTCCGCCCCGACCGGCGATGTTATATTATAACATCTGGAACCGGCGGCCTCTCCGTTGGCACCGGATGCGATGGGGCACGAGCGGCGTGAACTGGCTGAGAACAAAGGCAAAAAGGCTATCGCTGCTGGCGCTGTTTGCGCTGGCGCTGCAGCTCGGCCTGTCGTTCGGCCATACCCATGCCGAAGTGGTACTCGCCGGAATTTCGACTTCGGCAGGTCAGTCGCAAGCCTCCGCGCCGGACACCGATCACGATCAGGATGTCCATCGCGACCTGTGCGTCATCTGCGCCACCATGGCGATGGTCAACACCCTCGCCGCAGCGGCAGCGCCGTCGCTCCAAGTGCCGCTGACCGTCACGGCGTTGCAAACCGCCTTTCATCCGCAAGCCATCGCAACCGACTCCCGGCGCGGCGCGTTTCATTCCCGCGCGCCACCTTTGTCCTGACTCGAACGATGTCCGATCCCGGCCTCGCCTCACAGCGATGACGGGACATTCGAGGTTAGCCGCACGATCCCGCAACAGGAACGCGGCGGCATCAGGATCAAGATCTCATGTCTTACAGGTTACTTCGCGCGTCATTGGCCGGCGGCTCCGCCGTCGCCATCGCGCTTGTCATCAACGGAGGCGCCCGCTCGCAACAGGCAGGGCCCGCTGCCCGCCGAG
>CAZQMD010000410.1:0-3992 GCA_964594185.1 uncultured Afipia sp. | reverse complement strand
CGGGTTCTGGGATCGCTTGGCGCCTGATCGCCGGCACGACGACACTCGACGACGCATAGACGCGGCCGACATAGCCATTTCCGAACCCGCGCGAACGACTGCCCGTATTGTACATCGACATGGCGGTCCCGATGGCCACCTCTGTGGAAGGGCTGGAGCGCACAACGTGCAGATAGTTAGAAGCCAGCACGCGTGCAGCTGCGGCGAGATTACGGCAGGGATCGAAAGCGTCATCGACCGACAGGCCAAGCCACCTGAGATTTGCGCTGTTGATTTGCCCTAGGCCAAGATCGATGTTGTAACCGCGGGCAATGAGCGATCGCGCGGCTGCGGCGGCCGACACCCGATCGCTGGGATTGGGTGCGGCAACACCCTTCGCATTCACGCCGATGGCGTAGGGGTTGAAATGGCTTTCGGTGTGGACGACCGACACAAGCGTTTCGACCGCAACCGATGGTGCGCATTGCTGCGCCAGTCCGACCACGGTTGCGAGCTCAAGGATCACTGTGGTGTGGCCCCTCGTTCGCTGAGAGACGCTGGCAAGCTTTCGATATTCGCAAGCGAATAGGATTGCTGCCGCCCGTCGGTGAACGTCACCACCACCCGGCGCCGCGAAGCGGAATCGCGATCATAGACCTTGGTCTTCGCCACGCCACCACCGGAGCAGCCGGGGAATGAACCGCCCAATGCCAGACGCTCCCAGAGCTTCACCATAGGTGGCACGCAGGCGGGGTACTGGGTCGCACCGCCCGGGTTCGAGAGGCAAAGCAAAACCTGGCAGCCCAGATCGTTGGCGGACGCAGGAGCCCCCTGGGCGGACATCGCCACGATCGGCACGGCAAGGGCAAGGCGCAGGCGCTGCATCTGATTTCTCCGCTTTTCAGCGCCGCTGCATTAAAATGCGCCGACCACTCTCCGTTGAAAATCACCTCTCTTTTGAACCCGGTGGGGCAATTTCGGGCAATCCCCCCACAAGGGGGGGGGAGGTAGAAGGTCGTGCAAGACGGCAGGAATGCAGGGCGGCGTCGATCGCCAGCCACCTCTTGAGCCTCAAGTCGGAGAGACCTGAAGCGCCTATTCGCTATCGTGGGGAGCGACGCTTCTAGACGAGCGCGTCGATGTTCAGATGTCCGTCGCGGACCGCGCGAAGCACGAGCTGGGTCCGGCGGCGCACGCCATACAGCCGGCGCGCACCTTCGACATATTCATGGACAGTGTCGCGGCTCAGACCCAGAATCTGTCCGATTTCCCAGTCGCTCTTGCCCTGTGCCACCAGATCAATGCAGTCGATCTGGCGCGGGCTGAGCGCTATCGGGACGTTTGCCAGTTCATCGGGACCGAGAAGGGCTCGAGCCTGGTCGAACGCAACCGTGCCAATCAATCGGGCAGAGAGAAGGTCCGGGCCTGAGATCGTCTCGTCGCCTTGCCGGGCTACTGTAAACATCGCGTCAGGCTCATCGCGCATCCTGATCGGCATAGTAAACCCAGATGCCAGTCCATGCGCGCGACCCCGTTCAAGGATCGAAAGCTGGCGGGCATTGGGCGCGATATAATCGCCGATTTGATCCCAAGTGAGCCCGGACACGGTCTTGGCACAGGCGACGTGGACGGGATCGTCAAGATGGAGGCGCGCGTCTATTACCTCCTCGACCCAGCGCGCCGGATAGGTGGTTATCAGCAGGGCTTTTCGGGTGGTGCGTTTCAGGTCGACATTGTGCACCAATGCGAACCAGCGGAATCCGAACTGGCGCACAATCGCATCGAGCAAGGATTTGAGCTGATCGAGCGTCGTCGCCTGCCGACATTCGGCTTCGAATGCGGTGATTTCGCCCAAGCGGCCGGCATCTTCGAGACTGCTCATAGTGCGAACGATTCGCATTTCGATAGCGGTTTCGTCCAGTCACCGTTCGGCGAAGCCATTGAAAAACAAGACCGGATGCGTTCTGCGGGCAGCTCCCCGCAACAGATGCACAGGTCGTCCGAGGCGGGAACTGCCCGGTGCGATGATGAAAGGGCGCGCGTGACACTTTACCTCCGGGCAAAGTGTCACAGCCGACAAAATGATGAAACCACCGGCCAAATGGGATTCACTTCACCCCCCATATGTGCTTGATTCAATCCTGTTATGTTGCACGCTCCGATCATCGGTGACAGCCGCCAGCAACTGGATATGCCGTCCTTGTTGGAGATGCTTGCGCGATCCTCGTCTCGGCCGCGCTATGCCTTCATGGTGCTCAACCTGATTGCACAGGTCTCCCGTTCCGACGGCAGCGCCGGGCCGTTGGTAGCCAAGGGCGGCGGTCTCATTCCGCTGCGTGACTGGCTTTGCGATGCGCTGACCCCGATGGGCCAGCGTGACCCCCGCCGTGTTGCCCTGGAAGAGCGGATACGGACTGATCTGGCAATGTCGGGCATATTACCAGCCGACGTCGATCAGGCCACCGCGATCGTCGACGACGCCATCCGTGAGCAGGTACGGGCTTCGGGCAAGACGAATGTGAGCCGGGCGGTATCGGAGCTGGTGCGCGCTGGCTTGCTCAAGCGGCACTATCAGGGCTATTGCGTCGATCACCATAATCGCGGTGCGCAGCGCCAAGCCGTCTATGTTCTGGCAGGCTGTGCGCGCGGTCTGATTGGCGGCAGACAAGAACAGCCAAGAGCCGTGCCGAGGCAGGCAGAACTAGCGTTCTGAACGCTTAGAAATCGACCAAATTTAACATAACTATTATTATCAATCCGACAAAACTTTCAGCTTGTCCGAAGCCCCGATCGAGCTGCACCTTGTGGGCAGCTTTGCCCTGGAATTGTCCGGCGATCGCCGCCGCCGAAGGTCGGTCACCGCCTGTAGCCGCGGAAGCCCTTGCGTGGTTTAGGTGGTGTCTTGGCCGATCGTTGCGATTGCGGCTTGGTAGATTTGATGAAGCCGCGAGCGAGCCGTTCGATCGTGACCTGGTGAATGGTGAGCAGGCGCTTGCGAATAAATCTTGCGGAAATAGTCGGCAAAAAACCTCCGTAGTTCGAACCGTGTGTTAGGCGCGTGCCGTCAGGAATCTCTTCGAGGGAGTACCATTGCTCCATCGTAAAAAGGCCTGCTAGGCCGAACTTGAAGGCGAAGATCGAAGGCGGCTCCAGCTGCGTAACTGTCACCTCAGTTTTCCAGCCCCGCGGCGCGGCGGGATTGTTCCGAAAGGAAAAACCCATCTCGCCTCCCTGGATAGCAACGCCCTCCATTTCGACATAAGGGTGCCAATTGCGATAGCGCGCGAAGTCCATCAATACCCGCCAGACTCGTTCCGGCAACACTGCGATATCGACTTGTGCACGCACCGAAATCATTGGATCTCCGTTTAAATGTTAGCTGGTTGCGTTCCAGTTCTGGCGCGAGCGATCACTCCCACATCTACCCTATAGCGCGCCCGACACGGCCGCCACCCATTCAATCGATCTGCTGGGGACTGAGTGGAACCGGCACGTTCGCCAGCTTGGCGGGTCAAGAAGCGCGCAAGTGCTGTCGAACGCCATTGTGACGACCGTCCGCATATCCCGGCTCGATAGGCTTCACCACTCTGGCGAGCGACAGTGAACATCGCATCGTGTTCATAGGACAGCCGGACCGGTATGGTAAAACGGGCCGCCAATCCGTGAGAGCGCCCACGATCGACTGTCGACACCGGGCGATCCCTGGGGCGGATATGATCTCCGATCCGGTCCCAAGGCACCCCGACACGGTTCGGATATAAGCCGCATGGACAGGATCATCCATATAAGGCCGTGCTTTAATGATTTCCTCGGCGGGGTAGGTGGTGAGCATGAGTGCGTTCTTCGCGCGCCGGTTGAGATCGACATTGTGCGAGAGCGAACCAGCGAAATCCGAATTGCCGAACAGTCGCTTCAACCAGCGCAGAGAGCGGGACAAGCGACGTCGAATTTCGAGACTGAAGGCGCAAGTTAGAGAGGTCGCTGGCCGCAAGTTAGATATGACAGTCGCGGGC
>CAZQMD010000409.1:0-4003 GCA_964594185.1 uncultured Afipia sp. | reverse complement strand
CCTGGTCGGCGAAGGTTGAGTACCAGTACTACAACTTCGACACCACCAACGTTGCCTTCACCAGCGGCGGCCCTCAGGCACTGTCCTACAAGGATGACCTCCACACTGTGAAGGTTGGCCTCAACTACCGCTTCAACTGGGGTGGCCCGGTCGTCGCGAAGTACTGATAGCCTTCTCTCGACTCCAGTTTAAACTTAAGCCCGGCTTCGCGCCGGGCTTTTTGTTTATTGCAATCCGGAACCCACGACACCATTACTTCGTGAGGCGGCTTCCGGAGCGCTTTAACCCGTCACTTGCCTTCTCACCCGAAGATCTCTCATAGTCCGGAAAATCGATGCCGGACGTCGTGCAATTCACCTGACGCTGCCGTTGCTCAACCGGTGTGATCGGGGTTCACGTTTTCGGCGCTTTCTTTTCGCGCGCGATGATTAATTCGTGCTGGGAACGAAATGACGGGCTTGTGATTTATTGATTTTCAAGGAGTAAGCAGCGGAAGACGGAAATGCCCCGATATTATTTCGATTTTCGGGAAGGCGATGAGATCGCGTTTGACAGAGAAGGGCTGGAGCTTTCCACGCCAGAACAGGTGATGGAAGAAGCCGCGAGATCGTTGGCCGACATGACCAAAAATCAGCTCTCAGCTGACCATCATGATCAATTGAGTTGCGACATGGCCATTGAGGTCAGGGATGAAAAAGGCCCCGTCCTGCAAGCGAGGTTTAAGTTCGAGATCGACCGGCTGAGTTGGGCTCGGTCTCGATCTCTGAATTGATCGGGCAAATGCTTTGCGTATGAGACCGCTGCGTGCTCGGCCTTGAGGAGCATCCGGCAGGACCAAGAAAACCTTGAGCAAATTCTTAATGAATTCGTCTGCATTATCGCGCTAGCCCGAAAGGCAGGTGTTCGATGTGGACCCGTTCTCCTCAACAGCTATGCCATCGGTTTTTGGCCGTAAGTTATGCAGGCTTCGCGTTGCTAAGTGTCGGCCTCATCATAATGTCCCTTCGGTAGTCGTGATCGGTCGCCAGAGATATGTCGCATATGGCTATATCGCGATTGTGGTGATCGCTGTGGCGGCCGCCGTTCGTTTCTTTGGCTAGCACGGGCGAATTGGCCATCGGTCTTTTACAGAAGCTCGGCGCCGACGATATTTCGATGGCGCGCTGGAACCCGTCAGCCTGTCCACAGTTAAGCAGTACATGACTACCTTCGAGAAAGGCCGCTCCAAAAAGCAGGACGGCGCCCCCTCCTCTTCCCGATCGATGGCGAAGCTATTTGGGGACATTGCGAACAGAACCGCAGTTGCTTCCGGGCGGGCTGCCACGTTCATGATTGCAGCAGGGGTGGTAATTATTTGGGCAATTACAGGCCCCATTTTCGACTATTCGGACACCTGGCAACTCGTCATCAATACCGGCACCACCATTGTCACGTTCCTCATGGTTTTCCTCATTCAGAATTCGCAAAATCGAGACTCCGCAGCCATCCAAGTGAAGCTGGACGAACTCGTCCGCGTTAGCGCCGCTCACAATTCCTTCGTCGGTATAGAACATCTCACGGACGATGAATTAGAGGACATTCGGAGCAAATGCGAACAACGCGCGGAGGCAGAGAAGGCTGGAGCAAAGGTTGTTGAGCGCACAGCGCGCAAGGCCGAAGAAGCAGCCGAGAGCGCGGGCGAATAAAGATGTCTCGCCATCAGAAAACGCCCTCAGGGAATATAAAATCCGTTATCGCCTTAGAAGAGAATGATCGTCGGCAACATTCTGCCGCGGAGCGAGCTTTTCACGCAATCGGTCACTCTGTCGGAACAATCTGGTTTGTAATTTTACAAGGCCTTTGGATCGGAAGCTGGGTCATCTGGAATATTTCCCAGCCCGCATACTTCGATCCGTATCCCTTTTCGCTTCTCTCGGTAATTCTGACAATTGAAGCCGTATTTTTAGCATCATTCGTCCTCATGAACCAAAATGCTGCTGATCTTCAAGCTGAGCGGCGCAATCAACGGCGGATCACTCACGCGAAAATTCAAACCATAGCGATCTCGCTCTTGCGGGTCGTTTGTACCGTACCCGGCTTGGTTTCCATCGAAGATACCGCCGAGTAAGGACCAGTTCTCGCTAACATTGAAAAGCACTCGTGCGCCGACAGCAGAAAGTGGCGGAGAAGGACCGCCGCTCAGGAGGTTAAGCGATGTGATGGCCGGCCATCCCATTGAAGCATTCGTCAGAACATCGGTATATCTTGTATTGAAAAATTCTGTATCCGCCGCAAGTTGGCCTATCTTCAGCGAGACTTCATTGGCGACCCACTTCTTCTCGAAATAGGCTTCATAAAGCCGTGTCGAAGGAAGTGCTTCAATGCCGCTAACTACAAAGTAGCTTTGCAAGTAGTCACGCGAAAGCCCTTGTCCGTGGATTTGAAAAACGTTGGCGTGGAACGACAACTGCGTCCATCCCGCCAGCTTTTGCAGATCAAGGTCCACTGCAAGATTCAAGCGGCCTTCATAGACGGCCCCTCGTCTCAAACCGCCAGACACATTTCCCAGCACCTCCCCGATATAGGTCGCGGCGAACTTAACGCCTCGATCTTTCAGCGGCTGCGGGAGGATGCCGAGGGTCTTTTCCTCCACCGTGCTTTCGCCAGTATCAGGGTCGGCTGGTTTGTCGTCATCAGTCTTCTTTTCGGCTTGACCGAACGCCGCAGACATCCCGGCCATCGCAATGGCTAAGGCAACCAGTACTCTTCTCCCTTGCGAGTTCATGCGCGCATTTTATCCTGACTTAGAAATCTTAGAAACGGAAAAGCGATCAGATCCGAGCCCGGGCCGCGCTTGTTTGGGCTATTGGCTGCTAGTTGGCACCACCCGGAATTATGTCACTGAGATAATACAAGTAACTGCTGATATAATGGCGAGCGCAGCTATTACTCGAACCCGGGGCTCACCGGTTCGCTGAAAAACGACCCTCACGGGAATTGGTGGTCTGGAACGCTAGCTTTGCATCCGAGTTGGCTAGCCTCACAGAGGAGAATGCAATGAGCGTTGAAGGTAAAGCTAAGGAAGCTGCGGGTTTCGTCAAAGAGGAACTTAACGAACACGGCAAGTCGCCTGAAAGCCAGAAGAAGGCGCAGGAAGGACGCGATCTTCGCAATGAGGGCCGTATAGAAGACGGCAAAGAACCCAAGACCACGAAGCCTGGCACTGGCCACTGACAAAAAAGCCCCGGTCACCCGGGGCTCTTTTTCAAGGAGTACATCAATCGTCGTTCAGATCCTGCCAAGCAGGAGAAGAATGATCAAGATGACGATGACAAGGCCGAGACCGCCGCCGCCGTAATAACCCGTCCCGTAGAAGTTGCCGCCGCCTATTCCGCTGAATCCGCCGAGCAAAGCTATAATCAGAATAATAAGAATGATCGTGCCGATACTCATCGTAGCCTCCTGGTTCACAGGGAGGAAACCCGGCACGCGTTCCAATGTTCCATTAAGACGTGCGCGTCAATCGTCTGGGAACGAGAATGCTGCCGCCGCGCGCCTTACAGACCATTTCATGACGTCATAGCCCGTCGGTCGGAGCCAGACGTTGATCCGAATGGACCCCCCTACTGCTTCGAAACGAACGAAAAAAGCCGCTAAGACCGATGAATTCGATCCCGGCATCAGCATAGGCATCGACAAGACTTGTGGGAGACGGGCTGCCAGAAACACGCGCGAAAACACCGATCCCGCGATCGTCGGATTTAGGTACCCTGTATATCTGTTGTTCGAAAACAGCCCAAGCACCAGCACAGTGTGTGGAGGCTGTCAATTCAGTGTTCGACGGTCTCGGCGATGATTGCCCCGCTTGCGACTAAAAGATGAAGATCGCGACCTTTAACATTAACAATATCAAAAAGCGGTCTTCCAACCTTTTCAGGTGGCTGAGGGCAAGCAAACCTGACGTTGTTTGCCTGCAGGAATTAAAGTGCGAGGCGAAGGACTTCCCCGAGGCGGAACTAAAGAA
>CAZQMD010000408.1:0-4010 GCA_964594185.1 uncultured Afipia sp. | reverse complement strand
ATCCACTTCCCGCAGGCGAAGGGCAAGACCGCCGACGAGGCGGATGCGTTCCTCACCAAGCGCGGGCTGATCCTGCGCGCGCTCAAGAACTACAAGCTACCGCATGCATTGCGCATGACTGTCGGCACCGAGGAAGCCAATCGCCTCGTGGTCGCGGCGCTCGCAGAATTCATGGGGCAAAAGTGAGCACCGAGCCACTCTTCAAGCGGCTGGCGCTGATCGGCTTCGGCCTGATCGGCGGCTCGATCGCGCGCGCGGCCCGCGCCCAGGGCCTCGCGGGAGAGATCGTCGCCACCGCGCGCTCGCCTGCAACCCGTGCGCGCGTGCAGGAACTCGGCATCGCCGATCGCGTGGTGGCCACCAATGCGGAGGCTGTGAAAGACGCGGACCTCGTCATCCTCAGCATCCCGGTCGGTGCATGCGGACCGGTCGCCGAGGAAATTGCGCCACATCTCAAGCCGGGCGCAATCGTCTCCGATGTCGGCTCCGTCAAAGGCATGGTGCTGCGGGACATGGCCGCGCATCTTCCGAAGACCGTCCATTTCATTCCGGCGCATCCAGTGGCGGGCACCGAACATTCCGGCCCCGATTCAGGCTTCGCCGAACTATTCATCAACCGCTGGTGCATCCTGACGCCGCCGCCGGACGCCGATCCCGCTGCCGTCGAAAAACTTGCAACCTTCTGGCGCGGGCTCGGCGCCAATGTCGAGACCATGGCAGCCGATCACCATGATCTCGTGCTCGCCGTCACCAGTCATCTGCCGCATCTGATCGCCTACACCATTGTCGGCACTGCCGATGAACTGGAAGACGTCACGCAGGCGGAAGTGCTGAAGTTTTCGGCGGGCGGCTTCCGCGACTTCACGCGTATCGCGGCGTCCGACCCGACCATGTGGCGCGACGTGTTCCTTGCCAACAAGGATGCCGTGCTGGAAATGCTCGGCGCGTTTCAGGAAGATCTGTCGAAGCTCACCCGCGCGATCCGGCGCGGCGACGGCGAAGCGCTGTTCGATCACTTCACGCGCACGCGTGCGATCCGCCGTGGCATCGTCAATCTCGGTCAGGAAACCGCCGATCCTGACTTCGGCCGCAAGCACGCCAATCTGCCGAAGCCAGCAGACAAGTAAGCGTCAGAACAGTGGCGCGGTCTGTGCGATCCGCAGCGGCCCGATGGAAATCACGCCCTCGGTGAATTTCAACGGGAATGCACGCGCCGGCTTGCCTTCCAGCGTCGAGGCCTGACCCAGCATGTTGATGCCCGCGACCACGCCGGCATTGGCATTCTTGCGCGCGACATTGCCTAGGCCCGGAATCATCCGGTCGAGCGCGCCGATCACCTTGTTGACGTCCTGCGCGCTCACACCCGGCGCGATACGATCCACCGTCGATTGCGGCACGCCGTCCATCAGAAGCTTGTCGATGCCGAGCTGCGCGACGATGCGCTCCATACCCGCCACCGTCATGGTCAATTCGCCGTCGAGATAGCCGCCCGGTGTAAGGCCGAGCGATCCGGCCGCGACCGCGATGGTCTCGCCCTGTTGAACGCGCGACTGCGTAAAATCGAGGCGCCCGCCGGCCGCCTGAATTTCACGGAAGCGTTCAGGCCAGGGCTTCGGCGCGAAGTCTTTCAGGCCGCGCAGCAGCGCGCGGATGTCCGCATCGAACGGCTGTGCGAGAATAGGATGCAGACCCTGCAGGCTTCCTTCATTGATAAGAAGCGCCGTCTCCACCACCGGATTGTTCGACAGCGATCCTTCCAGCAGGCGCGTGTGCAATTCGAGATGTTTTGCACGCAGCAATGGCGACTGAGCTGAGCCGCTCAGACGATCCACCGCTGGATCATCGAACACCAGCGAGACGCGCTGCGGCGTCGGCAGTCCGGAAGCGCTGGCCCGGCCGGTCGCCCAGCCTGCGACGAAGGACGGTGCTTCTGCGCCCGCGCTGACGGTGGCAGGTCCGGTGAATTCGGCGATGATCTTTGTCGGATCGTAGACCTGCGCGACGACCAGAATATCTTTCAGCCGCGCGGTGAGCTGTGTCCGATCCGCGGTCTGCGATGTGAGCGTCACAGCCGGGCTATCGCAGCGAACCTCCATGCGGAACGGAAAGCCCGCCACCGCGCGATTGGCGCATTCATAGGCGCGGCCGGATTTCGCCTCGCGCGTGCGCCACTCGTCGAATTTTTCGTCGACATGCGACGCTGCATAGAACCAGAATCCGGTCCAAGCCGCGGCTGCGACGAGTACCAGACCGGGCATTACAAAAACAGGCCAGAGACGGCGGCGAGGTGCAATGGGAGATGTCGGCATGGCGGGAGCTAGATCATTAGAATCGGGCAATTGAAAGATGCACCTTTCGCGCAAATCTCCTTGAAGTCCATAAGCTTGAGGCCTGTCAGGTTGCGCGCCGGGTGGCGGGCTGGTAGGCGTGGTCCATCAGGTGACGTCGCAATGGCCGCAAAAATCCTTTCAGAATCGGAGTTTCCCGAGGGCGACCTGTGGGTGTTCGGCTACGGATCGCTGATCTGGAAGCCGGGCTTCGCATTTCTCGAACAGAAGCGGGCACGGCTGATCGGCGAACATCGCTCGCTCTGCATCTATTCGATGGTCCATCGCGGCACGCCGGAAAAGCCGGGGCTTGTACTGGGACTCGACCGCGGCGGCGCCTGTCAGGGCGTCGCTTTCAGGGTGGCGGCAGCCGACAGGAAATCGACAGTCACTTATCTGCGCGAGCGCGAGCAGGTGACCGGCGTCTACCGCGAGGTGATGCGCTCGGTCTGGCTTGAAGGCGATGCGCGTCAGCGCGTCAGTGCGCTCGCCTATGTTGCCGACCGCAGCCACGATCAGTATGCGGGGCGCCTCACCATGGATGAGCAATTACGGCTGGTGCGGCAGGGACATGGCGCTTACGGGCCGAACGACGAATATGTGATCGCGACGGTAACCGCACTGGAAGCGCAGGGCGTGCGCGATGCGCCGCTGCATCGTCTCGCAGCCCTCCTTCATGGCGAAGGCGCGCTTCATCGTCATACCTGAGACCTTATCCTTCGAGACGCGCGCGCGATGTGTGCTCCCCAGGATGAGGTTTGTGCCGATTCAAGCAGGACAGAGGCTAGGTCTGCGCCACCACCGGCGCGGAGAAACCGATCAACCGCACCTGCTCTTCGCGCCCCGCCTTCACAAGACGGTCGGTCGCTTCCTCGATCGCGGACTGAAGACGCGGGCCAAATTCCTGACGCGTCAGGCCTGCTGGAATGGGATCAAGAAATTCGATCACGATGGTCCCTGGATAACGCAGGAACGTCCGGCGCGGCCAGAACAGGCCGGAATTGAGCGCAACTGGAATACACGGCACGCGGGCTTCGCCATACATCAGGCTGACACCATTCCTGTAATCCGGCGGCGCGCCGACTGCGCGGCGCGTTCCTTCCGGAAAAATCAGAAGCTGACGGCCACGGCGTATTTCCTCGGCGGCGCGCTTGGTGATGTCGATCAGGGTGCGGCCGCCCGCACTGCGGTTGACGCCGATCATGCCAGCCTTGAGCAGATACCAGCCGAACAGCGGCAGCCAGGTCAGTTCACGCTTGAGAATGTAAAGCGGTTCGTCGAAGAACTGCAACAGTGCGAAAGTTTCCCACGCCGACTGATGCTTTGAAGCGACGATCAGCGGCCCTTTCGGAATCTTGTCGAGGCCGCGGTATTCGACCCTGGTGTTGCAGATGATGCGCATCCACCAGATGCTGGTCTTGCCCCAGTTGGTCGCGATCCAGATGATGCCCCAACGCGGCATCGCATAGGTCGGCAGACCGAGCAGCACCCAGAAAGCAAGATTCAGATAGAAAACGATATTGTAGAGCAGCGAACGCAGAAATACCGAAACCATCGATCAACCTACTAGTTGGCGGACGCGGTAGCCGGTTTAGCCGGCGGTGGCCGCTGCGTGCCCACCTCCCGCATGCCCCCCTGCCCCCCGCCGCCGGAAGCGCCCCCCGTCCGTGCACAAAGCCACTT
>CAZQMD010000407.1:0-4036 GCA_964594185.1 uncultured Afipia sp. | reverse complement strand
CGCATCAAGATGACGCTGGGCGATCTGAATGCGACGGTCACCAAGCTGCGCGAGGCGCTGGAGCCGAAGGCGGCGATGATCTCCGACATTCCCGCATTCGATGTGAAGCTGGCCGCGCAGCTTTACGACGATCTGCTGCGCCCGCTGGAGAGTGGCTGGAAGCCGGCGAAGAGTCTGGTCGTTGTCACCAATGGTGCGCTCGGCCTGTTGCCGCTGTCGCTGCTGCCGACTGCTGCAGCTGAAGTGAAGACCGATGACGATCCGCTGTTTGCCAGCTATCGCAATGTGCCTTGGCTGGCGCGAACCCATGCGGTCACGCTGGTGCCATCGGCAGCGGCGCTGCAGACCTTGCGCAAGCTGCCGGCTGGCAAGACATCGCGGCAGGATCTGATTGCATTCGGCGATCCGTACTTCAGCAAGGAACAGGCTGACGAGGCGGCGAAAACCGATAAGCCGGTGCAGGTCGCCGATGCATCGACGGCAACACGCGGCGTACCGCTTAAACGGCGCAATAGTCCGCAGCTCGAAGGCGTCGATAGCGCGCAACTCGGCCAGTTGCCGCGTTTGCCCGACACGTCGGATGAGCTGACCTCCATCGCGCTAGCGCTCCAGGCCGACCCCACCAAGGTGCTGAATCTCGGCAAGGACGCGAACGAGAAGAAGGTCAAGGAGATGGATCTCTCGGGGTTCAAGATCGTGGCTTTCGCGACGCATGGTCTGGTACCGGGCGAGCTTGACGGCCTGACGCAACCGGCGCTGGCGCTTTCGGCACCGGATTTGGCTGACGGAAGCGGTGACGGCTTGCTGACGATGGAAGAAATCCTCTCGCTGAAGCTCGATGCCGACTGGGTGGTGCTGTCTGCCTGTAACACTGCGGCAGGAGCCGGCGCGGGTGCGGAAGCCGCATCCGGTCTGGGCCGCGCGTTCTTCTATGCGGGCACGCGCGCGCTGCTGGTGACGAACTGGTCTGTGCATTCGCAATCGGCGCGTGAACTTGTCACCGACCTGTTCAAGCGGCAGGCAGCCGATCCCAAGCTGACGCGCGGCGAGGCCCTGCGGCAGGCGATGATGGCGCTTGCGGACGGGCCTGGTTATCTCGGCGCCGACAGCAAGACCGAATTCGCCTACGCGCATCCGCTGTTCTGGGCGCCGTATTCGATCATTGGAGACGGCGGCGGGCGCTAGGCATGATCCCGAAAAGTGGAAACCGGTTTTCGGGAAAGATCATGCCCAAACAAAAAAGCCTTACGCTGCAATCGCAACGCAAGCAGCATTGCAAGGGAAGGCCGCGCCGCCAGTCTCGTGCCGGCTAGCTTTTGTTGTCGCGCCGGGCCTGAGCGGATTTGGTCGCCTGCGATGTGCTGCCGATTCGCTTGCCGGACACGATCTTTCTGCGGCGACGGCTGGGATTCGAGGCCATGCCGTCATTTGCGGTCTGGCCTGAGGCCGGATGGCTGGTGAAATTCGCGGCTCGCCGCGTCGCAAGGGCGCGGCGGGCGGCTTCGACATTGGTGGCGCGCGCCTCAAGATGGCGAATGCGCGTGGTTTCCTTGTTCACGCGTTTCAATGCATTGGCAAAAATCTGTTTGCGCTGTTGCGGCTGTTCGCTGGTGCCCGGAAAACTGCTGCCGCGCGGCTCGGCTTTGCCGCGCTGCTCCCGCTGCTTCTGGCGCGTCAGCGTCCGCTCCTTGTCGCGCATCTGCCGGAGCTGGCTTTGCAGCGACTGCAGGCCCTTGAGGTCGAGGTCGTACAGAGCCGGGTGATGCGAACCTTTGATCACGCCGTATTCTTCGTGGCTCAGGACGCTGCGTTCGAACTTGCATGATATGGACATCGTTCGTTCTCCTGTGACGACGTTCCCCCTCCGCAGAAAAATCATGCCATAAAAAACATCGGCGTCGAGCTTGGGGCCTATCAACCTTCCGGGAGCAACGCCAACCGCCTTCCGCAAAGTCCCGCCGTGCGGTAGAACAGGGTATTGCGCGAAGGAGATTTGAGAATGCAGCGGTTGCTTTTGCAGGTTGCGGTTCTGGCAACCGGATTTGCCCTGATCGCCGGAACACCGGCCAGTGCCGGAACGGTTTTGATTTCCGCCGATGAGGCCAAGCTGCCGCCGCCGAAGGGCGCGGTGGCCGTTGCGACCCGCGGCATCACGCGCGGCCCCAAGATCGCTTATGTCGGGACCGCCGATGAAACCAAATCGCCGATGCGGCTTCAGCTGAAGTTCGAGTCGTTCGGTGGGGCAAAGATCGATACGGATTCGCTCAAAGTCACCTATGTGAAAAGCCCGAACGTCGACCTGACTTCGCGGCTCAAGCCTTTCGTCAAACCGGATGGGATCGACATGCCCGACGCCGAACTGCCCGCCGGCGATCATGTCATCCGCGTGGACGTGAAGGACTCCGACGGGCGCACCGCGACCACGAGCTTTACCCTCAAAGTCGCGCCCTGAGCGCCGATGCCGTCCGATTGTCCCTTCTGTGCTCAGCCGATTGTCTCGCAAGCGCTCGTCTGCAGTTCCTGTTCGCGCGACATCACGATTCCCGAAACGCTGATCGCCGGACGCGACGATCTGTTGCGCAAGCGGACAATGGCTGCAGAAGAACTGGCGCAGGCGAAGGCCGAGCTTGAAGCGCTGCGGAAGCGCCAGCGTCTTTCATTGCGGCGGAACTGATATGTCCAAGCCTGATTCCAAGCCTGACACGGCGGCCGTCTGATGGAATGTCCGTTCTGCGCCGAGAAGGTGAAAGACGAAGCGCTGGTGTGCAAGCACTGCTCCCGCGACCTGCGGGTGGTGCGGCCTGTGTTGCGTGAGATCGAGGGCATCGTCTCCGATCTTGAAAAGATACGGCGCGAATTCGACAATGTCAGCGCGCGGCTTTACCGGCGGCGTCATCCAATCCGGTCGTTCGCCACCCATAGCATCGGCTACATCCTGATCCCGGCGGTCCTGCTGGTCGCGGCGCATATCGTCGTCACGATCGTGCTGAATGCCTCGCCGCTGTATCTGCGCATCGCGTCGGTGCTGATTCCACTCCCGTTCGGATTCGCCATCTATGCGATTCAGAAGA
Source organism: uncultured Afipia sp. (assembly GCA_964594185.1). Taxonomy (GTDB): domain Bacteria; phylum Pseudomonadota; class Alphaproteobacteria; order Rhizobiales; family Xanthobacteraceae; genus Afipia. Next base: position 965 of record CAZQMD010000407.1, on the reverse strand, counting down.
TCGGATGGCGCGGCGCGATCGTTGTCGGGGTAACCACCGCCTTGCTCAGCGTGTTCTGCATGCTCACCGTGACCGGGCTGAACGACCACGTTCCGATCCTGCCGGCGTCCTGGATCGAATGGCGCGAGGTGCTCGAATATTCGGCGAGCATCGCGCTGGCGTTCCTGACGGGGAACATTCTGGGACTGCTCATCTTGCAGATCGTCGCCAGTTCGCTGTCGCAGGTGGACAAGCCGAATGTCGCGGCCTACCGGGTCGCCCGCCTGCTCGGGCCATATGTCGGGGAGGACCAGCTGCGGCGCCGGGCCAGGATTATCCAGGAATTGATGAAGACAGCCGGGCCGCTGCTGGGCATCTTGTCCACGGCGGCAGGCTCGATCTACGCGGGCCTCAAGGGCATCCTGGGGACATAGCAGCCCCGTGGCCGGTGCTTGCAGAGTTCCGGCGGTCAAAACCGCGTGTCATTCCCGCAACGCTGCAATGAATTCGGCGCTCCAAACCGCTGAAAACGCGCAAAATTGCGCCAAGATTGCAGAGTTCAGTGTTTGGCCGGTTAGCGAATTCTTGATAGTCGGGTGTCACCATGGTTGGCTAGGGACCGGCGATCAGGATTCGATTGACCCGTGATTCGTGCGGTAACTGAGGTGACAGGTCTTTTTTGGTACGGTTCTTGCTCCTATCTACACATCATTCCGGTGTGTTCCGGGATGGGGCGACCCCTTAAGAGATCAAGCGGCGGACGGAGACAGGAATGAGCAAGGTCGGTACGAGCGATTCAAAGAACACTCTCTATTGCTCGTTCTGCGGGAAGAGCCAGCACGAAGTCCGCAAACTGATCGCGGGCCCGACGGTATTCATCTGCGATGAATGCGTTGAGCTGTGCATGGACATCATTCGCGAAGAGAACAAGTCCTCGCTGGTGAAGTCGCGCGACGGCATTCCGACGCCGAAGGAAATCTGCAAGG
>CAZQMD010000406.1:0-4042 GCA_964594185.1 uncultured Afipia sp. | reverse complement strand
GTCCCCCCCCATATGCGCGAACGGCCCACCGGGCGCGACCTCGCCGCCGAAAGTGAGAAAGACCGGACGCGTTGCGTCCTCAAGACGCGAGTCCGTCACCACCATGTCGAGGATCGGCTGCGCCGTTCCGGCAACCTGATCCCACACACCGACCACCTCGAATAGGCGACGGCAGGCCGCGACAATGGCGGACGCGCGCGGATCGCGGCTCGGCTTCGATGCGAAAGCAGGGTCAGCCACCACAATCGGAATCTCGGGACCCAACCCCTGCCGCAACGCCAGCGCCAGCCCCAGACCGGCAAAGGCGCCGCCTCCGATCACGATGCTTCGTTGTGACGACATAAGATCCGGACTTTCATAGATGCATTTCGTTTCATGGCCGCTCTTGCCTCAGGCCCGGCCATGGGGGAAAGATGCCCCATGAACAGGCCCGAAAGATGAGCCTGAGCTGTTTATCAGGATTTGAAGGCGACCGGAAACATCTCCGCATCCTTCAGGACCGAAGATCGGAACATCGTGAATGTCGAAAAGCCTGATTGATCTGTTGGCGATCCTCGATATCGAGCAGCTCGAAGTGAACCTGTTCCGTGGTGTCAGCCCCAAGACGCGCTGGCAGCGGGTGTTCGGCGGTCAGGTGATCGGTCAGGCGATGGTCGCGGCCTGCCGCACCGTCGAGAATGTCGAGAAGCGGCTGCCGCATTCCCTGCACTGCTATTTCATTTTGCCGGGCGATCCGCAGATTCCGATCGTCTACGAAGTCGAACGGCTGCGCGACGGCAAGAGCTACTCGACGCGGCGCGTGACCGCGATCCAGCATGGCCATGCGATCTTCTCGATCATGGTGTCGTTCCATGCCTTCGAGGACGAGTCGTTCAATCATCAGGACAAGATGCCGGATGTGCCGCCGCCGGAAAAGCTGACGGCGGAGGAAGTTTCCAAGCAGCCGATGTTCAAGGAGATGCCGGACTTCATCCGGCGTTATTACGAATCCGACCGGCCGATCGAATTGCGTCCGGTCGAGCTCGGCCGTTACTTCGGCCAGAAGATCGACGACGGCCGCATTCATGTCTGGATCCGCACAGTCGCGAAACTGCCCGAAGATCCAGCGCTGCACATGTGTGCGCTGGCTTACGCATCGGATTTTTCTCTGCTCGATGCTGCGATGGCGCGCTACGGCCGCACCCTGTTCGACAACCGCATGATGCCGGCCAGCCTCGATCATGCGATGTGGTTTCATCGTCCGTTCCGCGCCGACGAATGGCTGCTCTACAGCCAGGATTCACCAAGCGCGCAGGGCGGCCGTGGCCTCACGCGCGGCATGATCTTCAAGCAGGACGGCACGCTGGTGGCGTCTGTTGCGCAGGAAGGATCGCTGCGCGAGCGCAAGGAAAAACCAAAGGAAAAGCCGCCGGCATGACCGGCGGCTTGTAAGCACAACACTCTGCGTCAGACGCGCGGCGCCTCGATCATCTGCTCGGACGACGCTCCACGCTGCACCACCGCAATTTGCGAAACGAACCACTGCCAGTACCAGCGCACGACCCACGGAATCGGAATGATCAGCGCACAGCCGATGATCGTGACGAGTCCGCGCCAGAGAATTTCCAGTCCGGTGCCATTGAAGATCACTGCGCGGCGCGTGCCCTGGATGTCCTGGCACATCCATCTCGTCCAGGCTGAATAGACCCAGGCCCAGCCGATGATGGTGAAGACCGAGATAAACACCAGCACGTTCCAGCCGAGATAGGCCCAGACCGATCCGGAGAAGCTCAGTCCGAGCGGCTGACCGTTGGACGCGAGATTCGCGATCACCCATTTGATGAAAAGCCAGTAGAGCGCGACCTGGATGATGATGGTCAGATTGCTGAGCAACTGGCTTCCCGTCAGGGACACCGCGATCGCAAGCACGACCGCGCCGAAATACCACGGAACGACCGTCATCGCCGTGCCTTCGAAACTGAGGTTCGGCCGCCCCGGCACCCGCACGAATGGCACGAGCCACTTCAGATACCAGACCAGAAGCCACGGCAGCGGAATGACGAAGAGCGCACCGATGCAGAACACGAGGCTTCGCCACACAAAGTCCCAGAGCGGCAAATCGGACGCCAGAGCGCCCGGCGTACTGCTGTCGGCGGAGCTGTAAGAGCCCGCAGCCGCGTGGCCCGGACCTGCAGGCCGCGGAATGACAGGCGGTGCGTGGCCGGTCGAAAGCAAGCCCGGAATGTCTCCGGCATATTTCCAGTCCTGCATGCCGTCGGCCCAGACATAGGTATCGGCACGAACATGCCCGCGTGCGATCAGGTCGCGGAATTCCTCCTCGGAATAAGGCCCTTCCTGCTTCTCCCCGGCAGCAACAAACCAAGATCGGCCCGGCATGATAATTCCTTTTCTTTCAGGAAAATGGAGTGCCGGACCGTCCGCAGGACGCCTGCCCCGCAGCACATCAGCAAAATCGCAATCGGTCTCAGCCCCTAAGGCGCCGATGCTACAAACGGACCGCGCGGGGCCGCAACGGTTTTCGGCCCCGCGTGCATATTTTTCTCTCGCCTTGCCCAAAAAGGTAGCGGATTCATGCGGGCGCGCGTAAAGACGCAGGACGCTACCGCGCTGATTTCAAGGACAAAGAGCGACCATGAAGCTGATCACCGCCATCATCAAACCCTTCAAGCTTGAAGAGGTCCGTCTGGCCCTGACCGCGATCGGCGTTCATGGCATGACCGTCACCGAAGTGAAGGGTTTCGGCCGCCAGAAAGGTCACACTGAAATCTATCGGGGCGCGGAATACATCGTGAATTTCCTGCCCAAGCTGCGGATCGAGATCGCGGTCGGAAGCGATCTTGCCGATCAGGCCGTTCAGGTCATCACCGCCGGCGCGCGCACCGGCCAGATCGGCGACGGTAAGGTTTTCGTCACGCCGATCGAAAACGCCGTGCGCATCCGCACCGGCGAAACCGACAACGACGCACTTTGATTTTTAAAGAAGCATAACAAGCGACTGCAGCGGCGCGATTCGTAACGCCGCAAAGTCTTCCTTGCCGGGGGGATTACCATGTTGAAGCTGCCGCGTGTCATCGCACAGTTTGCGATGGCGCTTTTGATGACGAGTGTCGTCTTCGCAACGCCTGCTTTGGCTGACACCGCAAAGATCGATACCGCAGACACCGCGTGGATGATCACGGCAACAGCGCTTGTGCTGATGATGACCATTCCGGGTCTCGCGCTGTTCTATGCCGGCATGGTGCGCAAGAAGAACGTGCTGGCGACCATGGCGCAAAGCCTGATCGCGGTGGCGCTGATTTCCATTCTCTGGGTGATCTACGGCTACAGCCTCGTCTTTGTCGGAGACGGCTCCTGGCTCGGCTCGCTCGATCGCATCCTGTTGTCCGGCATGACAATGGATGGCGTGAACAGCGCGGCAAAAACCATTCCCGAGGCGTTGTTCGCGCTCTACCAGATGACCTTTGCGGTGATTACCGTGGCGCTGGTCGCCGGATCGGTCGCGGACCGGATGCGATTCTCGTCCTATGTGCTGTTCTCCATCGGCTGGTTCACCTTCGTCTACATTCCACTGGCGCACTGGGTGTGGGGCGGTGGCTTCCTTGCGCAGGCCGGCGTACTGGATTTTGCCGGCGGTCTTGTTGTGCATCTGAGCGCCGGTACTGCCGGACTCGTTGCGGCTGTGGTGATGGGCCGCCGCCGCGGTTACGGCACAGAGAATCTGTCGCCTTACGATCTGTCGCTGGCTGTGATCGGCACCGGTCTGTTGTGGGTCGGCTGGTTCGGCTTTAACGGCGGCTCGGCACTGCAGGCCAATTCGCGCGCGGTGATGGCGATCTTCTCCACGCATCTGGCGGCCTGCGCCGGTGCGTTGACATGGACCGCGATCGAATGGGTCACGCGGCGCAAGCCGTCGGTGCTCGGCATGATCTCCGGCGCGGTGGCCGGTCTCGGCACCATCACACCGGCCTCCGGTTTCGTCGAGCCATGGCATGGCATCGTGGTCGGCGTCATCCCCGGCGCCGTCTGCTACTGGGCCTGCACC
>CAZQMD010000405.1:0-4044 GCA_964594185.1 uncultured Afipia sp. | reverse complement strand
GCCGATGGCGCGAAAGGATGCAGGTTGCCGAATTCCGGCCATGTCACCGGGATCATTTCGGTAGTGGCGTTCAGCTTCATGGTGCAGGAGCCGAGCGGGATCATGGCGCGGTCGAGCGCCAGATCGCGGTCGGAGAGCTTGCGCATGTAACGCAGAAGCTCTGTTTCGGAGCGATGCTCGTGGAACACCGGATGGGTCATGAATTGGCTGCTGCGCGCAAGCGCGGACGGCAACGCATCGCGCACGTCTTTCTCGATCTCCGCGTAAGACAAGTTGCCGCCGAAGATACGCCACACGCCTTCGATGATCGCAGGTGTGGTGGTTTCATCCAGCGCAATGCTCACGGTCTTGTCGTCCAGCCGCAGATTGATCCGCTCATGCGCGGCATGGGAGATGATCTTCTGCCGCTCGCCGTTGACTGCGACAGTCACTGTGTCGAAGTAGCTGTCGTTGAGTGGCGCGAAGCCCAATTTCTTTAATCCTGCCGCCAGCACAGCCGTGCGGCGATGCACGGTGCGGGCGATATGCGCCAGTCCTTCAGGGCCGTGATAGACCGCATACATCGAAGCGATTACTGCGAGCAGCACCTGCGCGGTGCAGATGTTCGAGGTCGCCTTCTCGCGGCGGATATGCTGCTCGCGTGTCTGCAGCGCGAGGCGATAGGCGGGTGCACCGCGCGAGTCCACCGAGAGGCCGACAATGCGGCCGGGCATCGAGCGCTTCAGCGCATCCTTCACCGCCATATAGGCCGCATGCGGGCCGCCATAGCCCATCGGCACGCCGAACCGCTGCATCGATCCGACGGCAATATCTGCGCCGAGTTCGCCGGGCGAGGTGAGCAGCGTCAGTGCCAGCGGATCGGCGGCGATCACAGCTATGCCGCCCTTCGCTTTCAGCGCGGTGATGGCGACACGCGGATCGAACAATCCGCCATGCGTGCGGGGATACTGGAACAACGCACCGAACACATCGGCCTTATCGAGATCGCGCGCCGGATCGCCGACGATCAGTGCCCAGCCGAGCGGCTCGGCGCGGGTGCGCAGCACCGCCAGCGTCTGCGGATGCACTTCGTGATCGACAAAGAATGCTTTCGTTTTCACCGATGATGAGCGCTCGGCCAGCGCCATGGCTTCCGCTGCCGCCGTGCCTTCATCGAGCAGGGACGCGTTGGCAATGTCGAGTCCGGTAAGATCGCAGATAAGGGTCTGGAAGTTGAACAGCGCTTCCAGCCGTCCCTGGCTGATCTCGGGCTGATACGGCGTATAGGCCGTGTACCACGCCGGATTTTCCAGAATGTTGCGCTGGATCACGGCGGGCAGGATGGTGCCCGAATAGCCCTGGCCGATGAGCGAGGTGAAAACCTGGTTTTGCTCCGCGATACCGCGCATATGTGCCAGCGCTTCGGTCTCAGACAGCGCCTTGCCGAGATCGAGCGGCGCTTTCTGGCGGATCGAGGAGGGCAGCGTCTCGCCCATCAGCGCCTGCAGGCTCGCTGCGCCGACAGTCGAGAGCATGCTCTCAACATCGCGCGGCGAGGGGCCGATATGGCGGCGGACAAAATCGACGGCGGGTTCGGCAGGTTTGCGGGACGCAGTCATGACCTTCTCCTTGAAGGCAGGAATTTAAATTTCGTCATTGCGAGGAGCACTTGCGACGAAGCAATCCATTTTGTCGCTAGAGTGGATTGCTTCGCTTCGCTCGCAATGACGGTGTTACGCCGTATGTGCCTTGTAGGCGGCTTCATCCATCAGGCCGTCGAGATCGCCCTTGTTGGCAATCTTGATCTTGAAGAACCATGCGGCTTTGCCGGGATCGGAATTGATCAGCGAGGGATCGGCGACCAGCGCATCGTTGACCTCGATGACTTCGCCGGTGATCGGCGCGTAAACGTCGGAGGCAGCCTTGACGCTTTCGACCACAGCGGCGGCTTCGGTCTTCTTCAGCGCGCGGCCGACCTTCGGCAGTTCGACAAACACCACGTCGCCGAGCTGGGTCTGCGCGTAATCGGTGATGCCGATGGTGGCGACATCGCCATCGATCTGGAGCCATTCGTGATCGGGTGTGTACAGCGTGGTCATGTCATTCCTCAGCGTTGGATTATCGTTTGTAGCCATTAGGCACGAACGGCATCGCGGATACGCGCAGCGGCAGACGCTGGCCGCGCACATCGGCGAAGACGACGGTGCCTTCGGTGGAAAGGGACGCCGGCAGATAGCCCATGGCGACGGGCGCATTCAGCGTTGGGCCAAAGCCACCGGATGTGACTGTGCCGATGGTGTCGGTTGATGTTTCGGTCGCGTAGAGTGCCGCACCTTCGCGCACCGGGGCGCGGCCCTCGGCCCGCAGGCCGACACGGCGGCGCGAAGCGCCGGTGTCGAAATGTTTGAGGATGATGTCCGCGCCGGGAAATCCGCCCGCGCGTGCGCCGCCAGTGCGGCGGCTCTTTTGCATCGACCATTCCAGCGCGCCTTCGACCGGCGTGGTTGTCGTGTCGATGTCATGACCATAAAGACAGAGCCCGGCTTCGAGCCGCAGGCTGTCGCGCGCGCCAAGGCCGATCGGCAGCACGGCGGGATCGGCGAGCAGCGTGGTTGCAAGGCGTTCGGCATCTTTTGCGGGGACCGAAATTTCGAAACCGTCCTCGCCGGTATAGCCCGAGCGCGAGACGAAGCAGTCGATGCCCAATACCTTGTGCGGTCCGGCATCCATGAACTTCATCGCAGCGATAGTCGGTGCATGTTTCGCCAGCACTTCAACGGCCTTCGGTCCCTGCAGCGCGATCAGGGCGCGGTCGGTCAGCGGTTCGATGACGCAGACGTCGGAGAGATGCTTGCGCAGATGCGCTTCGTCCTCGGTCTTGCAGGCGGCGTTGACCACCAGGAACAGATGGTCGCCGAAATTCGCGACCATCAGGTCGTCGAGAATGCCGCCGCTGTCATTGGTGAACTGTGCATAGCGCTGGCGGCCATGCGGAACTGCGAGAATGTCCTGCGGCACCAGCCGCTCCAGCGCGCGGGCAGCGTCCTCGACCTTGCCGGATTTCGCCGTGAGAGCGATCTGGCCCATGTGGGACACATCGAACAGTCCGGCGGAGGCGCGGGTGTGCAGATGTTCCTTGAGTACGCCGGCGGTGTACTGCACCGGCATTTCATAGCCCGCGAAGGGCACGATCTTGCCGCCGCGCGAGACATGAAGATCATGCAGCGGAACGCGTTTCAGCGCAGGTTCAGCAGGGGATGATGGGCGCTCAGTGGCTAGCATGGTCGGGCTCCTGACAGATTCGGGACCTGTTCCCGAACCTCTGTCGAAGCCCCATCTGTCGCTGTGCCTGAGAGTATTATCCCGTCGGCGGATGCCGCGCCGGTCCCGGCCGCATCTCTTTCCAGATTTCAGTCAGTCACACGGTCCGTTTGCCTGAGAGTTTCCGGGGCGGTTGCTCCTTCGGCGCCGGCAAAAGCCGGTCTCTCCCGACGTGACTTGGTCGTACATATATAGCGAATGAGGGCAGGGAAACACGGGTTTCGCGGCCCTGTCAACGCAACTGCGAGATTATCAACGGGCTTCGCGGCGGTTCTGAGATGGCGCCGCAAGTCGCTGATCTGTGCACACTTTCTGGACATTACAGGGCCGTTCCGTCTAGAAACGGGGCAGGACAAACCGCGCTGCACGCGTCATTGAAGGCGGGCGGCGCAACAGGGCCATTTTCCAGCGGAACGGCAGGTGTTCCGCATCCCGGAAAGTGCCAGAACATCACGATTTTTGAGCGCGATTGGACCATTATGAGCGGCGTTAACGAGATCAGGTCTGCGTATCTGAATTACTTTGCGAAGAACGGCCACGAGATCGTGCCGTCATCGCCGCTGGTCCCGCGCAACGACCCGACACTGATGTTCACCAATGCGGGCATGGTGCAGTTCAAGAATGTGTTCACGGGTCTTGAGAAGCGTCCCTATCAGCGCGCGACCTCGTCGCAGAAATGCGTGCGCGCCGGCGGCAAGCACAACGACCTGGACAACGTCGGCTACACCGCGCGCCACCACACCT
>CAZQMD010000404.1:0-4045 GCA_964594185.1 uncultured Afipia sp. | reverse complement strand
GTCGCTGCGGCCCTCGGCGGCGCGGAAGATCGTCGCCAGCACCCAGCCGTCGCCTTCCTCCGCCTTGTCGTGACGGGGCACGAACACCGGCTCGCCGAACCGGTCGTCCTCGCCCGCTTTCCAGGTGGCGTTGGTGCCCTTCTTCAGGTCGTAGTGGGTGATGCCCTCGCCGCGGCGCACGCCGGCATGGGTGACGTTGCCCGACACGATCCAGCCGTGGCGGTAGTCGCTCATGCAGAACCGTTCGTCGAAGCGCGGAAATTCGCCGGCGCGGTCGTCCAGCTGCTCCTCGCGGAAGGTGTTGGACTTGCCCGACAGGTCGAAGGTCCAGCGGAACAGGCGGGCGGCCGGCGGCTCCTTGGTCGAGGGTGAGCCGTCGGGCAGCGGGAACAGCGGCGCCACGTCGTACTTCATGACGTCGATCACGATCCTGCCGTCGTCCGTCTCGAAATGGTTCATCGGATGGAAGACATAGGACGGCGGCGCGCTGACCCACTTCACGTCCGCCACCGTGCCCTTGCGCGGGATGAAGGCGATGTGCGTGCCCTTGTCCGGCTCCCAGGCGAAGGGCGGCAGGCCGCCGATCGCACGTTCCATCGACGAGGTGAGCGGGAAGATCGGCACGACGATCCAGTTCTTCGTCACGGCGAAGTCGTGGATCATCGAGGGGTAGGGGCCTTCGAGCATCTCCGCGCGCGTGACCGTGCCGTCCTCGGTCACGGTCTGGATGCTGACTTCCTTGGTGAAGCGCCCCGTGGCCGAGTAGCCGAAGAACACCATCTCACCGGTCTCGGGATCGAACTTCGGATGGGCGGTGAACGGCCCGATCAGCTTGTCGCCGAAGGTCTCGTAGCCGCCATCCTTCGGGCCAACCGGCATCAGGCTCTTCGGGTCGAGCGAGAAGGGCGCATGCGCCTCCTCCAGCGCCAGCAGCTTGCCGCCGTGCCAGACGATGTTGGTGTTGGCGATCGTGGAGTTGAGCGCAAACACCCGCGGATCGGTGTAGCGCGGATTGCCGAAGGTGCCGGAGAGACCTTCGCCCTCCGCGTTCTCGATCATCCACTTAGGGGTGCGCACCCAGCGGTTCTTGTACGAGACGTTGCCGTTCTCGATGTGGAAGGCGTGGATCATGCCGTCGCCGCCGAACCAGTGATAGGGCCCGCGCGGCGCGAACTGCGGGTTCGGCCCGTTGCGGTAGAGCGTGCCGCACAGCTCCTTCGGCATCTCGCCGCTGATCTGGAGATGCCCCGCATCCGCCTCGGTGTTGACCGGCGCGAAGTAGCCCTTGAGGAACGGATTGTCGGTCGGAAATGGCTTGGCCACGGGAAGTCTCCTTCTGGGTAACGCCGTGTATCTATCCGAGGTTATCGATACACGGCGTTTCCCGCAAGGGGGGAATCCAAACAATCCTGACAGCAATCGGGCCTAGTGAGCTGAATTGGCTGATGTCCGACCAAAAGTAGCGTTTCCCAAAATCAGGTGGCTCACTCTCGATCTCCGGCGCCTTTTCCAGTTCAAGGTAGCAAGACACAAGGATTCGCCGCCGGCGTCAGGATTGTCGTTCGGTTGCGCGCCCGAGTGACACTGACTCGAAATGATTGGCGTGCCTGATCAAGGTCGCCGGTAGGATCATTGTTGCGAACGATACGATCTATATTCGCAACAATTTTGCGGTTCTGAATTCGAGGGCCGCGCTCGAAGATGATCACTTCGTCAAACTGCTTTCCCTTAGCCTTGTGCATGTTCATCACAACCACGCCGGACTCGGGTTTAATCGCGGACGCGAAGTGTTCACGCACGAATGCAGCTTGAGTGATGGCTAAGGCATTTCTATACGCGCCGAAAGTTCGCCAATCGAGCGCAAGTGCCTGCCTGAGCTGGGTCCCACGCTCCAATAGGCGGATATTTCTCGCGTCATCGGCTACTTCTTTTAGGCGCGGGCATTCGCCTTCATCGAGAACAGTTCGAACAGTTTTCCAATCTTCGTCAGGTATACCGGTCAACTTCAAATCGCGCACACGGTCATAGACAATCATCATCTTGTTAATGACGCTCGCCTTCGATGGGTGCTTGCCTGCGCTGACTGCCGTTCGATACTTTATATTGGCGGCTTCGATTGAAGCGGCAGCTTTAAGGTTGGTAACGCCCGGAACATCACCCCCTTTGCCACGGAAGTAGCCACATAGGAGTGCGACGAATGTTTCGAAATGACTTGGCGTCTGCGGTTGAAGTAGAAAAGCGATGACCTCAGCCGCCAAGATCGCTGCTTCCATGTCAACGACCGCAGCGTGCGGAATAGATGGCAGCGAGCCCAACGGATATTGAAAGATTTCAGAAACGTGCCGCGTAAGGGCCTTGGTTGGTACCAGAACGGCAATTGACCAACCACGCTTATTGGATTTCAGCAATCTCTCGCGTGCCTTCAGTGTCTGACTTACGAGAGCAACAAAAGCGTTATTGTCACCTGGTTGAAAACGAACAATACTAATGCCCTCATATGATGATTGCCGAAATTTTCCAGTCAAAATATCGTTTCCAAAGAGGCCTATCTCAGTTCCCTTGCTTCTGTGATTCTCTGCGCCAAGCGTGAATTCGAAGGGATTGAGTGCCTTGCGAAACTGGTCCAGGCGCTTCGGGTCCGCACCGATAAAATCGAAAATTCTTTGCTCTGGGTCGGCGAGTGCGATGAGTGTGCTATTGAACCCAATCGTACGGACGACATCCCACTGCCCGAGGTTCGTGTCTTGAAATTCGTCGAGTACGACAACGGGATATTGATTCGAGAGATGCTTTCGCAACTTGTCGCTTCCGTTCAGTAGGGCGTATACAAACCCTGCGAACAGGGAAAAGCAAACGCTTCCCTCGATCATTGCCAGCCGCCGTCTCTCACAATCTTCGAGAGAGTCCTTTTGCGCTCGCTCCTCAGGCGTCAAATTTCTGGCAGCTTTGAAGCGTGATCGAATATCCGACAATGCTATGTGCTCGTTTGGAGGCGTGAGTAGTGTCAATCGACGCGGCAATCCAAGCAAATAGCCGTGCGTTTTTATGATCTGCCAGAAAAAAGCATGATACGTGTCGACTGCAATTCGCTTTTTGGCGTCAGCTGAAAGCTGGTCTTCTTCATCGATTGCTTCGAGAACTCGGGAGACTGTTGCCCGCGCGAAACTCAGAAAGAGGACCTTCTGGGCTGGGCAAAGCACCTCGCGCGCAATCTGACCTGCCTTCAGAATGGCCACCGTCGTTTTACCCGAGCCAGGCCCTCCTGTGATCAACAGATGGCCGTTCGCGGCGAGGATGTCCTTCTGGCCGTCCGTCAAGTCCATCAGTCAAACACCGAAGGCTTACCGCTTTGTTGGACTAAGCTCTCCTCTATTGCGACGGCGCTGGCGGAGGAGGCGCGGGTGACGCGGACGGCGCTGGTGGAGGTGACGCGGGCGGTGCAGCGGGTGGCTCGCATATCTTTTTAAGGCTAGTGCAGGCGTCTCTGATCCATTGTGGAACTTCGTCTTCCAAGCACTGAGTAAGAAAATCGGCGATGCCCCAATTGCCCTTTGACCAAGCAAAGTACTCTTTTAAGGCAGCGTCCAGATCGGTTTTCGGCGTCGGATATTTCGCAGCAAGATGGGGAGGCCAGTCTAACGCATCAGAAAATCTTTCGAGAGCAAGTTTCTTCGTGTTCTTTAGCACCAGATCTTCGAAACGGTGTTCGCTGTGCATAAATAGAGTGTGCACTTCGGCTTTGATCGCTGCTTCGCTCGCGGCGTTCTGATTATCGCACACGGCAAACGTCATTTTGCCAAGGCCTCGATACAAGGCAGCCAGAGGCGCAATCATGCTGTCCGAGCCGGCGTCCATCGTGCATACGCCGAGTGCTTCTAGAGAGGTGTATTTGCTGGGATTTAACTCCGCCAATCTTCGTGCGACGGCGGGAAAGGAGGTGGCCTCTGTAGCACCTTCCGCAAGGAGAACGCGACGAGACAGCAATCCCTCACAAAACCGCGTTCTAAATTCCTGCCGATATCTTTTGTGCTTCACGCTGTCTGGC
>CAZQMD010000403.1:0-4081 GCA_964594185.1 uncultured Afipia sp. | reverse complement strand
AGATCGCCCAGCGTCATCTTGATGCGGGCAAACTGAGCCGGTGCCCCCTTCCGCACCACCCAGGCGAAACTGTCAAAGCGACCGAAGTAAAATGACAACAAAGCTTCGTCGTCAGTGAGCTGCTTTTGCAGGTCGCCAGCGTTCGGCGGCGGTGGGTTCACCAGATTGCCGTAGTCCGGAAACTTCTTTGCGATCTCGCTCATGGTCTGGGTGCGCGACGCCTGCAGCGCTGCGATCTCAGCCTGCGTTGTTTTGACCGCTTTCTCCTCGCGCTCGGCGGGCGGCAGCGTCAGCAGATTGTTGAGTGTTGCAATCGCCGCCCCGATCCGCTTTTCGGTGTCCTGCGAAGTCCGCATCAGCTTGGCGAGTTCGGGATTGCTGGTGGACGCACGGGCAGATGACGCCTGCAGCGCACGCTGCACCGCCTGTCCGCGCATCAGGTCCCCGAAGGCAAAGGTTTCCTCGGCCACATTCGGCGGAGCCGCTGCCGGATTGAGCGCCAGCGTGCGCAGATAGGCTTCGACCACAAACCGGATTCGTGCTTCGCGCGCAGCGGCGGTCGATCCTGAATCATCATCACTGCCGCCGGATGGCGTTTGCAAAACCGGAATCGAGTCCTTGAACGCCTGCAGCGCCTCGCTGGTCCTGCCTTTGCGCGCCAGCGACATCGCATAGTAGCCGCGCGCCACCGCTGTATTGAAACTCTTGTCGCCGGAGCGGCCTTTCTCGCGCTCATAGAAGCGTTGCGAGATTTCGAGCGCGTTATCGTAATTGCCTTGCGCCAGCATGATGGAGACGCGGGCGAGACCGCCGTCGACGCGTTCGCGCCGTGACGGCTCCCATTTCGCCGTCCATACATCGACCTGATCGTAGAGCTTCGCTGCGTCGTCGTACTTGCGCCCGAGATTCAAGATCTGCGCAAGGAACACATTGGCATTGACCACCTGATTGGAGTCGTCGCCGTAGCCGAGGCCCTTGTAGATATCGACCACTTCACGCTGAAGCTTTTCGGCTTCTTCGTAACGGCCCTGCTCCTGAATCACATAGACAAAAACCGACAGGACACCTGCGGTATCGGCATGGAATTTTCCGGACTTGCTGAGGCGGCTGAGCAATGCGCGGCGAACATCGGCTTCGCCCTCGCCGACACGGCCCTGCTTGACCTTGGTGCGCCCTTCAAACGCAGTGGCCCAATCGACATAACGCTCCATCTCACCTTCGGGCGGCTTGCTCTCCCATTGCGACATAGTGGGTATCGCATTGGTGTAGAACACGGCTGACTTATGATACGCGGCTTCGGCGTCGGCATATCGCCCGCGCGCCTCGGCAACGCGGCCGGTGCCATCTTCCAGCGTAGCCTGCCAGACCATTCCGTAGGTCGGAAACACTGGCCACTTGCGCGCCTCGTTCAACAGGTTGCGGTTCCGCGCGACATAGGACTCCGCGAGATTCACATCGCCTGCCTGCAACGCCAGAATGGCCAGCGCGTTGTGAAGGCCGAACAGGCGTCCCTTGCCTCCCGGCGCCGAGAACGTGGCGACCTGTTTGTTGTACATCGCCATCGCGCGCTTGTGTTCGCCCTTCTCGCGCAGGCGGCGGATCAGGAAATCTTCATGACGGCTGGCCACCAGCTTGTAGTCGTCGTTCTTGCTGTTGTTGACCGCCATCTCGGCATCGGCGAGCGCGTCGTTGCTGCGCCCGATCAGTGTGCGCGCCTGCCCGCGCTTGTAGTGAAACGCTGCAAGCTCGCTGCCCTTCAAACCGCCCGGCACCGGCGCTTCGGCGGTCGCGGTCAGCTCAGTTATCTTGGCAGGATCGGGCTTCTGCTGATCGAGAATGGCGGTGATGTCCGACACCGTGCGCGGCGGCGCGACCAACGGAGCGTTCCCCTTCGCCAGAGCTGCGGCGCCTGCGGCGATGTCTTCTTTTTTGGGTGCCGATACCTTGGCCGCGTCGAACAGCGCCGCGGTCGGCATTTTCGCCTTGAAGCATGGCTGCACGACAGCGCGCGCCTTGGCGAAGCAGCTCTCATGATCGCCGCCCCTGCTTTTGCACGCCTGATAGGTCGGCCTGCCGACAGAGGCGCGGCATTGTTCAAGGGCCGCTTCCTTGTTGAAAGCGAACGCTCCCGAACCGACAACGAAGGGGAGAAGAAAAGCGAAAACGGCGGCTGCGCTGCTCGCAAAGCTGCTCTTGGCGGCAATCCTCATGGCCTTCTCCCGGACATCGTCATTCTCACCGAAACGCGGTGTGACCGGAGCGCAATGAAGACCGTCCATCAATAAACAACGAAAAATAAGACGGGCTCGAATGCCCCGGATCAATTGAAATGATTAGCGGCGAAGAAGGCGACGCGGTCAAGACCACGCTGTGAAGGAACCTGAAAAACCATCGCCTCCCCCAAACGGGTGACTCCGGTCAACAAAAAAACGGACGCCCTCGCAGGCGTCCGTTTGCAATTTACGATTGAAGCAGTCCGGGATCAGGCGGCTTTCGCGCCGGTGTCTTCGGGACGCTTGTCGATCACCTTGTCGACCAGGCCGAAATCCTTGGCCATCTCGGCGGTCAGGAACTTGTCACGCTCCAGCGCATCCTCGATCGCCTTGTAAGGCTGGCCGGTGTGCTTGACGTAGATTTCGTTCAGCCGCTTCTTGAGATTCAGGATCTCCTGGGCGTGCAGCATGATGTCGGTGGCCTGGCCCTGGAACCCGCCGGACGGCTGATGGACCATGATGCGCGAATTCGGCAGCGAGAAGCGCATGTCCTTCTCGCCTGCTGCGAGCAGCAGCGAGCCCATCGATGCAGCCTGCCCCGTGCACAGGGTCGAGACCGGCGGACGGATGAACTGCATGGTGTCGTAGATCGCCAGACCCGATGTCACCACGCCACCCGGCGAGTTGATGTACATCGAGATTTCCTTCTTCGGATTCTCGGCTTCGAGGAACAGGAGCTGTGCGACGACCAGCACCGACATGCCGTCCTCGACCGGACCCGTCACGAAAATGATGCGCTCTTTCAGGAGGCGCGAGAAAATGTCGTACGCCCTCTCGCCGCGATTGGTCTGTTCGACCACCATCGGCACGAGGTTCATGTAGGTTTCAACGGGATCGCGCATTTATCACCTGAAGGTTAGTTGAGGCAGAGCCGGACGACCGAGGGCTTGATGGGTTCCGGCGGACGATGGCCTCGTGATGCAGAAGGGGTCGGACCCTACAGATATAGCAGGAGAACCCTGCCACAAGAGCGGGAAATGGCCGAACAGGTCCAAGTCCGGCTAGTTGAAACCGATTCGGCGGGAGCCGGAAAGCGAGCCGGACGCGCCAAAACGCCTATTCTGGCGCGTATCGTTAATGGTTTTCCTGCCGATCCGGCCTGATCCCGGAGGTAATGGCCGCATGTCGCGGACCTGCTATCCTGACCGTCAGGCATCATGCACGAGGGTCGGACTGTTATGCTCTACGCGGAAGACCTTGCGATCGGACAACGCTTTCCCTTTCGCAATTACCTGCTCGAGGAAGCCGAGATCATCGACTTCGCAAAGCGGTACGATCCCCTCTTCATTCACATGGACCCGGCCGCAGCCGCCAAAGGCCCATTCAAGGGTCTGATCGCCAGCGGGCTGCAGACGCTTGCGATCTATCAGCGGCTGATTGTGGAGGCGATGTGGGAGCAGGTCGCAGGCGTTGCGGGCGCCGGGATCGAATCCCGGTTCATGAGGCCGGTGCGCCCCGGCATGACGCTCACGGGACACGCCGAGATCGCGGCACTGGTGCACAGGCCGGAGCGAAACAACGCGGTTGTCACGGTGAAAAGCCAGATCACGGACGGAACCCAGCAGGTCCTGTCAGTCTCGCTCGATGCGGTGATCCATTCGCGAGCCGGTCACCGCCAGCCCTGAGGCGGCGATGACCGATTGTATCGCGGAGGCCTGTATCAGGCCGCCGTCTTGTCGTCTTCGTCTTCCTTGACCAGCTCGTCGCGCGTGACCTTCTTCTCGGTCACGTTGGCGAGTTCAAGGATGAAATCGACAACCTTGTCTTCGTAGATCGGCGCGCGCAGCTGAGCGAGCGCGTTCGGATTG
>CAZQMD010000402.1:0-4084 GCA_964594185.1 uncultured Afipia sp. | reverse complement strand
AATCATCGCCCTCCTCGGCATCCTCTACGGCGTCGCCGGTTCGCGCATCGTACGGGGCGCGGTACTGTCGGCGCGCGAGCAGCTCTACGTGCAGGCGGGCCATTCCTTCGGCGCCGGTAACGGGCACATCATTCTCCGGCACATCCTGCCAACGATCGCCGCGCCCCTCATCGTGCTCTACACCACGCGGCTCGGCGGCGTGATCCTGGTCGAATCGAGTCTCAGCTTCCTTGGTCTTGGCGTGCCGCCGCCGGCACCCGCGTGGGGCCGTATGCTGAGCGATGCCCGCCCCTACATGTTCGAGAACGTCTGGATGGTCGCCGCCCCAGGCCTCGCGATAACTCTGATCGTTTTTTGCGTGAACATCTTCGGAGACTCTCTCCGCGATCTTCTCGATCCGCGCGGAATAGTCCGCAATTGAGCGAACAACAATAACATTAGGGAGGAACAAGGAATGGCACGCGGACATCTCGGAACAATGGCGGCAGCCGCGCTCGGGGCTATAATTGCGACCCAAGCCGTGAGCGCACAGGAGCCGAAATACGGTGGCACGCTGACCATCTCTCCTTACTCCCCCGGGATTTCGGCGTTGTCGTGGGATCCCGCCGACTGGAACTGGAAGGTGTCGATTGATGCGGGGCCCTATATGGAGCAGCTGATGGTGGGCGACCTAAGCAAGGGCGTACGTGGCGGCGGAAAGAACAACTTTTTCAGCGAGGCCTGGCTCTCCGACGACGTGCTGCGCGGCGAACTCGCAGAGAGCTGGGAGGTCGTCGACAAACCGCTCTCAATCGTTGTCAACCTGCGCAAGAACGTGAAATGGCAGGCCTGCAAAGGCATCATGGAAGCGCGCGACTTTACCGCCAAGGATGTCGTGTTCGCGTATAACCGTCTCATCGCTAGTCCGAAGGCGAACAAAGTCTATTTCTCCTTCATCGACAGGGCCGAGGAGACGGGACCGCACCAAGTGACCTTCTTCCTAAAGGAGTACAACTCGGAGTGGAAATACCGTCTCGGCTACGGCTACTACGCCGGCATCTATCCCAAAGAGATTACGGAGGCTCCCAACGGCGGCGCTGGCAACTGGCAGAATGCCTGCGGCACAGGTCCCTTCCGGCTGACGCGGTATGAGGCCGGGGCCTTCGGGGATTATCAGGCTAACAAGGAGTACTGGGACCGCGAGAAAATCGACGGCAAACCGTACAAGATTCCCTTCGTCGATAAGCTTGTGATGCGGACGATCGCGGATTCACAGACACGCCTAGCCGCCTTCCGCACTGGCAAGATCGATGTCATGACGAATATTAGCTGGGACGAGCTCAAATCGCTGGCACCGATCCGAGATAAAATCAAAGTCGTCGAACACCCCGACTATGCGGGTGAGGCGCTGGCAATGCGGGTCGATGCACCACCCTTCGACAACCCGAAGGTACGTCTCGCCTTGAATCTCGCGGTCGACCGGGCCGCCATCGCGAAGCAGATCTATGGCGGCCACGCTGATTTCCCACACCTGCCATTGGATGAAACTTGGGAAGGCTATTTCACGCCGGCCGAAAAGATGTCGGAGGAGGCACGGGAGGTTCTCCAATACAATCCGGCCAAGGCCAAGAAACTCCTAGCCGAAGCGGGTCTTGCGAATGGTTTCGAGTTCAAGGCTCAAGTTCCGACCTACGCTGACCAATTGAAGAAGGCACAGATTGTAGCCGGATATCTGTCGGCAATCGGTGTAAAGATGATCATCGAGCCAAAGGAGTATGGGGCGTTCCTCAGTCTGATGACATCCGGCAAGCACGGCCCCGGCTATTGGCATTTCGCAGGTATGAGCAATCCGACCGCTTCAGTCGAGAAACTGTTCCGCTCCTCGTCCGTCTGGAATACTGCCCGCGTCAACGACCCGAAGGTCGATGCGGCGCTCGACGCCATACAGCAGGAGAGGGACCCGGACAAGGTCAAGAAGGCCGTCGCCGCGCTCACCAATGAGATGACCGCGCGAGCGCCATTCCTGTTTCTGCCCAGGCCGCGCTCGTTCACGGTATGGTGGCCGTGGGTCAAAAACTATTATGGCGAGATTTCGGTCTCCGCTCGGCGTGATGCGCCGATCTGGGCGCGCGCTTGGATCGATCAGGATCTAAAGAAGTCGATGGGCTTCTGATCGATGCCCGGAAGTTTGGAAAAGTCGGGGCCCCCGATACTGGATGTGCGCGGGCTCTGCATGGGCATCTGGTCAGGCAAGACGGAGTTGGTCGCTGTTGCAGACGTTTCGTTCCGAGCCTATTCCGGCCAGGTCGTGGCGCTCGTAGGCGAAAGCGGCGCGGGCAAGAGCATCACGGCGATGTCGCTCACCCATCTACTGCCAATGCCACCGATCAAGATCACGGCCGGCGAAATACGCCTCTCCGGCCGTGATATGCAGACGCAGTCACCGAAACAGATCAGGGACATCCGAGGCAACGAGGTCGGCATCGTTTTCCAGGAGCCGATGACAGCGCTGAACCCAAGCCTGCGCATCTGGCGCCAGATCGCCGAGCCGCTGGTGCGTCATCGCCGGCTGTCCTGGAGCGCTGCCAAAGCGCAGGCGATCAACCTGCTCAAGAAGGTCCGCATCCCGGATGCAGAGACCAAGGCCGAGGCCTATCCTCACCAGCTCAGTGGGGGTATGCGCCAGCGCGTCATGGTGGCTATCGCGATCTCCTGCGAGCCAAGACTCATCATCGCGGACGAGCCGACGACAGCACTCGACGTCACCGTACAGGCGCAGATTTTGGCGCTTCTCACTGACCTTACCCGCGGGTTGGGCGGGGCGCTGCTTCTCATCACGCACGATCTCGGCGTCGTGGCGCGCTACGCCGACTGGGTAAACGTGATGTATGCCGGCCGCATCGTCGAGACAGCGGCGGCCGACGACCTCTATCGCGATGGGCGTCATCCTTATACGCACGCCCTCCTCGCCTCCGTGCCCAAGATCGTCGGTCCGATCGCTCATCGGCTCGAGTCAATCGCTGGGCACCCACCCGCTCCCTCCGACGGAACCGGGGGCTGCGCCTTCGCACCGCGCTGCTCACGTCGGACCGAACGGTGCGACGAACGCCCTCCGCTTGGCGGCGACGACCGCACGCGGAACGGCCATCTGTTCGCGTGCTGGAATCCGCTATGAACGACGTAGCAACGAATATTCTCGAGGTCTCGGACCTGTGCGTCGACTATGCAAGCACCACCTCTTTCGGCGTAACGGGCGCCCCCACCGTTCGAGCTGTCAAGGGCATATCCCTCACACTCCAGCGCGGCGAAACTCTCTCGCTCGTCGGCGAAAGCGGTTGCGGCAAATCCACCACGGCCATGGCCATACTACAACTGACGCCGCCGAGCGGCGGCCGGGTCGTGTTCGACGGACGCGATATCACGGGCTTCAGTCATCGCCAGATGCGACCGCTGAGGCGTGAGATGCAGATCATCTACCAGGATCCGTTTGGGTCGCTAAATCCCCGCATGACAATCGCCGACCTGATCGCCGAACCGATGGCGATTCAGGGCGTCGGCAGATCGGGCAACGAGCGCCGCGCGAAGGCTGCCGAACTCCTAGATACGGTCGGAATGGGTACTCGCTTCCTCGACCGCTATCCGCACCAACTCAGCGGTGGCCAGCGTCAGAGGGTCGCCATCGCGCGCGCCCTGTCACTGCGTCCGAAACTGCTCATCTGTGATGAGCCGGTCTCAGCTCTCGACGTCTCAGTGCAGGCCCAGGTTCTGAACTTGTTTTCCGACCTCAAGGAGCAGTTCGGCTTGTCCTATCTGTTCATCTCGCACGACCTCGGCGTCGTCCGACACATGAGCGATCGGGTCGCAGTGATGTATCTCGGACGCATCGTCGAGATCGCGACGCGCGACGACCTCTACGGCGAACCGCTCCATCCCTACACGCGCATTCTTCTCGATGCGGTAGCGGTGCCGGACCCGCAAATTGAGCGCGCCCGCGATCACGTGCTCCTTCAGGGCGAGGTGCCGAGCGCCGCCACCCCCCCGCCCGGCTGTCCATTTCACCCTCGCTGTCCGTCCGCCATGCCGGGCTGCAGCCGCGAAATTCCGC
>CAZQMD010000401.1:0-4106 GCA_964594185.1 uncultured Afipia sp. | reverse complement strand
ATCCGCTCATCGACCGCCTGCGCCGGAATGAAGCGAATGATCTGCCCGGTGCGGGCATCGATGATCAGACGGCCGTCCTCACCGGTCCGGTCGAGGGCGGCGACGGTGTAGATCCAGCCGCGCTGGGTAACCGGCCCCAGGGGCGAAAACCCGCTCGACCGCAGCACGGACATGACCTGCCCCGGCGGCAGCATCGGACGCGCAGCCGGACCCGACCGGGCATAGCGGGACGAGGGGATCACGGCCGAAGGACCGGCGCCATAAGGCCCCGGCGCATAGGGCCGTTCCTCATAGTACCGTTCGCGGCGGGGCTCATAGGCCGGAGGCGGCAGCGGGCCGTCATCCTCCAGCACGCGTGGCATCTCGATCCGGATATCGCCCACCACCGGCAGATCGTCCACGGCCCGCGCTGGCGACAGCGTCATGGCCCCGGCCGCAAAAATCGTCCCAGCCGCGATGGCGGGCCGGATCATTTTGGAAAACATCATCACGCCTTGCTCCCCTGTTGTCCCTGAGCAGCTCTGCGGCTGCCTGAGGTCCGGATGAGAGCCTCGATTCGGAATTCGGCAGAGCTAGGACCGGATGGCGGCAGGATTGCCCTAATCCTGAGGCGCAGACGGGCGCGGTTGCGGGCGGGCCGTGCATTGCAGTGTCCCGCCCCACAAAAACAGGGCCTTCGGCCTGTCCGGCCCAGTGGGTTCCAGAAAATCCGGCTTAATGAAAATGCCAATTTTAGCGGAGTTTTCCCGCGTTCGTTCGCCGGACAAAATCCGGCGCCGGAGCCCATGCAGGCGTGCAAACCGGCATAGTGGCGAGGGACTCCCGCGCGCTTGTATGATAGGAAAAAGTTTGGCAATCTGGAGGTTAGGACAGGGTTGCTGTCCCAATTTCCGGGTCAATCTCGGCACGGCGTTTGCAGCGCCGGTAAATATCGGGCAGGCCGCACAGCAGCCGGAAACGGGGCGCGCGAACTGCACTTTCGAAAGCAAGGCTCGTGACAACGCGAGCGGTGGCCCCGAGGGTTTCCTCAGACGGAAATTTCCGAAGGGTGCCGCGAACGCCGAAACTGCGGCCAAAATGGGTAAAAATAGACTGCCTCTAAAGTGAGGCGTGAGGATGAGAATGAGCGGGTCAGAGTTCGAGCGACAACAAATCGAGGTGGATGCGCAGATGGCGGATCCGGCCTTGAAACCGCGCGAACATAACTGGCGTCCGGAAGCCGCGGGTCTTTACGATCCTGCGCTCGAAAAGGATTCGTGCGGCGTCGGTTTCATCGCCAACATCAAGGGCAAGAAATCGCACCAGATCGTGTCCGACGCGATCAGCATTCTCTGCAACCTCGAACATCGCGGCGCGGTCGGCGCCGATCCGCGCGCCGGCGACGGCGCGGGCATCCTTGTGCAGATTCCGCACGCCTTCTTCGCCCGCAAGGCGAAGGAAGCTGGCTTCACGCTCCCGGCTCCCGGCCAGTACGCCGTCGGCGCGATGTTCATGCCGCGCGACAAGTCATGGCGCGAGGTGATCAAGAGCATCATCGTCGAGAAGATCAAATCCGAAGGCCTGCTGCATCTGGGCTGGCGCGACGTGCCGACCGACAATTCGTCGCTCGGCGAAACCGTCAAGCCGACCGAGCCGAATTGCGTGCAGGTGTTCATCGGCTGCGGCGATTGCGCCGACGAGGACGATTTCGAGCGCCGCCTCTACATCCTGCGCAAGGCGATCTCCAACGCGATCTATCAGCGCCGTGAACGCGCGCTTGCCGGTTACTATCCGGTGTCGATCTCGTGCCGCACCGTCGTCTATAAGGGCATGTTCCTCGCCGACCAGCTCGGCAAGTATTATCCCGACCTGCACGAGCCGGATTTCGAATCCGCGCTGGCGCTGGTGCATCAGCGCTTCTCGACCAACACCTTCCCGGCATGGTCGCTGGCGCATCCCTACCGCATGGTCGCCCATAACGGCGAAATCAACACCCTGCGCGGCAACGTCAACTGGATGGCCGCGCGTCAGGCTTCGGTCTCCTCCGAGAAGTTCGGCGACGACATCGAGAAGCTGTGGCCGATCTCCTACGAAGGCCAGTCGGACACCGCCTGCTTCGACAACGCGCTCGAATTCCTGGTGCAGGGCGGCTACTCGCTCTCGCATGCGATGATGATGCTCGTGCCCGAAGCATGGGCTGGCAATCCGCTGATGAGCGAAGAGCGCCGCTCGTTCTATGAATATCACGCAGCGCTGATGGAGCCGTGGGACGGCCCCGCAGCGATTGCGTTCACCGACGGCCGCCAGATCGGCGCGACGCTGGACCGCAACGGTCTTCGCCCCGCGCGTTATCTCGTCACCAAGGACGACCGCATTGTCATGGCGTCCGAAATGGGCGTGCTGACCATTCCGGAAGACCAGATCGTCACCAAGTGGCGTCTGCAGCCGGGCAAGATGCTGCTGGTCGATCTTCAGGAAGGCCGGCTCATTCCCGACGACGAGATCAAGGCGGAGCTGGCGAAGAGTCATCCTTATCGCGAGTGGCTCGACCGCACCCAGATCGTGCTCGAGGAAATGGCGGACGCGCCGGCCAAGGCCGCGCGTTCGAACCTGTCGCTGCTCGATCGCCAGCAGGCGTTCGGTTATTCGCAGGAAGACCTCACCGTGCTGATGACGCCGATGGCGTCCACCGGCGAGGAAGCCGCGGGCTCCATGGGCACCGACACCCCGCTGTCGGCGCTGTCGAGCAAGCCGAAGTCGCTGTTCACCTACTTCAAGCAGAACTTCGCGCAGGTCACCAACCCGCCGATCGATCCGATCCGCGAAGAACTGGTGATGAGCCTGGTCTCGATCATCGGTCCGCGTCCGAACCTGTTCGACATTGAAGGTTTGTCCAAGACCAAGCGGCTCGAAGTGCGTCAGCCGATCCTGACCGACGCGGATCTGGAAAAGATCCGCTCGATCTCGGATGTCGCCGACAATCACTTCAAGTCGCGCGCGCTCGACACCACCTTCCACGCCGGCCTTGGGGCTTCGGGCATGGAGCAGGTGCTGGAAGAACTCTGCGGCCGCGCTGAAGCCGCGGTGCGCGAAGGCGTGAATATTATTATTCTTTCGGACCGCGCTGCAGGCTCGGACCGCATTCCGATTCCGTCGCTGTTGGCGACCGCCGCCGTGCATCACCACCTGATCCGCACCGGCCTGCGCACCTCGGTCGGCCTTGTGGTCGAATCCGGCGAGCCGCGCGAAGTGCATCACTTCGCATGTCTTGCAGGCTACGGCGCGGAAGCGATCAATCCGTATCTGGCCTTCGAGTCCATTATCGCGATGAAGGACCAGTTGCCCGCCAAGCTCGACGACAAGGAAATCGTCAAGCGCTACATCAAGTCGATCGGCAAGGGCCTGCTCAAGGTCATGTCGAAGATGGGCATCTCGACCTATCAGTCCTATTGCGGCGCGCAGATTTTCGACGCCGTCGGCCTGAAGGCGGATTTCGTCGCGAAGTATTTCGCCGGCACCCATACCCGCATCGAAGGCGTCGGCCTTGCCGAGATCGCCGAGGAAACCACGCGCCGTCACGGCGAAGCGTTCGGCGACGCGCAGATCTACAAGAGCGCGCTCGATGTCGGCGGCGAATATGCCTTCCGCTCGCGCGGCGAGGACCATGCGTGGAACGCCGAAACCGTGTCGCTGCTGCAGCACGCGGTGCGCGGCAATTCGCAGGACCGTTATCGCGCCTATGCCAAGGTGCTCAACGAGCAGTCCGAGAAGCTCCTGACCCTGCGCGGCCTGTTCAAGCTCAAGACCGCCGAGGACGACAAGCGCAAGCCGGTGCCGCTCGATGAAGTCGAGCCGGCCAAGGACATCGTCAAGCGCTTCGCCACCGGCGCGATGTCGTTCGGTTCGATCTCGCGCGAAGCGCATACCACGCTGGCGATCGCGATGAACCGTATCGGCGGCAAGTCCAACACCGGCGAAGGCGGCGAAGAAGCGGATCGCTTCAAGCCGATGGCGAACGGCGACAGCATGCGCTCGGCCATCAAGCAGGTGGCTTCGGGACGTTTCGGCGTGACGACGGAATATCTCGTCAACTCCGACATGATGCAGATCAAGATGGCGCAGGGCGC
>CAZQMD010000400.1:0-4141 GCA_964594185.1 uncultured Afipia sp. | reverse complement strand
GCTGTGGCCTGCAAGCGCGTCCTTCTTCTTCCGGCATCCGCATGGGCTGCCGTCCGTCAGGTGATCCGTGTCTCTACAGCGGTTCGCGCCGGCGGCCGCGACGTGATGCGGGTCCGCCCCTTCGTGCGCATCGCGGGCAATCTGTCGCTCACCACCAGCGATCTTTCTGCAAAAGTCCCCGCCTTCAACGCCCAGCGCATGCTGACCGATGTGGGCAGCCCTGCTCCCGCGCACGGCGACGATCCGCAAAATCCCAATGCCGCCGAGCCGGACGCCGAGGTCTCGTTCGTGACGCGCGATCTCGCCTCAGTTCTGCCGCGCGCCAAGATCGCCGCCAATGTCGCTATCGACGAAGTGCTGCTGCGGGTACGCGACGCATCGAGCTGGCGCGGTAACGCCGCCGTCAAATATGCATCGAACACGCCGTCCGATCTCAAGATGGCCTATGCCGCCGAGGGCACGCCCGATCCTTATGCCGGTTTTGAGGCCCGCGTGGTGCCGGAAAATGTCACTTTGCTGCCGAAGACCAAAGATCAGATCACCGGCGGCAATCCGTCGAGCGAAAAGATTCACATCGTCAAAAAGGGCGACACCGTTCAGTCGATTCTGCGCGATCTCGGCGCCAGCCCCGGCGAAGCGCTGGCGATTGCCAACAATCTCGGCGCACGCGGCCGCGACGGCGGCCTGAAGGAAGGCCAGAAGCTGCGCATCATGATGGCGGGCACCGGTCCCGGACTTCAGCGCCAGCAACCGGTGCGGGTGATCGTCGCCAACGAAACCACCATCGAAGCGGTTTCGGCACTTTCGGATATGGGCAAATACGTCGCCGTCGATCCTCAGAGCTTCAACACCGTCACTGAAACCGCTAACAGCAGCGACGATGACGACGATGATGACGGCACCGGCGTGCGGCTCTATCAGAGCATTTACGAGACCGCGCTCCGCAACAAGGTTCCGGCCACCGTCATCGAGGACATGATCCGGATCTACTCCTACGATGTCGACTTCCAGCGCAAGGTTCAGGCGGGCGATTCGTTCGAAGTGTTCTTCGCCGGCGAAGACGAAACCCCGGTGAACAACGAAAAGACCGAAGTTCTCTACGCCTCTCTCACGGTCGGCGGCGAAACCAAGAAATACTACCGCTTCCAGGCCCCAGACGATTCGGTCGTCGACTACTATGACGAGACCGGCAAGAGCGCGAAGAAGTTCCTGGTCCGCAAGCCCGTCAGCAACGCGATCATGCGGTCCGGCTTCGGCGGCCGCCGTCACCCGATCCTCGGCTACACCAAGATGCACACTGGCGTGGACTGGGCGGCGCCCTACGGCACCCCGATCTTCGCATCCGGCAACGGCGTGATCGAAAAAGCCGGCTGGGAAGGCGGCTACGGCAAATATATCCGGGTCAAACATCCGAACGGATATGAAACCGCCTACGGTCACATGACCGCTTTCGCCAAGGGCATGGAGCCCGGCAAGCGCGTGCGGCAGGGTCAGGTGATCGGCTTCGTCGGATCGACCGGCCTCTCTACCGGCGCGCATGTGCATTACGAAATTCTGGTCAACGGCCGCTTTGTCGATCCGATGCGCATCAAGCTGCCGCGCGGACGTTCGCTCGAAGGACCAATGCTGGCGAACTTTGAGACCGAGCGCGACCGGCTCGACGGCATGATCAACAATCGCCCCGGTAACAATCGTCCGCAGCCGCAGGCCGCCAAAGGCCAGAAGACGGCGCAGGCCAGCGACCGCTAAACTTCGCAAGAAAATTTTCGATGTTTAAAACGGCGTTCGTCACCGCCTGATCTTACGCGTGCATCGCAATGTCGGTTTTCATTGCCAAGCCACGCGCGCGGACAAATACTTCACGGCATAAAAATCAAAATGGTGCCGGGAGGTTTGGTCATGAAACATCGGTTCGTCGCATCCACGATACTTGCAGCCACGCTCGCGGCTGGAGCTTCCGGCGCAGCTTTCGCGCAAGCCTACGAAATGACGAAGCTGGTGCCGGGTTCGGCTTTCCATGGCGTGCACGGGCTTGGCATCGACAAGAGCGGACGCCTGTTTGCCGGGAGTGTGGCAGGTGCGGCACTGTACGAAGTGGACCGCGCGGCGGGCACCGCGAAGATTTCGATCTCCACCGCCGACGGCGGCATGGCCGACGACATTGCGTTTGCGCCCGACGGCACCATGGCATGGACCGGCTTCATGACCGGCGATCTCTATGCCCGCAAGGGCGACGGCCCGATCAAAAAACTCGCGTCGGGATTGCCGGGCATCAATTCGCTGGCGTTCCGCAAGGATGGCCGACTCTATGCCACGCAGGTTTTCCTCGGCGACGCGCTCTATGAAATCGACGTCGAGGGCACAAAACCGCCACGCAAGATCATGGAAAAGATGGGCGGGCTGAACGGATTCGAGTTCGGGCCAGACGGCTTGCTCTATGGACCCCTCTGGTTCAAGGGCCAGATCGTGAAGGTCGATGTCGACAAGGGCGATCTCGCCGTTGTCGCCGAAGGCTTCAAGGTGCCCGCCGCCGTCAACTTCGATTCCAAGGGCAATCTCTGGGTGGTGGACACCGCCCTCGGTCAACTCGTGAAGGTCGATCCGAAAACCGGCGCCAAGAAGGTCGCAGCCCAGCTCAAGCCAGCACTCGACAATCTCGCCATCGACAGCAGCGACCGCATCTTCGTCTCCAACATGGCCGATAACGGCATTCAGGAAGTCGATCCCGAAACCGGCACGGCCAAGCAGGTCATTATCGGCCAGCTCTCATTGCCCGGCGGCATCGGCGTCGTGAGCGACGGGGACAAGGACACGGTCTATGTTGCCGATGTCTTTGCCTACCGCACCGTTGACGGCGCGACTGGCAAGGTCAGCGAGCCTGCGCGCATGCATGCCGATGGCGTCACGCTGGAATATCCGATGAGCGCGACCGCGAAAGGCGATTTCGTGCTGCTGTCGAGCTGGTTCACCGGCACGGTGCAACTGATCGATCGCAAGAGCGGCAAGACAGTCGAGATGATGCACGGCTTCAAGGCGCCGCACGACGCGGTGCGGCTTGGCGACGGCAGCATTCTGGTCAATGAGCTCGGCACCAAATCGCTGGTCCGCGCCAGCGGCGAGCATGGCAAGGACCGCAAGACGGTGGCAAGCGATCTCGCCGGCCCCGTCGGCCTTGTCGCGGCCAACGACACCACCGCCTACGTGACCGAAGCCTTCGCGGGGCTGGTCTCCAAGATCGATCTTGCAAGCGGTGCGAAGACAGTCGTCGCCAAGGATCTGAAAGGTCCGGAAGGCATTGCGCTTGCGCCGGATGGCAAGCTGATCGTGGCTGAAGTCGGCGCAAAGCGCGTGATCTCGATTGATCCGCAAAATGGCGCGGTCACCGAAGTCGCAGGCAACCTTCCCATCGGCCTTGCGGGCGCGGCGGGCACATTGCCGACCAACATTCCGACCGGCGTTGGCGTCGGAGCATCGGGAACGATCTATGTCTCGTCCGATATCGAGAACGCGATCTATGCGTTGAAGAAGAAATAGACGGTACAGGCGATCCAAAAAATTAAGAGCCGGGCAATTGCCCGGCTCTTTCGTTTTGATTCAGCCTGCTCTTGTCAATTCAGCTTGCTCTTCGGCACCGGCGGCGTCTCGACATCGATCCTGGCGAGCTGACCGTTGAAAGTCAGCCCCTCCTCTTTCGCCGAGACCGCGACGTTTTCACCGTCATGGATGCGGCCGGACAGGATCATTTCCGCCAGCGGGTCCTGTACCGCGCGCTGGATCGCACGCTTCAAAGGACGCGCGCCGTAAGCCGGATCCCATCCCTTCGCAGCCAGCCATTCCCGCGCCTTCTCATCGAGCGTGAGCGTGATCTTGCGATCCGCCAGCAGCTTCAACAGCCGCCGCATCTGGATATCGACAATGCGCCCCATCTCGGTGCGCTGCAGCCGATGAAACAGGATGATCTCATCGACGCGGTTGAGGAATTCCGGACGGAAACTCGACCGCACCACAGCCATCACCTGTTCGCGCACCGCTGACGTATCCTCGCCTTCTCCCTGGCTGACCAGAAATTCGGAGCCGAGGTTTGACGTCATGATGATCAGCGTGTTGCGGAAGTCGACGGTGCGGCCCTGACCATCGGTCA
>CAZQMD010000399.1:0-4143 GCA_964594185.1 uncultured Afipia sp. | reverse complement strand
ATCAGCCTGCCTCTTTCATCGCGTGCTTGATCGAATTGAGTTTGGTGCGAAGCGAGCTGTCGACCATGCGGCTGCCGAGCTTGACGACAAGCCCGCCGATGATCGACGGATCGACCTTCACGTTGAGATCGACGTCCTTGCCCGACACTGATTTCAGTGCGGCCTTGAGGGCGTCGAGATTGGCGTCGCTGAGCGGCTCAGCAACGGTGACTTCTGCAGTAGCTTCACCCTTGAACTGGGCGACCAGCGCACGGAATGCCCGGATCACATCGGCGACGGCGAACAGCCGGCGATTCTTGGTCAGGACTTTCAGGAAATTCGCGGCAATGCCGCTGATGCCGGCCTTGGCCAGAACCGCATCGAGCGCCTTGGCCTGCGAGTCGGCAGTGAAGACCGGGCTGCGAACGAGCCGGAGGAGGTCCGGGCTGTCGTTCAGAAGGGCGGTGAACTTGTCGAGGTCCGCCTTGACGGAATCGACGGATTTCTGGTCGCGCGCGAGTTCGAACAGGGCCGTCGCATAACGGCCGGACACGCCAGATACGGAAGGATCTTCAGCTGCCACAAAAATCTCTTCTAGCTGTCGAATGCCCAAGGAAAAGACCATCGCTGCGAGATCGGTGTCAGGGACGACACCAAGCGATCCAAGTCCTTGGAATTCAAGCGGGACTTCGATTTCTGGCCGGAGCGATATGCCCAGCAGCCCAAAATCGCGGTTTTGCTAACATAGGGCGCGCGCAGGTGCAACATGACGGCGATTGCGAACGCATTTTTGCTGGCGCCGGTTTGTCGCACGGAGCTGATGACCGCTTCGCGTGGCGAACGATGATCGTCGCCTAAAAAATCCCAGTCGCGGCCGAGCGCATCGCCAAGGCGGTCCGATCTGAGCCACGGGTCGCGAGGCGGCGCGCAGAATAGGAGTTTTTGCCCAAAATTGAGTCCCAAAGCATATAAAAGCGGCACATATCAGCCATAACCAATTGAAAACAATCATAAATTCCAGCAATTGACGGTTGCGGAGGGATTAAGACAGGTCATGATTGCGCATCGCACAAACGCGATTCGGACCGGCAATGGCGCCGGCCCGGAACAGCTTCGACCTCCGAAGCAAGTTCGTGGTGAGCAATGCCGCTTCCAAAAACAATGTCAGCCGGCCCGAACGCCGGCGACCACACCGTTTCCATCTCCGAACTCATTGAACTTACCAACGACTTGCGCACCAGCGCCGCCGACAAGATCAACGGCATCCAGCGCGTCACCGGGTCGCTTCGCATGCTTGCGTTGAATGCGATGATCGAAAGCGCGCGCGCAGGGACTCACGGCCGCGGTTTCTCAGTAGTCGCAGCTGAAGTGAGGGAAATCGCCGCCAATGTCGGGCTGATTTCCGAACAGTTACAAAAAGAGCTGACCGCGCAGATCGATTCCCTGAGCGCACATACGCAATCCATGGCCAATGCCGCAATGGGAACGCGCATGGTCGATCTCGCGCTGAATGCCATCGAGATCATCGACCGCAATCTTTACGAGAGAACCTGCGATGTGCGCTGGTGGGCGACCGACAGCGCCGTTGTCGACTGCGCAGCAAGCGTTACACCGCAATCGGCAGCTTATGCGGCCAAACGGCTCGGCGTAATACTCAATGCCTATACGGTTTATCTGGATCTCTGGCTCTGCGATCTGCACGGCAAGGTGCTCGCGAACGGGCGGCCGGACCGCTATTCGGTTGCGGGCCTCGATGTGTCGCATGAACCATGGTTTGTGCAGGCGTCACGACTCGCATCCGGCGACGAATATGCTGTCGGCGACATCAGTACGGCATCGGGTCTGAAGGGTGCGCAGGTTGCAACTTACGCGGCATCGGTGCGCGCCGGCGGTGAAAGCCATGGCGCACCTCTCGGCGTCCTGGCGATTCATTTCGACTGGGCGCCGCAAGCCGAGACGATCGTCCGCGGCGTGCGCATCGAGCCGGACGAAAAGGCCAGAACAGAAGTCCTGCTGGTCGACGCGCATCGCAGGATCATCGCCTCGTCGGAAGGCACGAGCAGCCTTGATCGGCATTTTCAGATCGAGACCGGCAACCAGAGCCACGGGTTCTACTCACGCTCCGACGGAACCACGGTCGCCTTCCATGCGACCCCCGGCTACGAGACCTATAAAGGCCTTGGCTGGCATGGCGTGATTGTTCGCCGCCCCGACTGACCGCGAATTCCTTAAGAAAAATCCTCCGAGTCGCCCACTTGCCGCATGCAGCATTGCAAAATCTGCATGCGTGAAACCATTTGGGCGATATTGCGTTTACTTGGCGGAGCCAATAGCTGCGAAAACTATACAGTAAATAGATGTATAGTTGCTTTGCGAAAACTTCGTCGTCCGATCAGATCGAAGTAAAGCAAGTCATTCTCCAATCTTCGAACATATATGTGGTGGCGTTTGGAACGATTTTCCGCGCCGCGCTTATGCCTTATTATGGAAACATCCATCCGGCCACGTGAACGCTGGCTCGATTTAGCCAGACGTTGGATGGATATACCAATAACGAGGGACGACTATATGATCACCGCTATCAAGCGCGTGCCGGGGCAACCCGTGAAAAATCGGAATGCCTCTATCGCTTTGATTGCCGTCGGGATGCTGGCGCTGGGCGCGACCGCAAGCGAAGCCGGCCACCGCAAATCTTCTCATGAAAAGTCTTGGCGCGACGCCAATGCCTCCATCAGCTCCGGCCGCAGCTTCTCCGGCAAGGCGTCGTATTACGGCAATGAGTCCGGCAGCCGGACGGCCTCGGGCCAGCGCTTCAATCAGGAAGCCATGACCGCCGCCCATCGCACCCTGCCATTCGGCACGCGTCTCAAGGTCACCCATGGCGGCCGCAGCGTGGTCGTCACCGTCAATGACCGTGGCCCGTTCATCAAGGGCCGCGTGCTGGATCTGTCGAAGGGCGCCGCCCGCGCAGTTGGCCTGACCGGCCGTGGCGTCGGCCATGTGGTCGCGGAAGTTCAGTAAGCGTTGCGTTCTGTTGCGTTGAGTCCAGTTGTGTAAAGCGTAGCGTTGAAAAGGCCGGTGCCAGTTGCGCCGGCCTTTTTCATAGATCAGCTCATGGTGAGGAGCCCACCGCTCAATCAAGCTCTAGAGAAAGCTCTGCGGGTCGATATCGACTTCAAGCTTGAGATTGCCCTTGGTCTTGGGACCAGCGGCGAGCCAATCGCGCATATAGGCCGACAGGTCGATGCTGCGCACCGACTTCACCAGAATCCGGAATCGATACCGGCCCTTGATGACCGCAAGCGGCGCTTCCGCGGGACCCAGCACCTGCACGCGCTCATCGAGCGGCGCAGCAGCCGCCAGCTTGCGTGCAAAACCTTCCGCAGTCGGACGATCGCCCGCTGAAATGATCAGGGATGCCAACCGCCCGAACGGCGGATAAAGCGTGCGTTCGCGGGCGTCGATTTCGCTGGCGTAGAACGCTTCACGATCCGACGCGACCAGCGCCTTCATCACCGGATGCTCCGGCTGGTGCGTCTGCAAGAAACCTATACCGCGTCCCTGCTCGCGCCCGGCGCGTCCGATTACTTGATTGAGCAACTGGAATGTCCGCTCGGCTGCGCGCGGATCGCCGTTGCCAAGTCCGAGATCTGCATCGACCACGCCGACGAGATTGAGTCGCGGGAAGTTATGTCCCTTTGCCACAAGCTGCGTGCCGATGATGATATCGACGCGCCCTTCCGCGATCTCGTTCAGTTCCGAGCGCATGGTTTCGATATCGGTGATGAGATCGCTCGACAGCACCATGGTGCGCGCCTCCGGAAAAAGACTCGCGGCTTCTTCCTGCAAGCGCTCGACACCGGGACCGATCGCAGCCAGCGATTCCTCGGCGCCACAATGAGGGCACTGATGCGGGCGCGGCATCGAGAAGCC
The DNA here is from genome assembly GCA_964594185.1 of uncultured Afipia sp. Classification (GTDB taxonomy): domain Bacteria; phylum Pseudomonadota; class Alphaproteobacteria; order Rhizobiales; family Xanthobacteraceae; genus Afipia. Next base: position 231 of record CAZQMD010000399.1, on the reverse strand, counting down.
GCAGTGATGGCACACCAGCCGCTGGCGAAAGCGATGATCCACCAGCCACGCATCGCAGATCGTGCAGGCGAAGCGATGCCCGCAGGCGCGGCATAGCGTCAACGGTGCGTAGCCGCGGCGATTGAGAAACAGTAGCGCCTGTTCCTTGCGCTCGATCGCGATCTTGACCTCTTCCGCGAGGCGCGGCGAAATGAACCGCCCGCGTTGCGGACCTTCGCGTTTGAGATCGAT
>CAZQMD010000398.1:0-4182 GCA_964594185.1 uncultured Afipia sp. | reverse complement strand
TCGAATGCAACCCCTTGGTCTCCACCCAATGCGGCCACTGATAGGGAATGTAGCAGCCGTCGCCGGCGTCGAGTTCGAACTCGATGCCGCGCGGACGGAAGCTCTCGTTGAACGGCACGTTGCGATGCTTGACGGTGGAATGCTCCACCTGGGCATCGTCGGCGATCTGGCCATCGCGGTTGTCGTAGACCGCGAAGGTTTTCTCGCCGTAGATCTGCACGAAGAAGTTATCCTCGGCATCCATGTGGAACGGCGTCGTCGAATTCGGCGACGACACGAACAGGAAGCCTTCGATCTGCGAGAAGCCGGCGTCCTCGATGCTCTTGAAGCCGCGTGCGCGGGCAACCGAGGTCAGCGCATCTTCCAGCAACTGGCGATATTCGGGGGATTTCTCCACGCGCTTGAGCACCATCCAGGCGCCTGCGGTCTGGATGCGGTTGACCACCTCGACCGGATCGAGATCGACGCTCTTCACCTTGTCAGGGTCCTGGCTGACGGATGCGGCGCCGGAATTATATTCGATCAGGTCGCGCGGCATGTCCGCAGCGAGCTTCGCGATCCGCGACAGCGTCAGCAGCGGATGACCCGAGAGCTTGTGATGGATCGCGAACGGCTTGAGCGGAAAATCGTGCTTGAGCGCGTCGTTGTCGGCGGTGATCACCGGCGCAATGCTTGAGGCAACGTTCATGAGCGTGTCTCCCGGAGTTTTCTGACGGTGTGAACGAGGCGGCGCGCCGGCTCGCGGACAAGGGTGCGAAGCGCGAGGCCGAGCCGGATGGCCGGCACGAACGGATCGCGGCGATTGAGCGGGATCAGCACGTCGCCGATGGCGAGGCGTCCGCGCCAGATCGGATCGATCATGGGATGGCCGGGAATCGCGGTGGAGTCGGCGGTTGCGATCGCAGGGTCCGCGCAGAGATGACGCGTCAGTTCCAGGGTCAGTTGCACGCCGGGGGAGCATTTGGCGAAACGCTCGTCCACGCCGGGCTTGAAATAAAACGCGCGGTCGAGATGCCGCAGCACGATGCCGGACGCCACCGGAGTCTCGCCCGCATGCAGGGTAACGATCTCGCAGTTGCCGCGCGCGGCTGCATCGAACACGGCGCGGCGAATGAAGGCCGCGTCGCCTTCGTGCTGCGCCAGTGCGGTGCCGCGCTTGGCTTTCCAGCCGCTGGCTTCGAGTGTGAGGAACGTCGCAAGATCGCGTTTGATTTCGCTCGGTGTCGTGGCGATGGTGAAGATCACCTCGCCATGTTCGGCAAGCCGGTTGCGCTGACGGCGCAGCTCCTTGAGTTTCTTCGGGCCGAGCGCATCGCGCAGCAGATCGTCGGCGTTGCGGGCGGCGTCAAGGCTGGCGCGTGCGTGGCTTTGCAGAATACGCGGCTTCAATCCGCGGCATGCAAGCGCGCGGGTGAACGCCATCATCGCGGCGCCGTCGAGTGTGATGTCACGCAGGATCAAGGCATGCGCGCCGGTGTTGCGTGCCTGCTGCATCAGGCTTGCTGCGGCCTCATCGGCGCGGTCGCGATCGAGCAACGGGGTCGCGAGTGTGCCGTAAGGATCGGCGCTGACCAGCGCGGGCAAGGGAAGGCCATAGGCGCGCCAGGCGGAAATCACGGGCAGAAGACCGATCAGGCGCTGGCCTTCACTGGCGGTCGCGTTCGCGATGAGCGCGCTGACATTGGTGCGGCCCTGTGCCGAAGCGTTGACGGCGAATTTCCATTCCGGAAGGTAGTAGCCGTTCGGCTCGATGGCGTTTTCGCAAAGACGCCGCCAGCGTTCGGCGGCAATCGTGTCGAGCGGCACAAGCACACCGGTTGGCTCGGCCATCGAATGGCCGCTCACGCGGGCAAAATTCACCTCGCGACGCGTCGCAGCTTCTGCTGCATTGGCAATCTCGACCACGTCCCTGTTCCCATTCCACGCTTGTGCGCACGACAAAGCGGCGCGCGTTTGTTTCTTGCATCCCTGATGTTCGACGCTAGGGACCAAACATCAAAATCGGATGTGGGATTAGGGTTAAATCCGCCGCGATTTTTTAACCCGCTGTTAACGACGCCCGTTCGCGCCTGACAGCTTGAAAAGGCTGCGCGGTATCGGGCTGTTGGAAGAATGCCGCGTGCAGGAAAATTTAAGCAATTGAGCGCAGCCTGACATCATTATGACACCGCTTTGGACCGGGTCCAGAGCGGGAGGAAATTTTCAGGCGTTAGTTTTTGTAAACCAGAATCTCTGGTTCGGAATTTTTACCAAGCGGCAGTCTCCGCAGGAGGTCGCAATGGGCAAGGAACTTCGCAAGAGTCAGCGCATCGATTTCGAGCGCGGCATTGATGTGCAGATCATGGGAATTGACGGCACCTGGCGCCGGGCCTGCAGGATGCTCGATGTGTCCGAAGGCGGCGCCTTGCTTCAGGTTCAAGGCTCGGTCGGCGATCTTGATCTGAAGGAATTCTTTCTGGTGCTGTCCTCGACCGGTCTGGCTTACCGGCGCTGCAAGATGGTGCGGGTGAATGGCGACCAGATCGGCGTGATCTTTCTGAAATGCGAGGCGGCCAAGAAAAAGTCCGCATCGCCATCTGCAAGGCGTGCCCCGGTGGAGGGCGTGTCCTGATGCCGGTTCGCGAAAGTCGTGTCAGTGTTTGAGGTGTTGCGTATGCGTCAAGATCGCCGCTTTAACCGCGTCCGGCCGTCGGGAAACGTCTCCCGCGCCGCTAGTATCATTATCGACCCGAAGTCTCCGGTGATCGGCTGCAATGTCGTGGATTATTCCGCGGGCGGCGCGTGTCTCGAAATCACCCCCGGCAAGCCGCTGCCTAACCGGTTCGACCTGCTCTATGGCGGATCGAAAAAGAAATGCCGTGTGGTGTGGACGAAGGGACCGCGGATCGGGGTGTCGTTCTAGAGCTCCGGAAATCGTTTCTCCGTTTTCGCGCGGTGCCGTTCAGTCGAACGCGATGCCGACGCGCCGTCCGTCATTCCAGATCATGCGGCAGCGGGCGGTGAAATCGTCCGCCTTGATCGCAAGCCGGAATCGCGGCGGGATCATCACACCATTGGCGACATCGACAGCGGCCCCGCCACTGGACATGTTGCGCACGGTGCAGTCGATACCGGCGCCCTCGAAACTGATCACGCCGCCCTTGAACACGCGGCGGCGCACATCCGAACGTCTCTCTGCAAGCGGTATGTCTGTCATGGCGGTGACCTCGTGAACCGTCATCCCCAATCTAGATTTCGGCAGTTGCCAGCCTATAAACCGATACCTATCGCGGGCCGCGGCTGCGTTCAGGATTGATTTACGATGATCGTCCGGCCGACGTTGCGGGTGGGCGCAGATCGGGAAAAGCCGCTTTCAGGGCGCTTTTGCAAGGATTTGCCCCGCCTTGGCCATCGTTTTGCGGTGAGGTAGAGTGCCTGAAATGGCCGGTGGGCCGGGGCAGGCGGCTGTCGCGCAATGACGAAGCAGAGCAAGAATAACGGGAGAGTTTCGATGCGGGTATTACGGATGGCGATGCTGATTGGCTTGACGATGGTTCCCGCCGCGGTGCCGGCGTTCGCCCAGAGTCTGATGCCTGGTTTCAAGCTTGGCGAAGGCAAGGAATACAGTGAGGAAGAGAAGGCGAAGATCAAGGCCAATGAAGATGCGGCAAAGGCTGCGCGCTCGAAAATTCCCGATGCCAAGGTGAGCAACGATCCGTGGGCGACAGTGCGCCCGGAGCCAGCCGCGAAAACCGCGAAGGCCAAATCCGCCACTGCCAAGTGAGTACCGCAGGGCGCGCAACTATTTCGCAGCCTTCGGCTCCGTTGAAAGCCAGTTGTTCAGATTGACGGCGACATCGAGCTGACGGGCCTTCTTCAGAAGATCATCCCGCTTCTCGCAGGGCGGCATTGCGTGTGCCTTATCCCGCGTGTCATCCGCGATCTTCTGCCATTTCTCTCCGATGGAAATGTCGTGGGTCCTGCGCATGGACAGGGCTCTCCTCAGGTTCTGATAAAAGACACCGGTTTGTGATCGACCGGCACGTGCCGTTTCAACCGCCGGTTGGCCGGAATGATCCGGCGGAACTGTGGATTACAGCCGCATATATTTTTCGCCGGCGATGGAACGAAACACGCTGGGCAATCGTCTGTCCCTGAACGGATGCGGGCGGAAAAATGCGTGGCGGGGAAGATGGTTGACCT